>JANOBV010000091.1:0-38053 GCA_031411835.1 Bacteroidota bacterium | reverse complement strand
CGGCCCCAGGACTGCAGCCGCTTCGCGAGCGTCAGGGTCAGTGCGGCCTCGGGCGACTTCAGGAACGCCAGCTCCGGCTGGTAGACCAGCCAGACATGCCGGTTCTGCGCCTCGCCCAGGTACCACCGCGGCGCGCCCTTCGGCACCGGTGCCACGGTGCCGCCGGTGGCGGTGTGGAACAGCCACGCGCCGAGCGCGTCGAACGCCGGCAGGCGCTCGCCCGAGAGCAGCTTGGCCAGATCGACCGGCTCGCCCAGCGTGCAGTAGGTGAACTCGCCGCCGAGGCCGGGTGCACGCTCGGAGACGCGGCGCTCGCCTTCGACACGCAGTACGCCGTCGTCGACCTTCACGTTGAGCTTGTCGAAGCGCTTCTGCGTGGCCGTGCCCTGATCGGCGAGGTCGCCCTCGGCGAAGCCTTCCTTGGCCTTCAGCGCCTCGATCTTCGCGAGCCACTCGTCGGCTCGTCTGAACTGCGTGAAGGTGATCTTCTCTTCGAGCAGCGTCTCGCGCTGCGTGCCCGACCAGGCGTAGCCGTTGATCGCGCGGCGCACGCGCTCGGCCGTCAGCGTATCGGCGTAGTCCTCGCCTTCGACGAGGATGAACTGGCGCGTGCCGCCGTCTTTGGCGTTGGCCTTCAGCACGGCGTGGGCGGTGGTGCCGGAGCCGGCGAAGGAGTCGAGAATCAGCGCATTGTCTTCCGCGCCGATCTCGATGACTCGCTCGACAAGGCTCACCGGCTTTGGCGTAATGAACAAGTCTCCGTCTACGCCCGAGGACATGATCTGCGAAAGCTCCTGCTTCGAGTTTCGCGTGCTGCCAACGTCTTGCCACCCCCAAAGCGTCTGCGGCACGACACCGCTCTTCACCTCGGACAGATAGCGCTTGATACCCGGCCGAGTGTTTCCCTCGCCCCACCAGATTCGCCCATATTTCCCATCTTATATTGGTTGTAGAAAGCTCCACACCACACTTACATTTGTCAAATGAAAATTTGGCAACTATTACTTTTCGCGAATCTGATCTCCTGTTCAAACGTTTTCGGTTTAAACTCCGACGCTCGTTCAATGGCATTGTCACATTCCAATGTAGCCATGACCACCGATTTTAATTCCAATATAAATCTCGCTTCACAAACCAATTCAACATTTAATGGATTTTCACTTTCACATCAATTCAACTACTTCGTAAAAGACCTGAGCGTTTCATCAATTCAATTTTCACATAGCATCAATAAAAATTCTATTTTCAAAAGTGCAATTGATTACTCAGGAAATAAGAATTACAGTGAAGTCGATTTTCAATTAGGCTATGGAAAAAAGATCGGTGAAAAAATAAACGGCGGAATTAGTTTGCAATATCATCAGCAACAATTCTCAGATAACAACAATTCTAATTTTCCTTCTGCAACTGCAACAATTTATTTATTCGCAAAAGCAACAAGCAAAATACATTTCGGTTGTTTGATTGATAATCCGACGGGAGTTAAGTTGAAAAATCAACAAAGTCTTACTTCTACTCTCATCGGCGGAATGTCATACTTACCCACCGACAAAACTAAAATTGCCATCGTTGCCATTCAACAAAATGGGAATGACATGATGTACAGTATCGGAATTGAATATCTATTTATGAAAGAATTTGAATTCAGAATTTCATATCAAAATAAAATTGACGCTCTTTCTGCAGGCTTTAGTTTATTGGTAAAAGACTATCGTCTGGAGTTCGCCTTTCGATCGCAACAACCTATTGGAAATTCTTCTTGTTTTTCATTGCTAATCCCTATGAAATGAAAGCATTTTACATTTCCGTCTTTCTCCTAATGTTTCATTGTGACATATACGCACAAAATGTTTCCGATATAATCACTGAAACAAACGACAATTTCGCAAAAGAAGAACAATCAGAAACAGACGATGAGATTCCAATTGAATTGCAAAGACTGATCGACCATCCTATTGAAATAAACTCAGATGATACAGAAATTCTTGCCCAACTAAATCTCATTTCGCAAAAACAATTTGAAGCATTAAAACTGCACATCAAAAAATTTGGGAAACTGATTGCCTTGCAAGAATTACAAGTGATCGATGAATTCGATCCACAAACCATACGATCTATTTTGCCATATATAGAAATCACCGGAAGAACTGTAGCGGATGATGAATCACAATCATTTACATTTCGTTTTCAGCAACAAGTAAAAGATTATATCCCTGCAGACTTCCAAGGTGATCCGACAAAATTGACTTTGAAATACAGAGGAAATTTTAATGGCAACATAAGCTGCGCAATATTGGCTGAAAAAGATCCGGGTGAAAAAGTGATCTTTGGTTCAGGGAAAGCGGGATTTGATTTCTATTCGTTCTTTGTTCAAATAAAATTGAATCACAAAGTCAATAAACTAATCATAGGCGACTACACTGTTGCTTTTGGACAAGGACTCACTGCATGGTCAGGCTCCGGATTTTCATCGAACGAAAATATTATCAGTATTTGCAAATCAAGTAGAGGAATTAGCCCTTCTGCTTCGACTGATGAAAATCGGTTTCTCCGGGGAATTGCATTAGAAGGAAAACTCAAGAAAATAAATTGGACAGCATGGTTTTCATCACACAAAATTGACGGCAACGTTGAAATTGACACAACAACAGGTGAAGAATATCTTCGTTCATTATTAAATAGCGGGTATCATCGTTCACAATCTGAAAGCTCAGGTTATCATGTTAGTCGAGAAACTTACTTTGGAGCAAACCTCAAAAGCACCTTCAAAGGTTGGAACCTAGGTTTTACAGGAGCTTATCAACTCTTTAGTTTGCCACTACTGAAAGCAATTCAGAATTATAACAAATACGAATTCCGAGGAAAATCAAATATGAATGCCGGCTTTGACTACAATAAGAATTTCAGGAATGTTTTACTCTTTGGAGAAGTAAGTACATGCTCAAATTTAGCAATTGCATTTTTGAATGGTGCTTTGGTCAGTGCAGGTAAAAATCTAAGCTTTAGTATTGCACATCACAGTTATAACAAAGAATTCCATTCCTTGAAATCGAATGCAATTGGAAGCAATACAAATCCGGCAAATGAAAACGGAATCTACTTTGGAACAAGTTTGAAATTGAATCGGGCTTTTGCAATTACCACTTATATCAATCGTGACGAATTTCCATACTTGAAATATAGAGCAGACCTTCCTTCTGCAAGTATTACTAAGGGAGCCCTTCTGACCTATACGCCCTCCAAAAAACTATCTATGGCAATCCGGTATAGAAACAAGACTACTCAATTAAACAATTCGACAGATTACGACGGACTGCGATTTACAAATGAAATCAAGATCCAAAATATCCGATTCTCACTAGCATTAGTTGTAAATGAAACTTGGGACTATCGATCGAAAGTTGAAATCGGAATCAAACAAATCAACTTGAATACAATTTCGCAAGGATACATCTATTGTCAAGACTTGTTCTTTCATCCGCCCAAGAAAAGAATAAGCGCTAATGCAAGATATGCAGTTTACTATTCTCCAGATTTCGATCTGAGATTCTACGAATATGAAAACGATCTACCGGGAGCATTCTCTATTCCATTCTACTATGGTAACGGTTCAAAATTTTACATCAACATGAACTATAAAATTAAAAATATAACCATCAGTACAAAGTTTGCGAGAAGTTGGATGACTTATGATGATGATTTTATTGGTACTGCACAGATAATTGACGATATTAAGATTCAGGTAAGACTGAACCTTTAATGGGTTGCAGAAATCATTCACTAATCGACCACAATCCCGGCCAACGCCAACTGCTCCCAAAATTCCGGATACGACTTCGACACCACACCAATAGAATCAAACGAAATTGAATCTAGGACAGAAGCAAGCGGCGCAAAGGCCATAGCAATGCGATGATCATTATGAGTATTAATTACTCCGGGTTGCTTGAATAATCCACGCGGAATAACATTCAAAGCACTTTCAGTAACTTCCACTTCTACTCCACATTTTTCCAATTCTGATTTTAATACAAGCAATCGATCTGATTCTTTGATTCGCAAAGTGTTTACTCCTGTAAATGTTCCCGGAATTCCTTTTGCTGCACAAAGTACGGCAATCGTCATAACAAGATCAGGATGAGAAGTGAAATCGTAACTAAATTCAGCAACAGTTTCTGATAATTTTTCAATACGAGATTTAATGACAATTTTATCGCTTTCGAAATTTGTCGTCACTCCAAAAAAATTCATTATGTCTGCCATTATTCTGTCGCCTTGAAAAGAATGATGCTTAAGTCCATGCAATACAAATTCACTTCCCGGATTCATTGCACATAACGAATACCAATAGGAAGCAGAACTCCAGTCATTTTCGATATGAATCGTTCGTGCAGAATATTTTTGAGAGGAAATAATTATCGTGCTATCTGTTCTAACATTTTCAATTCCGAAATAGTGCATCATTTGAAGAGTCATGTTGAGATACGACTCAGAAGAAGCTTCTCCATTCAAATGAAGCGTCAATCCTTTTTCAAACATCGGCGCGATCATTAACAACGATGATACAAATTGTGAGCTCAGACTTCTATCAATTGAAACTTGGCCTCCCAAAATTTTCTTTCCTGAAATTTTCAATGGAGGAAAACCCGGATTTTCGAGATATTCTATTGATGCTCCTAATGATTTTAGAGCATTAACTAATGGTCCAATCGGACGCAATTTCATTCTTGCACTTCCTGTCAAAACAAAATCGCCTGATTGAATTGCAAGATATGAAACTAGAAATCGAAACGTTGTTCCTGCATCATTTACGTCAATAAAGTTGCTTCCGTTTTCAAGGATGGCTTTCAATCCTTGAGTATCCGTTGATGTCGAAAGGTTATCTATTTCAAAATATTCATTACTCAAAGCACGAATGATCAATGCACGATTAGAAATGCTTTTGGAAGCAGTCAATTCTACTTCGCAATTCTTTATCGGACCGGAACATTTTAAGCGGAATGCCATCGCTATTCAGTCAAAATACTTTTTGTAAATGCAACTGCTTCTTCTATCATTTCCGGTTCTGGGAAATACATTCCTGCTCCTACTCCGATGTCGTGCAATAAATAGAATCCGACTTTTCCGTTCTCGTTTTTTTTATCAGAAATAAGAAATTCACTCAATTCATTTTCATTGATGGAATAAATAAATTTACCATAATGCAAAACAAGAAAATCTAAAACAGTTGTCAATTTATCAGTAGGAAATCCTGCAAGCTTAGATGAAAGATATAATTCTCCGATCATGCCTAATGCAACAGCATTTCCATGAAGCAATTTATTCGTCGACAATTTCATCGACGAACTTTCATAAGCGTGACCTAACGTATGTCCGAAATTTAAACTTTTGCGAATTCCACTTTCTTTAAAATCCTCGTCAGTGATCAATTTTTTTATTTCTACTGAAAACAATATAATATCATCGATATTATTTACAGCTCTGAAATCAGTTAACTGAGAAATAGTATTCCATAATTCAACATCACCGATCAATGAATGTTTGATCACTTCAGCAAATCCCGCGTGAAATTCTTCATCACTTAAAGTAGACAAGAAATCAGAATCAATGAACACAGCTTCAGGTGAAGAGAACACTCCCACAGAATTTTTTGCACCACTCAGATTTACTCCCGTCTTGCCGCCTATCGATGCATCAACCATAGCCATCAAAGTAGTTGGAACATTGATAAAATCAATTCCGCGTTTATAAATTGACGCTGCAAATCCTCCAATATCACTTACTACTCCACCACCGAGATTTATCAGTAATGCTTTTCTGTCTGCCCCTTCAGCTAGTAATGATTTACACACATCACTAACCGTATCAAATGTTTTTTCCGATTCACCGGCATTGATAATAAGCAAGCCGGCACTTTCTAATTCTGAAAATTCGACAAAAGCAGGTAGACAATGTTTTTCCGTATTCTCATCGCACAAGATAAAAACTGAAGAGTATTTATTGTTGAGAATTATTTTCTGAAGATCAGCGAGAGATTCCTGCCCGAAATAAATTGAATCTAAAAAATCAGTTTTTGTTTGCATTTTATTTTGCCTTATCGGCTTCTTTGAGATTCATGATCTCGGTTTGATGACGAATCGATTCCTCGTGAATCAATTCTAAAAATTTTACTATAAATTCAGGACTAAGTTCTTTCATTTCACCCGACTTGCCTCTCGTCTGTAATATTTCATTCCATCGCTCTACTTGAAGGATGGTCATATTATTTTCTTTTTTATACTGCCCAATCTCCCTTGCAATCGCCATTCTTTCTGCCATCATCACAAGAATTCTTTCGTCGATCGAATTTATTCTATCACGGAGTTCATCCAGCAAATTCAAGAACATTACATCATCAACGGAAGCTTGTCGAACTACTAAGTTGTTTAGCAATTCTCCCAAAGCATCAGGTGTTAGTTGTTGTTCTTTGTCGCTTTGAGCAACATCAGGATTGATATGACTTTCAATCATCAGTCCGTCGTAATTCAAATCTAATGCAATCTGCGAAAGCGAAGGTATCAACGAACGCACTCCTGCAATATGGCTCGGATCACAAATCAAAGGCAGGTCAGGAAATCTTCGCTTCAACTCAATTGGGATCTGCCAATTCGGAGCATTGCGATATTTACTTTTTGAAAATGTAGAGAAGCCTCTGTGAATTGCCATAAATTGATTGATGCCTGAACGATTCAATCTTTCAAATGCGCCGATCCATAATTCCAATTCAGGATTGATCGGATTTTTTACCATCACAGGAATATCAACTCCGCGCAATGCATCAGCAATTTCCTGAACTAAAAATGGATTCACAGTTGTTCGCGCACCGATCCACAATACATCGATTTTTTCTTTCAGCGCTTCTTCAACATGTTTTGGATTTGCTACTTCGACAGTAACAGGAAGATTATTTTCAAGTCCCGCATTTTTCAGCCACTTCAATCCTTCGCTGCCTATTCCTTGAAAAGAATCCGGCCGTGTTCTTGGCTTCCAAATTCCGCCACGAAGAAGTTGAATATTTAATTTACTTAATGCTTTTGCAGTTGCAAAAATTTGTTCTTCCGATTCAACACCACATGGACCTGCAATGATAACAGGACGACTTAATTGAAAAGGCCATTTGTCGATTGAGGAAGAATTTATTTGTGCTGGAACCATACTAAGTGCGAAGATACGATGAATTAGAGAACGGTGGACATCTTGCAGAATACTACTATTCTTATTTGCGGTTTTTAATGAAAAATGAAAAATGAAAAATTAGGTGTCTACAAAAAATTCGGCTTTTATAAAAGTCTCTCGTTTTCAAACGAATAAGTGCGTTATTGGTAAAAAATCATTAAATATTCCATGTTACTATTCTTGACCTTTCGAGGTTATTGATTACGTTTGTAGTCATTCTATGAGAGACCATCTTATTTCCTTCGACGATACAAAAGTTGCTTTTAGTTCAAAGTCTGATGCCGATTTAAATCGTGCATATGCTTTGTTCAAAATGATCAGTTACAATTGGCTGGTAAAGATCAGTCCGCCGTTTGTAAACTTTGCACTTTGGTCTCATTTACCGGTGAAAGGTTTGATACGAGCAACGATCTTCAAACATTTTTGCGGTGGTGAAACGATTCAAGATTGTAAGAGCACGATTGAAACATTAGGTCGATATAACATCGGAACAATTTTAGATTATTCTGTTGAAGGAAAAGAATCGGAAGCAGATTTTCAGAATGCATTAGATGAAACACTTGCAACTATAGCAAGAGCGAAAGGTGATAAAAATATTCCATTCACTGTATTTAAGCCAACTGCTTTTGCGCACATGGCTTTGCTTGAAAAAAAGAATGCAGGTTTTGAATTGAAACCTGCAGAAAAATTGGAGTACGATAAATTCCTGGAACGCATTTACAAAATTTGTCAGGCCGGGCACGATGCTAATGTTCCCATCTTCATTGACGCAGAACACAGCTGGACACAAGACGTATTCGACGAAGTTGCGCGTGAGATGATGAAAAGTTTCAACAAAGAACGTGTGATCATTTACAATACACTTCAAATGTATCGCACCGATCGCTTGGCTTATATGAAAGACAGCATTGCTCACGCAAAAGCAAATAATTACAAATCAGGTTTCAAAATTGTACGCGGCGCTTACATGGAAATTGAACGCGAGCGTGCAATGAAAAATAATTATCGTTCCCCTATTCAACCCGATAAAAAATCTGCCGACAACGATTATAACACTGCTTTAAAAATTGCATTAGACAATATCGATGATCTTGCATTTTGTTGCGCTACACACAATGAACAAAGCACATTGAATTTAGTTGAATGGATGAATGAAAGAAAATTGCCTGTTAACCATCCACACATTTGGTTCTCTCAACTTTATGGAATGAGTGATCACATTAGTTTCAATCTTGCAAGTAAAGGTTACAACGTTTGCAAATATGTTCCTTATGGACCGGTTACTTCTGTTCTTCCCTATTTGATTCGCCGTGCGCAGGAAAATACTTCTGTTAAAGGGCAAACAGGGAGAGAACTTTCTCTAATAATGTTGGAGAAAAAAAGAAGGAAGAATGAATTGAAATGACGTGAAATGAAGTAAAATGAAAAATGAAAAATGAAAAATGAAAAATTTTACTTCGAATTGATAGATTATCTTAACCAGCGCATTTTTTCTTTTTTCTTTTTCTTTTAGTTTTTAATTTAATTCACAACCAATCTTCCATTACTCAAAGATTGACGTCCCCTCGAAACGCGATACAAGTAAACTCCACTTTTGTAATTTGAACAATCCACACGAAGTGATTTAAAAGCCCCATACAAATTTCGCTTTTCTACTAATTGTCCATTCACATCGAAAACTTCAAACAAAAAAACTTCGAAAACTTTTGTATCATAATTTATCCAATAATAATCTGTAGCAGGGTTTGGAGAAATAGAAATAGAATGCTCGATTGATAAATCACTAATTCCATTTGACAAGGAATCACACAACGAACCAATGACAGCACCTAAATCGTAATTAAATGAGTTGGGTAATGAAAGTGCATTGAAAGAAGGAAGCGTAACTTGGTTTTGAACAACATTACATCCTATACCTCCAACATCAGGATCATTTATTACATGCAATTTATCCGTTCCCTGCATTGTTGTAATGTAAATTTTATTATCAGGGGCTAAATGAGTCATGAAAAAGAATGTTGCCAATGGAGAATAAGTGCTATCCCACAACGCAACAGTATCTAATGAATTAGCTATTGGAGAAGACCAAGTGTCATATTGCAAAACATGGCCATTGGTAGTTGCATAAAGATATCTTCCACTCGGAGAAAAAGCGCAACCAAATGTAGCGAGATTTAATGGGACAGTTATGGATTCTTTCAAGCTAAAATCTCCTGTACATCTATCAAAATTCAAAACGTCTAACTCAGCATTATCACTTAACATCGCAAATTGGTTACCACTTGGATCAAAACAAGCCATACCTCCAACATCTGAAGTTATAACTCTACCGATATTCTGTTGCGAAACAATGATTGTATCTGGAGTCACTAAGACTTTATAATACAAATCTGAATAATAACGATGCATTATGACCCACCAGTCTCTTCCATTTGCATGTTTACAAGCGGTAAGTCTACCCCATATAAGAGTATCATTAATGATTGGAATTGTTTTTTCTCCAGCCACCACTCCACCAAGTCCTCCATCTAAATTCATATCTACTAATGTTGTCCAAAGATGAAATGGCTGGTATTCACTTTGGTTGTGAGCATTAAATGATTCTCCGTTTACATGGAAAATTCTATATTGATCAGGATGCATTGGCCGTGGCAAAATCAAAACAGTTTGAACACCATTAGAACCGTATGTTGTGTCTCCCGTAATCGTAGGATTAAAAAAAGTTGTATTCAAAAGCCGACCATGATTTCGATTTGCAATGTAGTCGCCGTTACTGTAAAAAAGTAATTGACCAGTTGTATCACATATTCCGGCATTTGTAATGAAAAATCCTAAATCACGAATTACTGTAAAAGTATCGGGAGAACCAGCATTAAAATCAATTCCGCAATTATGGTTTGGAAATTCACCTCCAATCATCCAAGTACTATTTCTTTTCTGTGCAGAAAGAAATAAAACTTCAATTGTAAAAAAGAAAATAAGAGTTAACTTTTTCATTGACGAAAAACAATTTTGCAATCTAATTTAATTCAAGAAAATCGGAATCCCCGATCGCCCATTTTTCATTTTACTTCATTTTACTTCATTTTACTTCATTCTTCATTTTTTAAAGTCTCGCCGCCCTTAGCAAATCCAAATCTTTGTAAGGCAACCGACAAGTATCAGCAATATACCGATTCGTCACCGACCCATTATACATATACACCCCATTACGAACCGAACGGTCCTTCCACATTACTTCGTCGATTCCACCTTCTTCGGCGGCAGAGAGAAGTATATTAGTAAAAATATTGCTTAATGCAGTTGATGCAGTGCGACTCACACGCGAAGCAATATTTGGAACGCAATAATGTACGACTCCGTATTTTTTGAAAACGGGTTGAAGGTGATTGGTGATCTCAGAAGTTTCAAAACATCCGCCTTGATCGATGCTTACATCAACGATCACTGAACCGACACGCATTTCGGAAACCATTTCTTCGGTTACGACTACAGGTGTGCGGCCTTCGCTTGAACGTAATGCTCCAATTGCTACATCGGCTGATTTCAATTCACGTAAAAGTGTATTCGGGACTAACATAGAAGTATAAACACGACGACCTAAACGATTTTGTAAACGACGCAGACGATGAATTGAATTATCGAATACTCTTACTGTTGCTCCTAATCCCATCGCTGCTCGCGCTGCATATTCGCCAACTGTTCCGGCGCCAATGATCACAACAACAGATGGAGGAATCCCTGCTACTCCACCAAGCAATTCTCCTTTTCCGTTAAATGCATTGCTCAAATATTCGGCAGCGATCAAGATACTGGAGCTACCAACGATCTCACTCATTGCTTGGATGATCGGATAAACTCCTGATTCATCATGGATAAATTCATATCCAATTGCAGTAATCTTTTTTGCAGAAAGAGAACGAACATATTCTGCATTTTGCATACTCATTTGCAAAATTGAAATGAGTGTTTGACGCGTTTGCAACATTTCCACTTCTTCTTTTGAAGGTGGCGCAACTTTTAAAATGATATCTGCTTTGTAAACCTCATCAGCCGTGTAAGCGATCTTCGCTCCTGCTTCGCTAAAATCTGAATCTTGGATTTTCGATGCAGCGCCAGCACCTGCTTCTATCACGATCTCATGACCATGATTGGTCAATAATGAAACCGATTCCGGGATAAGCGGAACACGATTTTCCTGAAAAGATGTTTCTTTTGGAATTCCAATATATAATTGCTTATGCTGCTTTCGAACTTCCAGCATCGCTTCCTGAGGCATCATTGCTGCAGAAGCCGCAAGTGAGGCACTTATTTTTCTTTCAATCATGAGAAATTGTAATCTTTCTGTTTAAACCTTCCGGAACGATACTTACTTCGATTATCCCTTCAGGCAATAAATTTAAAAATTTTTCCGGCCATTCGATCAAACAAATGCCTCCGCTATAAAAATATTCTTCACAACCGATATCAACAGCTTCCCGCTCTTTTTCTATCCGATAAAAGTCGAAATGATAGACCAATTGCCCGTTTTTTCGCGAATATTCGTTGACTATTGAGAACGTGGGGCTGCTTACATTCTCAACTACACCAAGCTCCGAACAAATTGCTCTGATGAATGTCGTCTTCCCCGCTCCCATTTCACCTTTGAAGATCCATACTTTTTCTTCACCGGCAAATTCAATGAGCGATTTTGCTACTTCATTCAATTCGCTTTCATCAGCAACAGTAAATTCTAACTTGCGTGTCATCTCCAACTGTCAATTGAAATTCGTTGATCACAAAACGCAAATTCATCTTGCTGATTATTTGATGCTACAATGATTGTTCTATCCATTGCATATTTAGCGATCATTTCCTGATACCATTTTACAACAGTGCTATCGAGATTACTGCAAGGTTCATCTAAAAGCAATATTGTCGTGTCTGATAAAATCGCTAACGTCAATTTTATTCTCTGCTTCATTCCTGAAGAAAAGAATTTAAACACCTTATCTTTTTTTGATTCTAATCCGGAGAGTGAAAGCACTTCTGTTTCGCTCAATCCATTTTTCGCTTTCTTAAACTTGAAATGAAAATGAATGATCTCTTCGAGTGTAAATTCTTCTATCAATTCTAAATATGGAGCGGAGATCGACATTGAATGAAAAACTGAATCGATCGGGACTTCTTTATTCTCTGAATGAAATTTTATTTCTCCCTCAGTCAACCCAACAGCACCTGAAAGAATTTGCAAAAGTGTTGATTTACCGGAACCATTCGGACCAAGAAGAACCCATTTGCTTCCTGCTTCCAGAGTTAGATCTAAATTTCTAAAAATCCACTCTCGATAATATTTCTTTCCGGCTTTATTTAAGGTGATCGTCACGAGATAATTTTAATCTTCATCACTTCTGTATCCTTTCATAATTCCTCTTGTAGAACTACGAACAAAATCTAAGATCAAATCGCGATCCTCGCTTTTTGCAACTTCTTTATCTATTTCTTCCAAAGCATGAGAAGTACTTAAACCTTTCACGAAGAAAATGCGATATATATTTTGGATCTCGGCAATCGTTTCATTTGAAAATCCACGACGACGAAGTCCAACGGAATTCAACCCAACATAAGACAAAGGCTCATGAGCTGCTTTCACATATGGTGGAACATCTTTTCTTACAAGAGATCCTCCGCTGATCATTACATGCGAACCAATGTGCACGAATTGATGTACAGCTGACAGTCCGCCGATAATTGCATAATCATCGATCGTAATATGTCCTGCAAGTGTAACACCATTCGCAAGTATACAATGATTTCCTACGATACAATCATGGGCAACATGCACATAAGCCATCAATAAATTATCTGTTCCGACAACTGTTTTGCCTAGTGCTTTCGTTCCTCTATTGATCGTTACAAATTCACGAACTACTGTATTGTCACCTATCTCAGCAGTCGTTGGTTCACCTGAAAATTTCAAATCTTGTGGTACAGCAGAGATAACAGCGCCCGGAAATATTTTACAATTCTTCCCAATTCTTGCGCCCGGAAAAATGGTGACATTGCTTCCAACCCATGTTCCATCGCCGATGATAACATCGTCGTGGATCATTGTGAAAGGATCGATCACTACATTCTTTCCAATGGCAGCGTTAGGGTGAATACTTACAAGGTTACTACTCATTTGCCGGCGGCGATTATTTTTTTTCGCGCCGAACGATCTGCGCCATCATTTCTGATTCCATTACAACTTTATTTCCGACAAATGCTTTTCCGCGCATGTGACAAATTCCTCTACGAATTGGTGTGATCAATTCAAGGTGAAAAATAAGTGTATCACCGGGAGAAACCATATCTCTGAATTTAGTATTATCTATCTTCATAAAATAAGTCAGATAATTTTCAGGATCAGGAACTGAATTCAAAACTAAAATTCCTCCAACCTGTGCCATTGCTTCGATCTGAATTACACCCGGAAAAACCGGTGCACCGGGAAAATGTCCGGGGAAGAACCATTCATTCATCGTTACATTCTTCACACCTACTACGTGCTTATCACTTAATTCAATGATCTTGTCAACGAATAAAAACGGTGCACGATGCGGAAGAAATTTCATCACTCCATTAATATCGAGCAATGGTTTTTCTGATGGATCGTATTTCGGAGCGCGTTCTTTAAAACGATCGCGCTTCATTAATGCTTTTATCTTTCTAGCAAACTCTACATTGGCAACATGGCCGGGACGAGCTGCAAGAATATGTCCTTTCAATGGCGCTCCAACTAAAGCAAGATCACCAACGATATCAAGCAACTTATGACGAGCAGGCTCATTTGAAAATCGCAATTTTACATTATTCAAAAATCCGCGCTCAGCAGTTACTTTTTCTTTATTGAATATTTTTGCAAGATGTGCCAGCTTTTCTTCTGACACAGGTTTATCTACTACAACAATTGCATTATTGATATCACCACCTTTGATCAGGTTGTGTTCGAGAAGCATTTCTAATTCATGTAAAAAACAAAACGTACGACAATCGCTGATCTCTTCTTTGAATTCACCGATGTTGTAAAGAATTGCATGTTGCGTTCCTAGTAAGTCGCTATTGTAATCGACCATAACGGTGATTCTAAAATCATCACTCGGTACAGCCAACATTTCAGTCTTACGTTTCGGATCTTCGTAAGAAATATTTTCACTCAACGTATAATAATGTCGTTCTTCTTTCTGATCGATCTTTCCAACTTTTTCAAACAGATCCATGAATGGTCTTGAACTTCCGTCCATAATTGGAACTTCCGGTCCGTCAATTTCCATCAACACATTATCGATCTCACTACCGGCTAGCGCAGCAAGAACGTGTTCGATCGTACTTACCTTCGCACCATTCTTACTGATGGTAGTTCCGCGATCTGTGTCTGTGACATTGTCAACATCCGCTTCCACGATCGGTTGACCGGGAAGATCAACTCTTTTGAAAATGTATCCGTGATTTTCAGGCGCTGGTTTGAAGGTCAGATTAACTTTAGCACCTGTATGTAAGCCAACTCCGGAAACAGTAATTTCATGTTTCAAGGTTGTCTGCATGATCACTTCAGGTTCAGTTGCCGGAGCAGCTGCCACTTTAGGTTCAACAAGAGTTTGATTTTCAGCCATTTTTCTAGAATCTTTGATCGGGACGTGATTTCTCGATTTATTCAAAAGTTGTCAAAAATAAACCTATTTCTGAAAAAGCCGCGTACTTTGGAGATGAATTCCGAAAAATTTATAAACTATACCAAAAGTCTGAACCGGGATTTTAGGATTAAAGGATTATTATGATTGATATTACCTGGATTTCAGCATTTTAAAATCAGGTCCTATAATTTCTTGCTTGCCTGGATTTCAATACTTTGAATCCAGAAATCAATTTAATCCTTCTAATCCAGGTTATGAGGGGATTTGCTTTAACTCGGATATAAGTTGTTCAAGTTCCTTTACTCGTTTTTCTAAAGCAGGAAGTTTCCTGTAAACAACGTATGAACGTTTGTAATCTCCTATGCCAAAAGCAGGTGAACCCTGTAGTATCTCGCCTTCTGTGGTTAAACTAGAACCGATTCCGGATTGAGCAGCAATCTTGACTTTGTCGGCAATTGTAATGTGTCCAACAATTCCAACTTGTCCACCGATCATACAATCTTTTCCGATTTTTGTTGAACCTGCAACTCCTGTTTGTGCTGCAATAACTGTATTCTCTCCTATCTCAACATTGTGAGCGATCTGAATTAAGTTATCAAGCTTTACACCTTTGCGAATAATTGTTGAACCTAATGTTGCACGATCAATTGTTGTATTCGCACCAATGTCAACATGATCTTCAAGGATAACATTTCCAATTTGCGCAACCTTGCTGTATTGATTTTCTGAATTGGGAGTAAATCCAAATCCATCTGCACCAATTATAGAACCCGAATGAATGGTGCAATCTTTTCCGATCACACAATCAGAATAAATTCTTGCGCCTGCAAAAAGTGTTGTGTTGTCGCCGATTGAAACATTGTCACCGATGTAAACCTGTGGATAGATCTTTACATTGTTTCCAACTTTTACATTGTTTCCAACATAAGCAAATGCGCCTACATAAATATCTTTTCCTAAAGTGGCAGATTGAGAAATGAAACTTGGTTGTTCAATTCCTTTTTTGTCACGCTGAATTTGATTGTAAATTTCTAAAAGCTGTACAAAGCTTTTGTATGCATTTTCGACTCTGACCAATGTCGAACTTACAGATTGCTCAGCTACAAAAGTGTGATCAACAATTATAACAGAAGCTTTTGTCGAATAAATGAAAGGCGTGTATTTGGGGTTTGCTAAAAAAGTCAGACCACCTTCAGCGCCTTCTTCGATCTTGTCCAAACGACTTACTTTTGCATTCTCATTCCCTTCAACCTTCCCTTGTAATAAGTCTGCTATTTGCTTGGCTGTAAACTCCATATGTCTGTTTTTTTGAGGATACGAATGTAGCTAATTTAGTGATACGAGTCAAAAGTGGCTAATTGACTTCTATTTGCTGTTTAAACTCAATTTCTAGTCCTATATTTTGAAAATAGTTGAAATTATTAGCCCTCAATTTTAGGAAAACAGAGGTAATACTTTTCAACCGGTTCGCTGAGAACTTTTATGTTAAGTGTATCTGCTGCATCAACAATATCGCAAACAGTTCCGTCTTTATATAAAATATTGATCTTGTCGAATTCCGACTGATAAGCATTATTGATCAACTTGCCTTCCAAAAAATAGTAACTTAATTCTTTTTCTGACAAATTATATTTTGCTTTGATCGCTGCTTTCTTGTCCTCTACAAATTTCTGATCAAATGGTTCTTTCTGCAAAATGATCTTGAACAATTTTCTATTAATCATTCTTGAGCATAGATCACTAAGAATTTTATCATCACACTTGGACCAAACTTTTATTGACGTTCCAATGTCGCTATCGTCTAATTGCGTGAATAGCTCAAGGATCTTGCTGTCTTTTTCGAAATCAGATTTTGTTACTTCATGATTCAAGAAATAAGTCAAGGCCGGTGTTGCGAACAATTGTTTTCCCGAATGAGAAAGTTCTTTCGCACGTTTCAAAATATTGATAAGCAAAACTTCTGCGCTTACAACTGTCTTATGCAAATAAACTTGCCAATACATTAAACGCCTTGCGACAATAAATTTCTCTATCGAATAAATTCCTTTCGCTTCAATAGCCAATTGATCATTATGAATCTCAAGCATTTTAATAATTCGTTCGCTGGAAATTACACCTTCGGAAACGCCGGTGAAAAAGCTATCGCGGTTGAGATAATCAAGTCGATCCATATCTAGATGACTTGACACTAATTGATGTAAGAATTTTTTCGAATACTGATTTCTAAAAATCTTTATTGCTAATTCAAGTTTTCCATTGAATACTTTATTCAATTCGTCCATGAGAAGTGCGGAGATTTCTTCATGATGCACAGAACGAACGATAGAATCTTCTAGCGCATGACTAAACGGACCGTGTCCAATATCGTGAAGTAAAATTGCAATTGTGACAGCTTCAGCTTCCTCATCGCTTATCACATGACCTTTGCTTCGGAGAACTTCAATTGCTTCCGTCATCAAATACATTGCGCCAAGGGCATGATGAAAACGAGTATGATGAGCGCCCGGATAAACAAGATGTGTCATTCCCAATTGGCGAATCCGTCGTAAGCGTTGAAAATAAGGATGTTCGATCAATTCAAAAACTGACTTATATGGAAACTTCACAAAGCCATAGATCGGATCATTTACGATTTTCAAATTACCTGATTTTGATTGCATAGCTGATTTTAAAGAAGTCAAATATCTGAATTCTATTGCTATTAGTCACTATTCTAATTTCATTCTATGCAAATAATAGTTTCATTCAATAAGAACTGATGAGTTCCGTTAGTTAAAGTGTTCAAAATTGTTTAAAAATATTAACGGACTAAAATAAAATCAAGCATGAATAGAAACATCTTTGCTAACTTTGAAAGCAATCGCACAAACACAGTCGAAGCAGAACTTATGGATAAAATCTCAATACTTTGGGCAGATGATGAAATTGATCTTTTGAAACCTCACATCCTTTTCCTCCAGGAAAAAGGATATGAAGTTGCAACAGCAAATAATGGTGACGGTGCTATTGAACAATTTAAAGCAAAGAATTTCGATATCGTTTTTCTAGATGAAAACATGCCGGGCATTTCAGGAATAGAAACTCTTGCAAAACTGAAAACGCTAAAGCCGGAAATTCCTGTTGTGATGATCACAAAAAGTGAAGAAGAACACATCATGGAACAAGCGATAGGAAGTAAGATCGCCGACTATTTGATCAAGCCTGTAAATCCAAATCAGATTTTATTGTCTTTGAAAAAGAATTTGGAAAACAGAAGGTTGATCAGTGAAAAAACAGCTTCTGATTACCAACAAGAATTTCGGAACCTTGGAATGACGATGAGTGATAAACTAAGCTGGAAAGAATGGACAGAAGTTTATCGCCGGTTAGTGTATTGGGAACTTGAACTTAAGAGTTCTTCTGATGAAAGCATGTATGAGATCTTGACTGCACAAAAAAGTGAAGCCAATACTTTGTTTTCAAAATTCATCGAGAACAACTATTTAAGCTGGTTAAAAAATCCGGATGCTCCTACTTCACCGGTCATGTCACATCAGTTAATGAAGAAAAAAATTCTTCCTGCTGCAGAAGCAACAACCACTGAGCCTGTGTTCATGGTTTTAATTGACAATTTACGATACGATCAATGGAGAATTATTCAACCGTTGATCGCTGAGTATTTTCGCTTGCAAGATGATGAAGTTTACTTAAGCATCCTTCCTACAGCAACGCAATATGCACGTAATGCAATTTTCGCCGGACTAATGCCTTCAGAAATTGAAGCACGCTTTCCAAACCTTTGGTTGAATGACGAAGAAGAAGGTGGGAAAAATATGCATGAAGAAACCTTTCTTAACGATACATTAAAACGCTTCCGTAAAGAATGGAAATCATCTTATGTAAAGATCACGAATCATAACGATGGAAAAGCACTTGTAGATAATATTCCAAATATGATGTTGAATAAATTCAATGTCATCGTTTACAATTTCGTCGATATGCTTTCGCATGCAAGAACAGAAATGGAAATGATCCGTGAATTGGCAGACGATGAAGCAGCATATCGTTCGCTTACTCTTTCTTGGTTCGAACATTCGCCTTTGTTTGAAGCATTGAAAAGAATTTCCGAGAAAAAAGTAAAACTGATCATCACAACTGATCACGGAACAATTCGAGTTAAAGAAGCATCTAAACTTGTAGGCGACAGAAATGTAAATACTAACCTTCGTTACAAACAAGGTCGGAATATGAACTATGAGAAGAAGGATGTGTTTGAAGTAAAAAATCCGGCTGATGCATTTTTACCACGACAACATTTGTCACAAGCATTTGTGTTTATAAAGCAAGACAAATTCTTTGCTTATCCGAATAATTACAACTATTACGTTACATATTATAAAAATACCCTTCAGCATGGAGGTATTTCACTTGAGGAAATGGTGATACCTTTTGCAGTGTTGACGTCCAAGTAGTCGGTATTTTTTCAGGTCAAAGGTCAAGGGTCAAAGGTCATTCGCAATATGACCGTTGACCCTTGACCTTTAACCTCATTCCCCACTCATCCACGAACCGTACTTTTCGACTTCAAACCCACTATTATCAACAATCTCCACAAATTCATACTGCCTTCATAGCCTTTTTAATATTTTTGGCAGAAATATTGCAATCGACGTATCATTAAAAATAATCCCACGTTCAAAACAGCATTCAAAAAAAACATCACATTATGAAAACATTAAAATACCTAGCTGTCAGCGCACTTGTTTGTTTAACATTTTCTCTGAAATCATCTGCACAAGATACAGCAGCAGTAAAGAAGGACAATCCAAATGCTCCTGAAATTACATTTGAAAATGAAGTTCACGATTATGGAACAATTAAGCAAGCAGCTGATGGTTCATGTGAATTCAAATTCAAGAATACAGGTAAAGAGCCATTAATTATCTCTAATGCAAAAGGAAGTTGTGGATGTACTGTTCCAACCTATCCGAAAGAGCCAATTATGAAAGGGCAAACTGCAGTGATCAAAGTTCATTATGATACAAAAAGAGTCGGTGCATTTACAAAAACAGTAACTATAACATCAAACGCAAAAACTGACACCAAAGTCCTTACGATCAAAGGTGTAGTTGAAGCTTCTCCTGATGGTGGTGATCAAACGCTTCCTGTAAAAAGTTCAGGTGGTCCATTAGAAAACACTAAATAATTAACTGCATAAACAATCAAATATGAAAATCAAATATTTTCTTCTTGCACTCTTTCTTGGCTTAACTACAGTAGGCTTCTCTCAAGAGAAAAAGACGCTAGACAACCTTGCTAACGATCCAAATCAAGCTGATTTCAAATTTGAAACAGAAGAATATAATTTCGGTAGCATTGTTCAAGGTGAATCGGTTACTTATGAATTCAAATTCACTAATCCGGGAACAGAACCTCTTATCATTTCAAAAGCTGAAGGCTCTTGCGGTTGTACCGTTCCAATTTGGCCAAAAGAACCTATCATGAAAGGACAAACTTCTACCATCAAAGTCACTTTTAATTCGACAGGTAAAATGGGTGTTCAAGATAAAACAGTGACGTTAACTTCAAATGCCAAACAAAATCCATTCGTGATCCACATAAAAGGAACTGTGGAGAAACCGGCTGATCCTACTAAAAAATAAACCACTAAAAAAACTAAATAATGAAAAAATCAATTTTAGCAATCGCATTGATGTTTGCTTTCGCAGGCGTGAACGCACAAGATGCAGTAAAAACAACTGCAACACCAACTATGGCACCAGCTGCAGCGGCTCCACAGGTCGACAATAAAAATGCACCTGACTTTAAATTTGAAGTTGAAGAATACAACTTTGGCTCAATTAAACAAGGAGACAAAGTAACTTACGACTTCAACTTTACGAATGCCGGTAAAGAGCCACTTATCATTTCAGGAGCAGCAGGTTCTTGCGGATGTACAGTTCCAACTTATTCGAAAGAACCAATTGGAAAAGGCGGAAAAGGAAGTATCCACGTTGAATTTAATTCAACAGGTAAAATGGGTATGCAAGACAAAACTGTTACTTTAACTTCTAATTCAAAAAGTGGCTCTAAAGTGCTTCATTTAAAAGGTAATGTAGAAGCGCCACCGGCAACACCGGCAGCCGATTCTCCTGCGCCTGCAGTAAAATAATTCAAGTCAATAAAATATTGTACTTTTGAAGCCCTCCCCTCAAGGAGGGCTTCTTGTTTTATATCACTTCAGAAATAAAGGAAATAAAATGCCAATCACTTCAATAAAAGGCAACCAAATGCCGCCGTCGCCAATTCGTAAACTCGTACCGTTTGCAGAAAAAGCAAAAAAAGAAGGCAAAAAAATCTACCATTTGAATATTGGTCAACCGGATATCGAAACTCCGGAAACTATGATCAATGCAATTCATAATTTCTCTCAAAAAGTTGTTGAATACAGTCACTCGGCCGGAATTGAATCTTACAGAAAGAAACTTACCGGTTACTACAAGAGATATAACATTGAACTCGACTTCACAGAGATCATGATCACAACAGGTGGCTCAGAAGCAATTGAAATCGCTATGATGAGTTGTATGGATCCGGGCGATGAGATTCTTATCCCGGAACCATTTTACGCAAACTACAATGGTTTCTCAACTCAAGCAAATGTTAAAGTAGTTCCCATTCGTTCTAGTATTGAAACCGGATTTGCCTTACCTCCTATTTCTGAATTTGAAAAACTGATCACGCCGAAAACAAAGGCTATCATGATCTGTAATCCTTCTAATCCTACCGGGTACTTATATACAAAAGACGAACTTGAAAAACTTCGTGATCTTGTAAAGAAACACGACCTCTGGTTTTTCTCGGATGAAGTGTATCGCGAATTCTGTTACGACGGACACGAATATCACTCTGTCATGAACTTAAAAGGCATAGAACAAAATGTCGTTATGCTAGACTCTATTAGCAAGCGATACAGTGCTTGCGGAGCTCGTATTGGCGCACTCGTTAGTAGAAACAAAGAATTGATGGCTACAGCTCTTAAATTCGCTCAAGCTCGTTTGAGTCCGCCGACATTTGGACAAGTAGCTGCTGAAGCTGCTATCGATACGCCTGATGAGTACTTTGTAAAAGTAAAAAGTGAATATGTAAAACGTCGAGACTTCGTTGTAAAATCATTGAACGAAATGGATGGCGTTTTTTGTCCCAAGCCAAGTGGCGCTTTCTATTGCATCGCTCGTTTACCGATCGATAATGCAGATAAATTCTGTCAATGGCTGCTAGAAGATTTTGCTTACGAAAAAGAAACTGTAATGCTTGCTCCCGCAACTGGTTTTTATTCTCGACCTGACTTAGGAACTGATGAAGTTAGAATCGCATATGTCCTGAATCTAAACGACCTTGGTAAAGCAATGAAATGTTTATCAGAAGCACTAAAAGTCTATCCGGGAAAAACAAAGAATATCGAAATGGCACATAGCAACTAAATAATGAAAAATGAATAATGAATAATAGCTATTTGCAAAACATTTCCGCAACGCCATTTTTCATTATTCATTATTCATTCGCTATTCGTTATAAAGGAGGTATTTTTTTCTGATTAGCTTAAACGCATCCAGATCCGCCTTCCAACTAGCTTTGATTTCTTCCGGACTAACATTATTTTTTATCTGTTCTTGCAACACTGAATTTCCCGCAAGTGTATTGAAATAATTATTGAAGAACTTTGACTTGTTGGGGAATCGACGATACATCATTAACAACACTGACAAATCAAGCTCAGCATTGACTTGAACCTTCGCTCCTCTTCCAACTAAATTTAATCCTGTACAAAGAGTATCTTCATATGGAGGATTTGTAGCAACTCCTCTAATATCTTTCGGAGTAAACGTCGTATCAATTTCTCCTTCACCACCTTTATACCCCGGAAAACCAACCAAACGAAATGGCTTCGTGGTTCCTCTTCCTAAACTTACATGCGCTCCTTCAAGTAAACAAATACTTGGATAGAGATAAATCGCATCCATGTCCGGTAAATTTGGTGAAGGTGCAATTCGAATAACAGCTTTTGTATGGTGATCGTAATTGATCAATGAAATTACTTTCAAATTACATTTTACTTTTTTTGCCAGCCAACCTTCGCCATTCAACATCATTGCATATTCACCAATCGTCATTCCGTAGACAATGGGAACTGGTTGCAATCCTACAAAACTTGTGAACTCTTTTTTAAGCACCGGCCCATCAATATAAAATCCATTGGGATTGGGGCGATCTAAAACGATCAACTGAATTTTCAACTCTGCACAAGCTTCCATCACATATTGTAATGTCGAGATGTAAGTATAAAACCGAACACCTACATCCTGGATATCGAAAACCACAACTTTGACGCCTTCAAGATCCTTAGCTGTAGGTTTCATGTGCTTTCCATAAAGTGAAATGATTGGAATTCCGGTATTAGGATCTTTTCCGCCTGCAACTTTATCACCATTACCGCTTTCTCCTCTGAAACCATGCTCAGGAGCAAAAACACATTTGATCTTAAATCCACTCCTCTTTAATGTATCAACAAGATGCTGATGCCCAAGTATAGCAGTATGATTTGCGACAATAGCGATTTTCTTCCCTTTCAATAAAGGAAAATATTCTTCTGTGCTCTCTGCTCCGGGAACAATACGGAATCTGTCTTTACAGAATGCTGAAAAATTCAAAGCATTTGTAAATAAGATGAACAATATGTAAAAAACTATTCTCTGCATTTTAGGTAATTTCTGTATCATTGCAAAAATACAATTTAGTTTGAATATCGAACTCTTCATTGCGAAACGTTTAGCTTACAGTAAAGACAAAAAGACCTTTACTTCCCGACCGATCATACGTATCGCCTTGGCCGGAGTTGCAATTGGTTTTTCTGTGATGATCATTGCTGTTTCAATTGTGATTGGATTTAAAAAGGAAATCAGAAATAAAGTCATTGGCTTTGGATCACACATTCAGATCAGCAATTATGACGAAAACAATTCTTATGAAAGTAAACCAATAGACAAAGAGCAAAAATTTCTGACTGCTCTTAAGTACGACAAAGAAATTAAGCACATTCAAGTCTTTGCAACAAAACCTGCTATTGTAAAATCGCAAGACCAAATCGAAGGTGTAGTTTGTAAAGGTATTGGAAGCGACTTTGATTGGAAATATTTTCAGGATCATCTGACCAGCGGTAAAGTATTTTCAAGCTACGACTCTACTTCTTCTGACTCAGTTGTCATCAGTGAAATTCTTGCGAAGAAATTAAAACTAAAAGCAGGCGACGATCTCATCACTTTTTTTATTCAGCAACCACCTCGTGCCCGACGATTTCATATAGCAGGAATTTACAATACAGGCTTAGAAGAATTTGATAAGCTTTATATGTTTTGTGATATTGGACAAATTCAGAAGTTGAATGATTGGAGCAAATCACAGATCGGCGGCTACGAAATTGCAATTAACAATTTTGACAACTTAGAAGTAATTGGCGATAAAGTTTACAACCTTGTTCCATCAGAATTAAATGCAAGAACGATCAAAGATCTTTATCCGCAGATTTTTGATTGGCTAGGACTTCAAAACATCAATGCAATTATTATTATTACTTTGATGATCGTTGTTTCGGGCATGAATATGATTTCAGCGTTATTGATAATTATCCTTGAAAGAGTCAATATGATTGGTATGTTGAAAGCATTAGGAAGTCCTAACATTAGCATTAGAAAAGTGTTTATTTATCTAGCCGGATTTCTAACAGGTAAAGGTCTTATGTGGGGAAACATCATTGGACTAACCTGTATTTGGATCCAGAGCTATTATAAGCCCATTCATCTCGATGAACAATCGTATTACATCTCTTATGTTCCAATCGATTTTTCCTGGACATATTTGGCGATTTTAAATGTCGGAACCCTTTTGGTTTGCGTCATTATGATGACCATTCCTACGCTTATTATCACTAAAATCAAGCCTTTAAGTGCAATTCGATATTCATGAGGTCATTTCACCGACTTTTGTAAATTTGCCCTCCATTTAATAATCATCAAAAGCTCCATTATGGCAATGAATCCAAATAAAAAGATCTGCGACAACGTACTTGAATCGATTGGAAATACTCCAATGATTCGTTTGAACAAAGTTGCTGAAGGAATAAAAGCAAAAGTTTATGCTAAAGTAGAAACATTCAATCCCGGAAATTCAATCAAAGATCGTATGGCTTTGAAAATGGTTGAAGACGCCGAGAAAGCAGGCGTTCTAAAACCGGGCGGTACAATTATCGAAGGCACTTCAGGAAATACAGGAATGGGTTTAGCTATTGCTGCAATTGTAAAAGGATACAAATGTATTTTCGCTACAACAGATAAACAGTCGAAAGAAAAAGTTGACGCTCTCCGTGCATTTGGCGCAGAGGTAATTGTTTGTCCGACGAATGTTGAGCCTGAAGATCCTCGTTCTTATTATTCTGTTGCTGCACGATTGAATAAGGAAACACCAAATTCATTTTATCCTAATCAATACGATAACCCATCTAACTCTGTTGCGCATTACGAACAAACAGGTCCGGAGATCTGGGATCAAACAGATGGCAAGATCACTCACTTTGTTGTAGGGGTTGGAACAGGTGGAACAATTTGCGGTACAGCAAAATATTTGAAAGAGAAAAATCCAAATATCAAAGTTTGGGGAATAGATACTTATGGTTCTGTTTTCAAAAAATATAAAGAGACAGGAATTTTCGACAAAAATGAAATTTATCCTTATGTCACTGAAGGTATCGGTGAAGATTTTCTTCCGAAAAATGTTGACTTCTCACTAATCGATCATTTTGAAAAAGTAACTGATAAAGATGCTGCGTTGATGACTCGAGAAATCGTTCAAAAAGATGGTATTTGGGTTGGGAATTCAGCAGGTTCTGCGCTTGCAGGATTATTTCAGATGAAAGATCAACTTACAGAAAACGATGTTGTAGTAATCGTCTTTCACGATCACGGAACAAGATATCTTGCGAAAATTTTCAATGATGATTGGATGCGCAAGATGGGCTACATTGACAAAAAAGGTATGACTGCGAAAGATGTTTTGGCGAATAGAAAGAATATTGAATTAGTTACTTTAGATAAAAAAGAAACGATCGCTCATGCATTGAAAATTATGAATGAAAATAATTTCTCGCAAATTCCGGTTTCTTCTGACGATAGAATTGTTGGTGCACTTTACGAAAACCAAGTCTATGATTACGTTTTAAAAAATCCACATTCGAAAGACGAACCAATAGAAAAAATAATGCGCGAAGCACTTCCATTTGTTGACATCACTACTCCACTCGATGAATTGTCCGGAATGATCGCTGGTGATCGGATGGCCGTTTTGCTAAAAGACTTCAAAGCAGGCAGAACTTTTATCCTAACAAAAAGTGATATAGTTGACGCACTAGTAAAATAATTAAAAAATAATAATTAAAAATG
The DNA here is from genome assembly GCA_031411835.1 of Bacteroidota bacterium. Taxonomy (GTDB): domain Bacteria; phylum Bacteroidota; class Bacteroidia; order AKYH767-A; family 2013-40CM-41-45; genus JADKIH01. The sequence goes on along the minus strand of JANOBV010000091.1, from coordinate 11,712 downwards.
AGACTTCCCTTTTGACAAAAATTATTTTGTTGAAAGGGAAGTTTTTATTTTTAAGTGGAACTAAAAAGAAGAAAAACATTCAATGAATTTTACAGATCAAACCGGAGCGACGATTGAACTGCATCAGTATCCATCGAGGATTATTTCTGTTGTTCCTTCGCAAACAGAATTGCTCTTCGACCTTGGTTTAGATGACAAAGTTATTGGAATCACAAAATTTTGTATTCATCCGAACGAATGGTTCAGAACAAAGACTAGAATTGGTGGAACAAAGAAACTTGATATAGAGAAAATAATTCAACTTCAGCCTGACATTATTTTTGCTAACAAAGAAGAAAATGAAAGAACAGACATTGAAGAGTTAAGAAAACGTTTTCCGGTTTGGACATCAGATATTAAAGATTTGAATGGAGCACTCGACATGATCAAGGAAATTGGCAACATTACAAATACAAAAAATGAGGCTTTAAAGATCGCAAATCAAATTCTTGAGGGATTTAGAAAACTCAGTTTACCAAAACTAACCGATTGCATATATTTGATCTGGAACAATCCAATAATGACAATTGGCGGCGATACATTTATAAATGACATGTTGCGCTTTGCAGGATTTAACAATTTAACATCTAATCAAACCAGATATCCGGTGCTTAATATCGATCAACTAAAATTATTGAATCCTGAAACCCTCCTGTTATCGTCAGAACCCTTTCCATTTAAACAAGAGCATATCGATTATTTCAAAACACAACTGCCGAATACAAAGGTTAGAAAGATAGATGGTGAATTATTTTCTTGGTACGGCAGCAGATTATTAAAGAGCCCTTTTTATTTTTCGGAATTACGTTCAGAAATACAAAATGCTTCGTAAATTAGCAGAATCCAACAACAATTTTATACTGTGACAAAGGGCCTTTTATTCAAATTCAGTTTAGCATTTATACTACTTTTTGTCACTATCACTTCTGAAGGTCAGAAGGTCGGCTTAGTTTTGAGTGGAGGTGGCGCCCGTGGTATGGCTCACATTGGTGTTATTAAGGCCATGGAGGAAAACAATATTCCAATCGATTACATTGCAGGAACATCAGCAGGAGCAATTGTTGCAAGTATGTATGCAATGGGATTATCGCCCGAACAAATGGATTCAATTGTTCATACCGACGATTTTTTCAATTGGGCCAATGGAATTATAGACGAAAACTATTTATACTACTTCCGCAAAAAGGAAGACAATGCTTCTTGGATCAGTTTGAAATTCTCTTTGGATTCTGTGCTCTCAACTTCCCTTCCAACCAGTATTGTAAGTTCAATTCCTTACGATTATTCATTAATGGAAAATACTGCCGGTCCAATTGCAAAAGCAAACTACAACTTCGATTCATTATTCATTCCATTCCGATGTAATGCAGCTGATATAGAAAATAAAAAAACAGTAATCTTCAAAGATGGAGATTTGGCTACTGCAATCAGAGCATCCTCTGCATATCCGTTTTATTTTAAGCCTGTGCTTTATAATGGTTCCATACTTTATGATGGCGGAATGTACAATAACTTTCCTGCCGACATTTTGCTAAATGAATTTCAACCTGATATTATTATTGGTTCAAATGCTTCCGGTACTACTACTCCAACTACTGAAGGAAATATTATTTCTCAGATCAGAGCAATGATGACAACTCCAACTAATTTTTCTGTAATCTGTGAAAACGGAATTCTCGTTGAATCCAATACAGATCGTTTTGGCTTGTTTGACTTTTCTAGAATAAGCGAAATAATAGATGAAGGCTATGTTTCTGCTAAGAGGGAAATCGAAAAGATGAAATGGAATATTCCTCGACAACAAGACATAAAAGAGTTGAATGCAAGAAGAAAAGAATATCGAAATTCACTTCCGGAAATAAAAATTGATAAGCTACAAATTGAAGGTTTGAATTCAGGGCAATCAGAATATATTAAAAATATTTTGAAGCCCGGCAGTGAGCCTATTTCTCTTTCTAGATTCAAATCTCAATACTATCAAATTGTAACTGACCCGAATGTAAAGTCAGTTTACCCTCAACTTTTTTACAACAAAGAGACAGGCTATTACGATATGACTCTCACCGTTAAAAGAGAAAAAAATTTCACTACACAATTTGGTGGAAACATTTCTACTAAACAGGTAAGTGTGGCCTTCGTTGGATTGCAGTATAATATTTGGAATAAAAATTCATATAATTTCAATGCAAATTTTTATTTCGGAAAACTCTATACAAGTGGTCAAGCTAAAATTAGACTCGATTCACCACGCAAATTCCCGCTTTTCCTTGAAGCAGAAGCGACAGTGAATCAATATGACTTTTTCAGAAGCAGTAATAATTCTTTTTTCACTGAACAAAAGCCGTCTTACATTTTAAAAAATGATTATCTCTATGGACTTAATATTGGTTTCCCATCGAGAAATAAAGGCAAAATTATTTTGAATGGTTCTTGGATCACTATTTCTGACGACTATTATCAAACAAAAGATTTCCTTTCGACTGATACTGCTGATAATACCAAGATGCGCGGTCCAACCGGATCAGCACTATTCGAAGTTAACACGCTCAACAAAAAAGAATATCCAAATCAAGGAACATTTTTCAGTACGAAATTGCAATATGTAAGTGTGACTGAATTTACGATTCCCGGTTCTACTTCCAGTGATAGATCAAAGCAAACTGATTATCACGACTGGTTTCAGCTCAGATTAACCTATGAGAATTATTTCAAACGAATGGGCAGATTAAAATTGGGATTGTATTCAGAATTGACTGTATCAAATATGGGATTCTTTTATAATTACACAAGCACAGTGCTAAACAGTCCAAACTTCACTCCTATTCAAGAATTAAAAACGGTATATATTCCTGCTTTGCGTGCACAAGATTTTGCGGCCATTGGTAGTAAAAATGTTTATACTCTCAGAAATAATATAGATATTCGACTGGAAGCATATTTATTCCAACCTTACCAGGAATTATATGAAACTGATAATAAAAAAACTGTTTATGGCGAAGTGTTAGCTGATAGAAATTATATTGGATGTGCAGGAATCGTTTTTCATTCACCATTGGGACCAATTGCATTTATGGTCAACTATGCCGATATGAGAAAAGATTCCTTTTCCTTCTTATTCCATTTCGGCTATTTCATCTTTAATAAAAGTGCGGTAAACTAAAAGCAATTTCAATTGTTATTAAAACAAACTATAAAAATGAAAACATTACTTATTTCGATCTTACTGATGACAACACTCACAACAACTGTATATGATTTTAAAGTAAAAAGTATTGACGGGAAAGTCATTGATCTTTCTATCTATAAAGGAAAAAAAATACTAATTGTCAATACTGCTTCAGAGTGTGGGTACACTCCTCAATATGAAGGGTTACAAGAATTGTACTCGAAGTACAAAGACAGATTAGTGATCATTGGATTTCCTGCAAATAATTTCGGCGAACAAGAACCAGGCGAGAATTCAGAGATCAAAGGATTCTGTAGCAAAAATTACGGTGTAACTTTTCCAATGATGTCGAAAGTTTCTGTTGCCGGAGACGATATGGATCCATTTTTCAAATGGCTGATCGAACAACCAAATCCGGATTTTACGGGTACCATCAAATGGAATTTTGAAAAGATCTTAATTGACGAGAATGGAAAAGTAATTCATCGCTTTAGAAGTAAAACAACTCCTATGAGTGCAGAAATGAAAGCTGCGATTGAAAAATAATTGCAATTCAAGCCATGATCAACACCGAAACAAGGAAGACAGAGAATTTTCACATTCTCCTTTGGCTAATTAAAGACCTTTGTTGGGTATCCCTCTCAAAGACAATGGGAATGGTCATGATCGTTCCAACAATTGGCTTGGCCATTTACATTACCTACTTGAATAGAGCAGAGAAATCGGAATTGGCGCATAATCTAGCTGTATGTTTTTGGATCTTGGCGAACTCCATTTGGATGATTGGAGAGTTCTATCTTGATGATTCTACTCGAAAATTTGCAATTATTTTCTTTATTCTTGGGCTGGCAATAATGGCAAAATATTACGGAAAATCTGCTTTAAATTACTTTACAAAAGTCAAGACATAATCAACTTACATTGACTGGCCTATATAAATGCTTGCTTAGGCAGCTGTTTTTAAAATTTCGAATCTATTAAGGAAAGATGAAAATTGAAATAAAGGTAGCTTTATTCAATTTTTCACCCTAATATTGTAGTTGATTGTTTTTTTTCTACTTCATTCAATCACTGCGAAAACAAATGGAACAAACCTACCTGTATTACCCTGCAAGAAAGGTTCATCGTATTTTGTCAACTTTAGAAGTTGGTAAGAAAGGATTCCGCGTGGTCTTTTCTGATCCGGAAGAATTAAGTCTCATTTTCAGAAAGGAAAATCTTTTCAAAAAAAAGAAATTTTTCGAAGTCAAAGTAACAAATACAGATCAAGAAAATATTGCTTGCGTAAAAGTTTCACAGATCTATACAGATAAACCGTGCAGTGTTGTTGAGTCTGATTTGATACAGGTAATTCTAAAATTCTTTTAATTAACGAACGAATAGTGAGTAACGAACAGTAAATAACGAAGGGCTACTGTAGGAAATTATTTGCCTACGATAGCCCTTCGTTATACACTATTCGTTATTCGTTAAATCAAGCTTGTGCAGTTGGGCCTCCAAAGTTCATCGGCAAACCAATAGATTCCGTTTGTTTGATTGCTCCATGAACAGCTTCATATTTCTGAATGTTCTCTGCTAATGCGCCCATAAGACGTTTTGCATGTTGTGGGGTCAGTAGAATTCTTGCTTTCACTTTTGCTTTTGGAACACCGGGCATGACCTTTACAAAGTCAATTACGAATTCACTTGTGCTATGTGTTATGATAGCCAAATTAGAATAAATACCATCTGCTATTTCTTCTGTTAACTCAATGTTGAGTTGATTTTGGTTTTGATTTTCATCCATGAGATTATCTTCTTTTATAGTACTAAATTACATAAAAATTATTCCTCGCAACTGAATGGAAGTAAAATAAAAAATCCGCTCAATAGGAGCGGATTTATATTATTTCGATGAGCTAACTATTAATGTTCGCTCACTGCTTCTTGTTTAGAAGCCATCAGTAGATCATACTCTTCTTGTGATCCAACGATCAAACGATCGTATTCACGCAAACCTGTACCAGCCGGAATCAAGTGACCAACGATTACGTTCTCTTTCAATCCGAGAAGGTCGTCGATCTTACCATTTACTGCTGCCTCATTCAATACTTTCGTTGTTTCCTGGAACGATGCCGCAGAGATCCAACTCTTAGTATGTAACGATGCTTGAGTGATACCTTGAAGTACAGGTGATGATGTTGAAGGAATTGCATCACGAGCCTCGATCGGTTTAAGATCTTTACGTTTCAACACAGAGTTCTCTTCACGCAACTTACGAAGTGTGATGATCTGTCCTGTTTTCATTTCCGTAGAATCACCCGGATCAAGTACTACGACTTTGTCCATGATCATATCGTTCTCTTTTATGAAGTCAACACGATCAACGAATTCTCTTTCTAAGAATACTGTATCACCCGGATCTTCAATGACAACTTTACGCATCATCTGACGAACGATTACTTCAAAGTGCTTGTCATTGATCTTCACACCCTGTAAACGGTAAACTTCCTGTACCTCGTTAACAAGATACTCTTGAACCATACTTGGTCCTTTGATTGAAAGGATGTCGCTTGGAGTGATTGCACCATCTGACAATGGATCACCGGCTTTTGTAAAGTCATTATCCTGAACTAGGATATGTTTAGAAAGTGGAACAAGATATTTTTTCACTTCACCATCACGTGATGTTATGATCACCTCTCTGTTACCACGCTTAATACCACCATAAGAAACGATACCATCGATCTCTGATACTACTGCAGGGTTACTTGGATTACGTGCTTCAAACAATTCCGTAACACGTGGAAGACCACCGGTGATATCACCTGATTTTCCTGTAGTACGTGGAATCTTAACTAAGATATCACCTGATTGAAGTTTTTGTCCTTTGTTAACCATGACGTGAGCTCCAACAGGAATGTTGTAACCTTTGATCATTTCTTTCTTATCGTCGAGGATACGGATTGAAGGGTTCTTAGTCTTATCACGTGTTTCGATAATAACTTTCTCCTTGTAACCTGTTTGCTCATCCGACTCTTCACGGAACGTAATACCTTCTTCGATATGTTCGAATTCCACTTTACCAGGGAACTCGGTTAAGATAACGGCATTGAACGGATCCCAATCACAAATGACGTCGCCCTTCTCTACTGTTACTTTATCTTTCAGATATAATTTTGCTCCGTAAGGAATATTTGCTGTCATCAATACAACTCCGGTATTCGGATCAACCACTCTGAATTCACCTGAACGGCCAATTACTACTTCGTGTGCCTTGTTACCATCTTTGTATGTTACTGTCTTCACTTCTTCAAGTTCCAGACGACCACCAAATTTCGCTTTCAACTCAGACTCAGATGCACCTTTTTGGGCAACACCACCGACGTGGAACGTACGGAGTGTAAGCTGTGTTCCCGGCTCACCGATGGACTGTGCGGCAATTACACCTACAGCTTCACCTTTCTGAACCATTCTACCTGATGCAAGGTTACGGCCATAACATTTAGCACATACACCTCTCTCTGATTCACAAGTCAACACTGAACGAATCTCTACTGTTTCAATAGGTGACTCTTCAATGATCGTTGCTTTCTCTTCTGTGATCTCTTTTCCATTCTCAACGATCAATTCGTTTGTAAGCGGATGGAATATATTGTGTAAGGATACACGACCTAAAATACGATCATATAACGATTCAACAACTTCTTCATTATTCTTAAGTGCTGTCTCAGCTAATCCACGAAGTGTTCCACAATCTGTATCAGTGATGATAACATCCTGCGCAACGTCAACTAGACGACGAGTAAGGTAACCCGCATCGGCTGTTTTAAGGGCCGTATCGGCAAGACCTTTACGCGCACCGTGAGTAGAAATGAAATACTCAAGGATAGAAAGACCTTCTTTAAAGTTAGAAAGGATCGGGTTCTCGATGATCTCCCCACCCGAAGATCCACTCTTCTGAGGTTTAGCCATCAATCCACGCATTCCACCTAACTGACGAATCTGCTCTTTAGAACCACGGGCTCCGGAGTCAAGCATCATGAAGATAGAGTTGAAACCTTGTTTGTCTGTTGACAATTGTTTCATCAATGTCTCTGTGATACGTGAACTAGTACGAGTCCAGATATCAATGATCTGATTGTAACGTTCGTTGTAAGTGATGAATCCCATGTTGTAGTTTGCCAACACTTCTTCAACTTCTGCATTTGCTTTACCAACCAATTCCTGTTTAACTTCAGGGATCTTAACGTCTTCAAGGTTGAACGATAACGCTCCTTTGAAGGCCATTTTAAATCCAAGATCTTTGATATCATCAAGGAACTTAGCAGTCTTAGCAACACCACATTGTTTTAATACATCACCGATGATATCACGAAGAGCTTTCTTCGTCAACAATGTATTGATGTAACCTGCTTCTTCAGGTACAACCTGATTGAAGAGAATACGACCAACTGTTGTTTTGATCATTGTTGATTTATATCCATCCGGTGTCCATAAGTTAATACGAACTTCAATAGCAGCATGTAGTTCAACTCTTCCTTCGTTCAAAGCGATGATCACTTCTTCCGGAGAATAGAATTTCATTCCTTCACCTTTTACAACACGGTCAGCATCTGTCTTTCTCTCTTTCGTGATATAGTACAGACCTAGAACCATGTCTTGCGATGGAACCGTTACCGGTGCACCATTTGCAGGGTTAAGGATGTTATGAGATGCAAGCATTAGCATTTGTGCTTCCAAAATTGCCGCATGTCCTAGTGGAACGTGAACGGCCATTTGATCACCGTCGAAATCGGCGTTGAACGCTGTACAAACCAAAGGGTGAAGCTGAATGGCTTTTCCTTCAATTAGTTTTGGCTGGAATGCTTGTATACCTAATCTGTGAAGTGTTGGGGCACGATTCAGAAGAACAGGATGTCCTTTCAATACGTTCTCCAAGATATCCCACACAAGAGGGTCTTTACGATCTACAATTTTCTTAGCAGACTTCACTGTCTTTACAACACCACGCTCAATCATTTTACGAATGATAAATGGTTTGAAAAGCTCAGCTGCCATATCTTTTGGCAATCCGCACTCGTGTAATTTTAATTCAGGTCCAACGACGATTACTGAACGTGCAGAATAATCGACACGTTTACCTAGTAAGTTCTGACGGAAACGACCTTGTTTACCTTTCAATGAATCAGAAAGAGATTTCAATGCACGGTTCGATTCTGTTTTAACAGCATTCACTTTACGTGAGTTGTCAAATAATGAATCAACTGCTTCCTGTAACATACGTTTTTCATTACGTAAGATTACATCCGGAGCTTTGATCTCTAATAGACGTTTAAGTCGGTTGTTACGAATGATAACGCGACGATATAAATCGTTTAGATCGGACGTAGCAAAACGACCTCCATCAAGAGGAACAAGTGGACGTAATTCCGGTGGAATTACCGGAACAACTTTCACGATCATCCATTCAGGACGATTCTCGATATGCTCAACAGCCGAACGGAAAGCTTCTACAACGTTCAAACGTTTCAATGCTTCATTCTTACGTTGCTGAGAAGTCTCATTGCTCGCTTGGTGACGAAGGTTGTAAGATAATTCATCAAGATTCAATCTTGATAATAGGTCATACAATGCCTCTGCTCCCATCTTAGCGATGAAACGATTCGGATCGCTATCATCAAGATGTTGATTATCTTTTGGAAGATTCTCAAGGATCGTTAAGTATTCATCTTCTGTTAGGAAATCAAGATAGTTAATTCCATCTGCTGCTTTTACACCAGCTTGAATAACTACATATCTTTCATAATAGATGATCATGTCAAGCTTCTTTGTAGGAAGACCTAACAAGTAACCGATCTTATTCGGCAATGAACGGAAGTACCAGATATGTGCAACGGGAACAGTCAGGGTAATATGACCCATACGCTCACGACGAACTTTTTTCTCTGTTACTTCTACTCCACAACGGTCACACACGATTCCTTTGTAACGGATACGTTTGTATTTACCGCAATGACACTCCCAATCTTTTACCGGTCCGAAGATACGCTCACAGAATAATCCGTCGCGCTCCGGTTTGTATGTCCGGTAATTGATGGTTTCAGGTTTCAACACTTCGCCGCTTGACTGCTCCAGAATATTTTCAGGAGAAGAAAGGCTAATGATAATCTTACTGAAATTCGATTTAATTTTTATTTCTTTTCTGCTTGCCATCTTTGTTATTTTTTTGGTTGATGATTAAAATGAATGATGAAAAAGTGTTCAACACTTCGTTTATTCATTCAACCTTATTCAAGTGTTATCTTCAGACAAAGTCCACGAAGTTCATGTAACAATACATTGAACGATTCAGGGATTCCCGGTACAGGAAGATTATCACCTTTAACAATTGCTTCATAAGTTTTCGCACGGCCAATAACATCATCAGATTTTACAGTGAGGATCTCTTGTAGAATGTTTGCTGCACCGAATGCTTCAAGTGCCCAAACTTCCATCTCACCAAAACGCTGACCACCAAATTGTGCCTTACCACCCAACGGTTGTTGTGTGATGAGAGAGTATGGTCCGATTGAACGAGCGTGCATTTTATCATCGACCATGTGACCAAGTTTCAGCATGTAGATAACTCCTACTGTTGCCGGTTGATCGAAACGATCACCTGTTCCACCATCATATAGATAAGTACTTCCGAATTTTGGAAGATTAGCTTTCGTTACATATTCATCGATCTGTTCGATTGATGCACCATCAAAAATTGGAGTTGCAAATTTTAATCCCAATCTCAATCCTGCCCATCCTAAGATCGTTTCATAGATCTGTCCAAGGTTCATACGAGAAGGTACACCAAGTGGATTAAGAACGATATCAACCGGAGTTCCGTCTTCAAGGTATGGCATGTCTTCATCGCGAACGATTCTGGCAACGATACCTTTATTTCCGTGACGACCGGCCATCTTATCTCCTACTTTTAGCTTACGTTTTTTCGCGATATAAACTTTCGCTAATTGAACGATACCTGCCGGTAGCTCATCTCCGACTGTCAACGCAAATTTCTTACGTTTGAATAATCCGGAAATGTCATTAAACTTAATAGTATAGTTATGCAGTAATTGCTTGATCTGATCGTTCTTCTCTTTATCAGTTGTCCACTTATCAGCATTAACGTTATCGAAGTTAATTTCCGATAGCATTTTCTGAGTGAACTTAGCTCCTTTAGCAATGATCACTTCTTTGAAGATGTCAGTAACACCTTGAGAAGTTTTTCCGCTAACAAGCACGAATAATTTATCGATCAGTTTTTCTTTTAAGTCAGCGATCTCAATTTGATAATCTTTATCGAGTTTTTCGATAAGAACTTTCTCATCGTTCTTCTGAGTCTTATCTTTTGCAACTACACGTGAGAATAAACGCTTGTCAATTACAACACCTTTTACAGATGGTGGAACTTTCAACGAAGCATCTTTCACATCACCTGCTTTGTCACCGAAGATCGCACGAAGAAGTTTTTCTTCCGGTGAAGGATCTGTTTCTCCTTTAGGAGTGATCTTACCGATAAGGATATCTCCTTCTACAACATCAGCTCCAACGCGGATCAATCCGTGCTCATCAAGTTCACGTGTTGCTTCTTCACTTACGTTAGGAATATCAGCCGTCAACTCTTCCATACCACGTTTTGTATCGCGTACTTCAAGACTATATTCATCAACGTGAATTGATGTAAAGATATCTTCACGAATAACTCTTTCAGAGATCACGATTGCATCCTCAAAGTTATTTCCTTTCCAAGGCATGAAGGCAACCTGAAGGTTACGTCCAAGTGCTAATTCACCATTTTGAGTTGCATAGCCCTCGCAAAGTACTTGACCTTTTTTCACCTTCTGCCCTTTGATTACAATTGGCTTTAGGTTGATACAAGTATTCTGATTTGTTTTTTGGAATTTGATTAGGTTGTATGTTTTCACATCATCTTCGAAGCTTACTAACTTTTCGTTTTCCTTACGGCTATAACGAATTGTTACTTCAAGAGCATCTACATATTCAACCACGCCATCACCTTCTGCATTGATCAATACACGAGAGTCACGCGCAACCAATCCTTCAAGACCTGTTCCTACAATTGGAGCTTCAGGACGAAGTAATGGTACAGCTTGACGTTGCATGTTCGATCCCATCAGGGCACGATTGGCATCATCATGTTCAAGGAATGGAATTAGTGAAGCGGCAATTGATGCGATCTGATTAGGAGCGACATCCATTAGATTTACTTTCGTTGGTTCAAGAACCGGGAAGTCACCTAATTCACGAGCTTTCACTTTTAGATCAATGAAATTACCATGGTCATCAATCTTTGCATTCGCTTGAGCAATTACTTTATTATCTTCTTCTTCTGCTGTAAGATAAATAACTCCTTTTTCAACATCCACTTTTCCATCCGTTACTGTACGATATGGAGTTTCGATGAAACCAAGATTATTGATCTTTGCATATACACAAAGTGAGGAGATCAAACCGATGTTCGGTCCTTC
>JANOBV010000090.1:0-5825 GCA_031411835.1 Bacteroidota bacterium | reverse complement strand
GATCAGTTCTCTGAAGCAGAACAAAAATTATGGCTCGAACAAGCGGTTTTGAAATTACCGCAAGGCAATTCATTTCAATTACTCAAATCGGAATACGACAATATTCAGACAAAGCACAATCGCTTCAAACAATATTATAATTTTGTTCCGGTTGAAAATGGAATTTACTACGTCCATGTAAAAAACGGTGTTGTACAATCTGCCAATGGCGAAGTGTACAACGTAAAAGATCTGAACGTTAATCCGAAGTTGTCGAAGTCAAATGCATTTGCTCTTGCTTTGGCTTATGTTCCTGCTACTGTTTATAAAGATCAGGATAAAGGCGGATTACAAAATATGGAAGGCACAGGAGAACTTGTCGTTTATCCTTTGAAAAATTCATACCGTCTTGCTTACAAATTTGACGTTTATGCTTTGCAACCAAAATTGAAACGTGTTTGGATCTTTATTGATGCAGCGACAGGCGAGAAAATAGCAGAGCACGACAGAATTCACACTACTGATGCTGTTGGAAGTGCAACTACTGCATATTGTGGTGTGAAACCAATTACTACTGATATGTTATCTGCTTCGTCTTATCGCTTGAGAGAAACAGGTCGCGGAAATGGAATTCAAACATTGAACCTTAATTTCGGAAGTGATTATACTACTGCAACCGATTTTACAGATACAGATAATAACTGGGTGAATGCAACACTCGATCAATATGCATACGATGCTCACGCAGGTGCAGAAGCTACATACGATTTTTATAATACTCGCTTCGGAAGAAATTCAATTGACAATGCAGGATTTGAGATCAGAAGTTATGTGCATTATTCTACGAGTTATGTAAATGCATTTTGGGACGGAACTCAAATGACGTATGGTGATGGTGACGGAATTGATTATAATCCGCTTACAACAACTGATATCGTCGGACATGAAATCACTCATGGCTTAACAGAATTTACTGCAGGATTAATTTACTCAGGTGAATCAGGTGCATTGAATGAATCGTTCAGCGATGTAATGGGAGTAACGATCGATTTCTTTTTGAATCCAACAACAGCAAATTTCCTCGAAGGTGATCAGTGTAGTGTAACACTTACTCCTTTCCGTAATATGGGAAATCCAAATCAGTACCAATGTGCAGATACTTACGGCGGAACCTATTGGAATTTCGGTGATGGTGTTCATTACGATAGCGGTGTGCAAAATTTCTGGTATTACCTTTTGTGTAATGGAGGAACAGGAGTGAATGATAATGGCGATTCGTATGCAGTCAATTCAATTGGTATGACAGATGCAAGTGCAGTTGCTTTCCGTAATCTGACAGTTTATCTAACACCTTCATCGACATTTGCTGATGCAAGATTCTATGCTATTCAAGCTGCAGTTGATCTTTTCGGAAATTGTTCAAATCAAGTCATTGAAGTCACGAATGCATGGCATGCAGTTGGAGTAGGAGCAGTTTTTTCAAATGCTGTTATCGCCTCTTTCTCTGCGCCGCAACTTGATTTCTGTGTACTTCCTGCAACGGTAAATTTTCTAAACACCAGTTTGAACTCTTCAACTTACCTATGGAACTTTGGTGATGGTGCTACTTCAACTGCTGCAACTCCTTCACATACGTACACTGTTGCAGGAACATATACCGTAACTCTTTATGCAAATGGTTCCACAGCTTGTTCTAATAGTGATACGCTTATTAGAACTGCATACATCGATGTTACCAATGGCGGCGGACCAATCACTGCAAATTGTACTCCCGGAAATACAACCTATTGTTGCAACATCGGCGTAAGTGAATTTCATTTTGGAACAATCAATTCAACATCGAATGATGCTGCTGAAGGTTACAAAGATTTTACATGTACATATAACACTACTGTTACAGCCGGTGATGCCGTTCCGATCAGAGTGTTGACATCAACTTCTGCAAATGAAAATGTAAAAGCTTGGATAGATTATAATAATGATGGTGTATTTGGTGCGACTGAATTAGCCTATACATCTTCCAATGTTTTAAGAACACACATTGGAGTTGCTTCTACACCTACAACTGCAACATTGAATACTCCGCTTCGCATACGTGTGACGGATGATATTTATTCGAATACTACTTACACTTCTTGTACAACATTACAAAATGGACAAGCAGAAGATTACACTGTAACGTTTGTTGCAAATACTGCTGCACCAATCGTTGATTTTTTTGCAATTGATACAGTTATAAATCCGGGCGCTTCTACTACGTTTTATGATATGAGTGTAAATGCTCCTACTTCATGGCAGTGGTATTTCCCGGGCGGAACTCCTTCAACTTCTACTCTTAGAAATCCTGTTGTGACATATGCATCTGTTGGATCTTATCAAGCATCGCTTGTTGTGTCCAATAGTTTTGGAAATGATAGCATCACAAAATTAACTTACATCGATGTAGTTAGTCAAGTGAATATGTGTAGTGGAGTGACAACTGTTGTTGCGCCAAACGGACAACTTTATGATTCAGGTGGACCAACAGGAGATTATATGGACTCTGAAAATTGTTCACTTCTAATTAACCCGGGTTGTGCAACAAGTATCACACTCAACTTTACTTCTTTTAGTACAGAAGGTGGATATGATTATTTATATGTGTATGATGGAAGTTCAACATCAGGAACATTGCTAACAACTGGAAACGGTGGGTCAATTGGTAGTCCGGTTACTGCTACTTCAGGACAAATGTTCATTCGTTGGACTTCAGATGGGTCAGTTACATATCCGGGCTTCGCTGCTACATGGACTTCAAACATCGTAAGTTCAACTCCAGTTGTTGCAGCCTTCAATGCTAGTACAACTACACCTGCACTTAGCGCGCCGGTTACTTTCACAGATATTTCTACAAACGGACCGATCAACTGGCAATGGGATTTTGGTGACGGCGGAACTTCGATTCTTCAGAATCCTTCGCATGCATATACAACTTCCGGAGCATTTCAAGTTCGTTTGATTGCATCGAATTGTGCAACAATTGATACTACATACAGAACCATCAATGTACAATCTGCACCTGATATTTCTGTTGTGCCGGCATCGATCAATGCAGCACTTTCTTGTGGAGATTCTCTAACTATTCCTGTTACAATTTATAACAATGGAACAGGTCAATTGGATTTTGATATCAATGGAATTAGTGTAAGCACTGATACTGTGAAGATTTTATCATTTGTATATGGTGTAGATTTGGCAACTGAATATCCGAACACTGTACTTGCCATCGGAAGTTCATTTAGTCGATACACAATTACTCAATTTACAGGTAGTGATTCTGCATCACTAAGAGCAGCATTGGTTGGTAAAGATGTATTGTTATTCCCGGAACAAGAATCAGGATCAACAACGATCTATGGTGCTTTGTCGAATGTGGTAAATGATTTTATTACCAGTGGACATACAGTAGTTCTATGTGGCTCTGCGTATAATACATCTTATAGCAGATTATCAGATATGAACTTGTTTACCGGTTTATATCAGTCTTCAACTACAGGTGGAACATTGATTACAAATGACACGACAGATGCAATCACAGATCAAGTCCCTTTATCATTTGCTTCACCTAATCTTTCCAATTATTATGACTTTACAAATTCAGATAAAGTTGAATTAGTAAGTTACACCGGATACGATGTAGTTTCCTATAGAAATATTGGACTGGGAAAAGTTGTCTATATCGGTTTTGATTATTATTTATCATCAACAGAAGCAGATCGATTAATGTCGAATATCATGCGTAGTGCAAATAGTGCTACTTCTTTACCTAATTATCTTTCTGTAACTCCAACAACAGGATCAGTAACAGGAGGTAGCTCAACTATAATTTATGTGACGATCAATACTTCAGGAATGTCGGCAGGAACATACAATACGACATTCTCAATCAATTCAAATGATCCAACAACTCCTGTAATTTCTTTCCCTGTGCAATTTACTGTTTCAGGTTCGGCGAATGTTGTATTCTCTGATTCATGTGCAACATTTGGCACCATTGTTCAATATGCAACTGCTCATGATACAATTATTATTTCTAACACCGGTTGCGATACATTAACTGTAAGTTCAATCTCCAGTTCTGATGCAGCATTTACTTTCTCTCCGTCAACATTTTCAATTCCAAATGGCGGATCAGCGCCATTGATTGTAAATTTCAATCCACAATCAATTGGAAGTTATTCAGGAGATTTAACTCTTAATACGAATGATGGTGTTCAACAAATTTGTTTTAATGGAGCAGCAGGAGCAGCGCCGGCAATTGATTTTTATCCGGGAACGCTCTCAGCAAGTTTGAATGCATGTAACGACTCAATTACAATTCCGCTTTGGGTGGTCAATAGAGGTGGAAGTGATCTTAATTTTCAAATTGCAGGTGGTTCAGTTTCAAATCCACGTGTTTTAATAATGCTTTATGGAGTTGATCAGTCAAGAGAATATTTGTATACTATGGGTGGAATTAATTCTTATTTCACAAATTATACAATGGATACTACTTACACAACGAATCCAAGTACGTTGCAAGCATTACTTCCTAATTATGATATCTTGTTATTCCCTGAACAAGAATCTTTCTCAGGATATTATTCAAGTATTGCAACAGTGGTTCAAAATTTCGTTAGCTCTGGTGGAAGTGTTGTTGCTTGTGGTTCACTTGGAACAGGAATACAAACTCGTTTATTCGACCTTGGTTTATTTAGTGGTACATATGTTGGTTATATTAATTCAGGTGGAACATGTACGGTAAATCTTCCGGCAGATGATTACATGGATAATGTTCCTTCGACTTTCACAACACCGAATTCAACTTTCTATCTTGATATTACTAATTCAGATAAAACGGAATTAGTTTCTTATAACGGATATGATATTGTTACTTATAGAAATTACGGAAGTGGGAGAGTAATGTATGTCGGATTTGATTATTATGATTCTACAAATGCAACGACACATATTATTTCCAACGCTATTCGTTATGCATCATCGCACAGTCTTCCTTATTGGGTTTCAGTCGATGTTTCAACCGGAACAGTTACGCCAAATGATTCTGTTTTAGTTTATGTTACATTAAGTTCTGCCGGATTGGCCGGTGGAGTTTATTCTGACTACATTCTTGTTTCATCAAATGATCCATTGAATCCTGTTGATTCTGTTCCTATCACTTTTAATGTTGGTTTCCTTCCTTGTGCGAATTTTGAAAATACTGTTCCTTCAAGTTGTACAGGAATTATAGAATTTGATGATCAAACTTTCAATTCACCAACTTCATGGACATGGACTTTCGGAGACGGAGGAACTTCTTCTCAACAAAATCCAACGCATGTTTATACTGCAAATGGAATTTACAATGTGAAATTAATATCATGCAATTCTTTTGGATGTGATTCGATTACAATTCCTGTTACGATCTCAAGTGTAGGCGGACCTTTACCGGCTGCATGTATGCCGGCAACTACAGGATATTGCTGTGGAATTGGAATCTATAATTTCCAATTTGGTTCTATCAATAATTCTACAACAGATGGAGTTGATGGATACAGCGACTATTCTTGTGGAACAACAACGAATGTTATTGCTTCGAATTCGTATAACATTCATGTTACAACAGGAACAGGTTACAATGAAAACGTAGAAGTCTATATCGATTATAATAATAACGGAACATTCGATGTAACTACTGAAAGAGTTTTTGAATCGTTGAATGTTTTGGTAAATCATAATGGAAGTGTTACCATTCCGGCGACTGCTGTTGCAAATATCCCATTGAGGTTACGTGTAATTTCTGATTACTATTCTAATCCGACACCAAC
>JANOBV010000089.1:0-2900 GCA_031411835.1 Bacteroidota bacterium | reverse complement strand
GATAGTCTTGTGTTGCCTGATGATTCCGTTGCACTAGATACATTAGGATTAGTTTTGTGTCGAGGAATAAGAAATACATTTGACTTTGCTTACAATGGCAATGGCGATTTATTTGGTGCAGAAAATTCAGGCGATAGAGATATGGATGATGAATTGAATTGGATTCGTAGTGGCAATCATTACGGTTTTCCATGGGTAATGGGCGATGCTTATAATCCACAACAATTCGCAGGATTCGATTCATCGACTGATGTGATGATCAATCATACAAGCACAAGTTATGTACAAGGATTCTTTTCTAACGATCCGGATTTTCCTCAGCAACCTAGCGGACTTGCATTAACAAAACCGTGTTTGAACTATGGACCTGATGCAGATCAGTACAGAGATTCAACAAACGGAATGATCATGGATGCAAGTGATCAAGGAATGGGTGTTTATAGTTTTACAGCTCATCGTTCACCACTTGGATTAGTATTCGATAAAGACAGCGTACTCGATACAGAATTCAAAGGACATGGATTTGTTACATGCTATACAAGAGGAGATTCATTGATTGCGGGAGCATCTTCATTGATGTCACCATTCGGCGATCCGGGTGAAGATATTTTGCATCTAGATATGGTGAAAGACAGCACAGGTGAAAATTATTCTTTCCACGCAACACGAATTGCAATGGGATTTAATCATCCTGTGGACATGGTACTCGATAGCAATGTTCTTTATCTTGTAGAAGTAGGTTATAGCGGAACACCAAAACTTTGGTCAATTATGTTACCTGGCTTCGACACAAGAGTAGGAGAGAACAATGAAATGTTAGCGGGCGTTTATCCGAATCCTGCAAGTGATCAATTAACTATCAGTTATAAAGTCACAAATAAAGAAAAGAGTTTCTTCAAACTTTATTCTCTTGAAGGAAAAGAAATATTATCGCAACAAATTTCTACAGATTCAATCGAAGGAAAATTTACGGTTGATGTTTCAACTTACCCTGCCGGATTGTATATGGGTAAATTTGTGAATGGTAATTCTTCGAAGACGGTAAGAATTAGTGTGATGCATTAATTTCCAACATTTGAGCCCTCTGGGATCGAGCGATGAATTCGAGCGATTTCTTCAAAAGTAACATGACCCCAGAGGGGTCAAATATTGGTAGACGAAATGTTTTGCAAACAATATTAATTTTAGATCCCGAAGGGATCACATTGTGAAATGATTGTTTTGCGTTAAAATTTTTTATTGAAAAAATCACATTTATTTCGTCAAATCACATGCGACCCCGCAGGGGTCGGTCATCGAAAATCACATTTTTTTTTTCTACCAATACTTGACCCCTCTGGGGTCGTAGCTGTAAATATTGGCTGCTTTTTCTCAAAATATTTGACTCTTTTAAGGAAGGTCGGGTCCATAATTCCGGAACTTTATTGCCTGAATTCTACAGTTTTTTCCATTGAATCAAATTTCTATAGTAAACTCAGTAAAATTATTGTATTGAATATCAATTATATATAAATATTTTATGAATTTTTTTGAAAATAATTAGTACTATGTATTGCATAATACCTTTCTATGACCGTATCTTTGTATCACACAATGACAGGGTAATACCTAGTTCTAAATAATTACACACTTAAATTATCATCCAATGAAAACGAAATTCTTCCTTGCCGTCATCCTGCTTACACTAACAGGTTACGCTTTTGCAAGCAGCGATTCTTCTGAACTCGCTACTGACTCGAGAAACATCAACAATTTCTCCGGCCTCATCGTCAACACTACAGCTAATTTAATTCTAACACAAGGAGAATCGAATTCAGTTCGCATTGAAGGGGAGAAGAACATGGTGAAAGACATTTCTACTAAAATTGAGAATGGTTCATTGATCATTTCCGGAGAAAATAATCACGCTGTAACAATTTACGTTTCTGTTGTCGACATCAGTCTGGTCGAAGTAAATGGAAATGCAAAGATCTATGCAAACGGTCTAATCAATTCTGACATCTTGCTACTTAAAGTAAATGGAAGCGGAAGCATTAGAATGGATGTAAGAACGCTCACAGTCGGAATGATCGTGAAAGGAAGCGGCAAGATTATCGTTTCGGGAAGTACGGGAGATAGTTTCTCACGTGTACTTGGACAAGGCAGCATTTACGCCGATAACCTGGATGCACGCCGAATTGATCGCACAACTTCTGGTCCTCAGGTTGAGAAGGGCAGTTCAATAGCACAATAAATTTTAACGAATTGCGAATAGTGAATAACGAATAATTAAAAATTAAAGTGGCGGGTGTTTTCGAATCTCAAATTACAAATCTCGAAATTCCACTCACTACTCACTACTTACCACTTACTTAAAAAAAAACAAAGCAATGAGCAGTAACCTTGAAAATTCACAAGCTCAGATGCGTAAAGGAGTGCTGGAGTTTTGTATTTTGTCGATTCTTGAGAAGGAAGAAGTTTATCCTTCCGACATTATCGCCAAGATGAAAGTTTCAAAGTTGATCGTCGTGGAGGGAACTTTATACCCGTTGCTGACACGATTGAAAAACGGAGGCTTACTTCAGTACAGATGGATAGAGAGCAAATCCGGACCGCCGCGCAAATATTATTCATTAACCCCATTGGGTACAAAATTTTTAGAAGAACTTCGATCAACTTGGAATGAACTCGTTGAAGCTGTTCGTTTGACCACACAAAAAACTGATCATCATGAATAAGACTGTAACAGTAAATATCGGTGGAATTGTTTTCCATATCGATGAGAACGCTTACGAGAGATTCAAAGCGTATCTGGAATCCATCCGCCTGCACTTTACAACTGCAGAAGGACGCGATGAAATCATGCAGGATATAGAATCCCGCATCGCTGAAATGTTTCAGGAAAGAGTGAAGTTCAGTAA
>JANOBV010000088.1:0-6899 GCA_031411835.1 Bacteroidota bacterium | reverse complement strand
CAATACTTCATCCTTATACAACCTTCTGGCAGATAGTACCTATAAGCGCCGCTTACCAGTTGAGTGTCGTTTGCTATTGACCAATAAACTCATGAATCCAACTATCAATTATGAAATAAAAGTTCGAGGTTTAGATCCAACTGCAGAAAGTATTGTAAGAACAATCCTGAATTCAGAACAAGAGATCAGTAAACAAATGTTTGGATTACTCGTGTTCAATCAATTTATACCGCAAACAGGCCCGGGTCAAGTTGGAAGATTAGATGCAGGAGCAGGAGCGGGTGCAAGTGCAAGTGAGCTCTTGAGTAATCAAGTAAGTAATTGGCTTGGACAATTGAGCAAAGATGTAAACTTTGGAGTTAATTATCGTGCAAAAGATACTTATTCGAGTGATGAATTTATCTTTATGGTAAGTAAATCTGTCTTCAATGATAGATTAACTGTTGAAGGCAACGTTGGTTACTACACAACTGCGCAAAGCTATGCCAGCAGCAGCGTGGTTGGTGATTTCAATGCAGAATATAAAGTCAGCGAAGACGGACGTTTCCGTGTTAGAGGTTTCAATCGCTCAAATGCAGATGATATCATTAAATATTCTCAATCGACCTATACACAAGGAATGGGAGTGTTTTATAGGAAAGAAGCGAATAGTCTTGGCGAGTTATTTAGATTATGGAGAAAGAAAGAAAAGGAAGCAGCTAAGCCCGAAACGATTGTTCCTTAAAATATTTTAATTTAGCAGTCGTTACCTCTTAATTCTTCCTTTGCAAATTCATATCACATTGAAATTCCAACTGAACAGTCATAAAGTTTTTTTTATTGGAATGGGAATTATATTCTTGTTCCTTCTATTAAATAGATTTCAATTTTATTTTGGAAGTAAAACAGCGGTTGGAAAAGTTGTCGCCTATTCAAAAAGTACAGAACTTAGCAGAGTAAGTTATCCCGTTATTAGGTTCGAAGCAAATGGCATTCAGTATAGAGTGAAAGGTCTTAAAGATTTAAATGTTTATATAAATGATTATGTAGAAATGATCTATCAGCCGTCAGATCCTTCAGGCGCCGTAGTCAATTCCTTTTACGGTTTCTGGTCATATCCGATATTGTTTTGTTTGATACCATTTATGTTATGGGTGTCTTTTGTTTATGCTTATATAATGCCGAGAGATAAACTGTTTATAACGGTCGGCAAATCTGAAGATGAGGATGGGCATGAATCCAAATTTAAGTTTGTTAGCCTTAGTAAAAGGATAGAAACAAAAGGAAAATAATAATTGAAAATGTCGTCAATTTATTACTAGTCTGCTCGTCAGAATAGAACTGTCTTTTGTAACTCTGGTAAGGTAAACTCCTGCCTTTAGATCATTTAGTGAAATAGTTAAATTGTCATTTGCATTTTGAATAATAACAACTATTTTCCCAGTGCAATCGAAAATTTCAAGTATGTAATTTTCAAGTCCAGAATTTATTTTGAAGCTTCCTCTTGAGGGATTAGGGTAAATTGTAAGAGCGCTGCTGCTTCTAATTTTCCCTTTATTTTCAACAACGGTATCCTCTATTAAATTTCTTCCATCTCTAAATATTCCACAACTATTATAGCCAAGACAAATCGAACCACATGAAATTAATGGAACTTTTTCTGAAGTAATTATAACAGATTTCAATTCAATTCCTTTTTCTAGCTCTACCGTCACTCTGTTTAGTTTATTGGTACAAATGAAATGACATGGTGAAAATCCAAGTGATGTGACTTTCAGAACCTGATCACTTTCTTTCAATGCTAAAATGAATTTCCCATTGATATCTGTCATTCCAATTGGTCTGGCAATTTCACCTGATTTAATTGAAACGATTGCATAAGGGATTGGCGAACCTGTTTCTTTTTCAACAACAGTTATAGTCACTTCATTTTTTCCATAACTTGTGATAGAAAGAATGAGTAGTGATAGGATAAGAGTTAATTGTGCTAAAATTGATTTCATGGCCTTAGCGTTTAAAGTGTCGCAATTTTAAATTAAATGTAAATCAATTTAGAAGGTATGTTGTCAGATTAAAGTCACATAAAAAAGTTTCAAACATAAAATAGAAAATTAATACCAAACAAAGATGGACAAATTAACCAAAGCAGAAATAAAAGAAAATCTGGATTTATTAGAAAAAGGATGGATAAATGAAGGTGATTTCATTAAAAAGGAATTTAAATTCAAAGATTTTGTAGAAGCATTTTCATTTATGACTTTAATAGCTGCTGAAGCAGAAAAAATGAATCACCATCCAAATTGGGAGAATGTTTATAATCATATGAAGATTGCTTTAAGTACTCACGATGCAGGTGGTGTAAGTTTAAAAGATTTTGAACTTGCGTCAAAGATTGATACTATTGCAAAGATATAACTTTGATCTACCTAATAAATTCATATGAATAAAATAGTACTTGCTGTTTTGCTATTTATTATCTGCGAAAATAGTTCGGCCCAAATCAACTTAGAAGACTCAACCGTTCAGGTTATAGGCTATTGGGATAAAAACGAAAAACAATCCTACACGGTTACTACTGAGAAGTACAAAGTCAATGGCACCGATACAACCGGCCGCGAATTTTCATCTTATGATGTAGAAATTACCATCAAAGATTCATCTGCAAAATCATATACAATCGAATGGTTCTACAAAAATTGCAAAACCAATTCTGAAAGTAAAATTATGCAAAAGCTTGCTCAGATCTCTCAAGATATGGGTATAGTGATCAAGACTGATGAAATGGGCACCTTTACTGAAATAGTAAACTGGAAAGAAGTTCGAGATTATATTTACAAATCACTCGATAAACTTAAAGTGGATTTTAAAGAAGTTCCAAAAATGGATGAGATAATTTCTCAAACTAAAAAAATGTTTTCCACTAAAGAAGCGATTGAATCTAGTGCAATAAAAGAGATCCAACAGTTCTATACTTTTCATGGCGGCAAATACAAATTGGGTGAAGAAATTTCAGCGAAATCAAAATTCCCTAACATCTACGGCGGCGAACCCTTCGATGGTGAATTGACTGTGAAATTGGATGAGATCAATTTTGAAGATGGGAATTCAATTTTCAGAATGTGGCAAACGATAGACCAAGGTCAATTAGTTGATGCAACTTTCGATTATATGACGAAGTTGGCTAAAACAATGGGAACAACCCCTCCGACAAAAAGTGATATGCCAACTATCAATAATGAAGTCCGTAATGCATCAAGAATTCATAGTGGAAGCGGTTGGCCTATCTATTCCGTTGAAACAAAAGAAGTAACTACAGATTCTACATTGAATTTTGAAGAACGCGTAATTGAATTGAAATAAATTTTTATGGATAACAACAACGATATACTTGATAGCGACTTATCAGTAACCGGAAATTCAAAGCAGGAAGAAATTATCATCAGTGAAAATAAATTTATGTTCCTGTGTTTTATTTCATTTGGTTTGTATCAGATTTGGTGGATCTACAAATCATGGAAGTTCTTTCAGCAACGTGAGAAGTCAGACATTATACCTGCAGCGCGAGCAATTTTTTCCATTTTCTTTTTGAATGGTTTGTTTAATCGAATTCTTAGTTATGCTTCTGAAAAAGGATATGGAAAAGAATTTTCAGTTACAGGAAATTACTTTGGATATATTTTATTCAGCATGCTATCAAGATTACCGGACCCATTCTGGCTGATTTCTCTCTTGAATTTCACATTCTTAATTCCTGCATTTCGTGCATTGAATTATGCAAAATCAAATTCATCAGATATAACAGTAATCGAACAAGATAATTTCACAGGCCGACAAATTGCACTAATAAGTTTGGGTGGAGTATTTTGGTATCTAGTCGTAGCAGTATTGTTTTTTGGAAGTCCGGCTCTGAGCAGTTATTAATTTGAAACTATTTTACAGATGGAAGAAGATTTACAATTAGTTTTTCAAAGACCATGTGCTACTCACTACTTACTAATTACTACTTACCAATCCCCCTAAAATAAACAAACGCTGAAAGCCTTACGGGGCTTATCAGCGTTTGAAGTCAACCTTACGGGGTTGTGTTGTGAACCTTTATGCTGTTTAGGTTATGACTGCAATATATAGTCATATGAATGCCCATGCTTGCAACAAGTGAACCAAATCTTACATCTGAAAGCTTTCAAGAATAAATACAAATCAACCACACAGAATCTGTGAAATCTGTAAAATCCAGGTAAAAAATTGAATTAGACTGAGGTAAGAAAGTTTACATTTTGGTCGATATTTAACCATTTCACCCAAAATACTCCGTTCCGACTAAGTTTGTTAACTTTACCGGCGGAAACAAAGACATATGTATAAATTAAATACCATCGATCAAGCGATCAATGATCTGAAAAATGGTAAAGTGATCATAGTTGTGGATGATGCCAACCGTGAAAACGAAGGCGATTTCATTACGACTGCAGAAAATGCAACTCCGGAAATTGTAAATTTTATGGCTACTCATGGGCGCGGATTGATTTGCGTTGCTCTTACTGAAGAACGTTGCGAGGAATTGCAACTTCCACTTATGGTTTCGAAGAATACTTCTTCTCATGAAACACAATTTACTGTGTCAGTCGATTTGATTGGCTACGGTACATCAACAGGGATTTCTGCTTCTGATCGTTCGAAGACAATTCGTGCATTGATCAATCCACATACAAAAGCTGAGGAACTTGGTCGGCCGGGGCATATCTTTCCATTGAAAGCAAAGAAAGGTGGAGTGTTACGTCGCACAGGACATACAGAAGCAACAATTGATCTAGCGCGACTTGCAGGCGCATCGCCGGCAGGAGCATTGGTGGAGATCATGAATGAAGATGGAACGATGGCGCGTTTGCCTGACTTGATGAAGATCGCGGAAAAGTTTGAACTGTCGATCGTATCTATCGAAGACTTGATCGCATATCGTTTGCAAAAAGAAAGTTTGATCGAACGACAAGTCGATGTGAAACTTCCGACTGAACATGGAAATTTTGAATTAGTTGCTTATACTCAAATTACGACCGGACAAGAACACCTTGCATTGATAAAAGGAACTTGGAACAAAGACGAACCTGTTTTAGTCCGCGTTCACTCATCGTGTATTACGGGCGATATTTTCGGTTCTTGTCGATGTGATTGCGGACCACAACTTCATGCTGCAATGGACATGATAGAGAAAGAGGGTAAAGGTGTGATTGTTTACATGAATCAAGAAGGTCGTGGTATTGGACTGCTTAATAAATTGCGTGCTTATAAATTACAAGAGCAAGGCTTAGACACCGTTGAAGCAAATATAAAACTTGGCTTCGAAGGCGACGAACGTGATTATGGAGTAGGAGCGCAGATCATTCGTGATCTTGGAATAACAAAAATGCGATTGATGACCAACAATCCAAAGAAACGTGCAGGACTAATTGGTTATGGTTTAGAGATCACTGAAGTTATTCCAATTGAAGTGGTAGGTAATAAACATAATGAGGGCTATCTTATTACTAAGAGGGATAAGATGGGACACACTATTAAGCAGAGCAAATAATTTTAATGAAAAATGAAGAATGAGAAATGAAATGCTATCGTAGGAAACCTCTTTCCTACGATAGCATTTCATTTTTCATTCTTCATTAATTTCAAGTAGAAATCACTTACCAACCTCCCCGTATTTTCCAAAGAGTATTTCTCAGTAGCCAGGGCTTTGCCGTTTTTGCCAATTTGTCGGCACCACGATTCATTTTCAAAACATCGTTTGATGAGTGTTCTAAATTCGTGAGGCGTATTTGCTATCAAGATATTTTTTTCATGTTCCACATCAATTCCTTCTGCACCAATTGTAGTTGAAATAATCGTTTTACCGGCAGCTAATCCTTGAATGATCTTTACTCGCATTCCGCTTCCACTCAGAAGAGGAACGATCATGATCTGTTTACCAGAAATATATTCAGCTGCATTGGCAACATGACCGTCACAGATCACATTCGGGTAATGTGCATCGCTGATCTCTTGTGGGAAATCTCTTCCAGCTAAATATAATTTTGCTTCCGGAACATTTTTGTGGATTTCATTCCAACATTCTTTCATGAACCAATCTACACCTTCGCGATTTGGTAGCCAATCCATTGAACCCAGATGGAATAATACCATTTCACTTTTTAACGTTTCAGAATTTGAATAATCTTTCAAGTCAATTCCCAAAGGAATCGATTTCATCGGACCTTTATATCCTAATTCTTTAAAAATATTTTCATCGACTGAAGTAATAGGAACAATAGCTTCAACTTGTAAAAGTGTTTTCAATTCGTAATTCTTCAATCGCTTTGTTAGTAAATTTAAATATCTTTTTTTAATCGGGTTCTTCTCAGAAAGTGCAAGGCGATTCCAGATAATATGTTCAACATTATGTGAACGTAAGACAATCTTTGCTTTACTGTATTTTAGTATCGTATCAATGTAAGGAGTGCAATAAAGTGTTTCTAGTTGAATGATATCAAATTTATGTCTTTCCAAAATTTTGGAAAGATCATTCGCAACTTCCAAAGAGAAAAAACGAACCATGTTATAGGAATGATGCGAGAATAAATTCAGGAAAGCATCGACAGCTTTTACACGAGTATCGATATTTGCCGCTGACATGTGCAACTTGTCTTTCAACTCAATCGGAATTGTAGAAAGTTCGATATGATGTCTGGAAGTATTCAAGCTAAATTGATGCACTTCATTGCCCGATTGAACAAGCGATAAAGCCATATTCATCATTGCAATATTTCCACCATCGACTGCAGGATACGGAACTCTATGACAGATCTGAAGTATCTTCACGAAAGCTGATTTTTTTTGCGACTAAATTTCTTGAAAAACTTCACGTATGCATCTTTGTCGAATAATGCCGAATC
>JANOBV010000087.1:0-8839 GCA_031411835.1 Bacteroidota bacterium | reverse complement strand
ATTACGTTGATCAAGCGTGATTATTTAGAACATCACGATATTGGATTTGCATTTCTTCCTGAGTATGCCGGAAAAGGCTATGCATTTGAAGCAACTTCTGCTGTCATTAACGAACTTTCGAAAATCACAATCCATTCAGTTTTGATGGCTATTACTATACAAAGTAATTCTTCATCAATAAAAATGCTTGAACGATTAGGATTTCGATTCGATAAAATTATTTCTGTCGATGGCGACGAACTGGCGTCCTATCGATTTGATATTCCATTGAAATAATTCATTGTCGTTCGGATACAATCTGAACACACTTTTGTTATCTTCATCGCAACATATGGAATCTCCAAGACTAGATAGGAAAATTACCTTGGTTCAGGCGACTGCTTTGAACATGATCGACATGGTGGGAATTGGCCCCTTCGTCGTATTGCCCTTGGTTATACAAATGATTGGAGGTCCGCACTTCATTTTCGCATGGATTGCAGGAGCATTTCTTGCAATTGTTGATGGAATGATCTGGTCTGAACTTGGTGCAGCCTATCCTAAAGCCGGTGGCAGTTACAATTTTCTCAAAGAAGCATACGGAAAAAAGTGGGGGCCGATGATGTCGTTTCTTTATGTGTGGCAAACGATGATTCAAGCTCCATTGGTTGCAGCAAGTGGTGCTATCGGATTTGCAGAAACATCGACTTATCTATACAAGTTTTCACCGCTTCAACAAAATTTTATTTCAGGATCACTGATCATACTGCTCACTTTTTTATTGTACAGAAAAATACAAGCTATTGGAAAAATTGGAATTGTAATGTGGGTAGCAGTGTTGTCGACTTTAGCATGGATTATTTTTGGTGGCATTACACATCATACAATTTCAAATGACTGGATTCCTTCGCAAGAAAACTTCTCTATCAGTTTATTCTTCGTTGCGCTTGGACAAGCATCCGTAAAAACAGTTTATAGTTATCTCGGCTACTATAATGTTTGTCATTTAGGCGGAGAAATAAAATCGCCCGAGAAAAATATTCCAAAAAGTATTTTCATTTCAATAATTGGAATTGCTATTCTTTATCTCGCGATGAACGTAAGCGTGGTAAGTGTAATACCATGGCAAGAAGCTCAACATTCGAAATTTATTGTGAGTACTTTTATCGAACGTATCTATGGACATTCAGCTGCTTTAGTAGCTACAGGACTTGTATTAGTAGTTGCATTGTCTTCACTATTTGCTGTCTTGCTCGGATATTCTCGTATTCCTTATGCTGCTGCTGCTGACGGAAAATTCTTTTCTGTATTCGCAAAACTACATCCAACAAAACACTTTCCACATATTTCATTGCTATTCATTTGCACACTTGCATTTATCTTTAGCTTGATGTTCCGTCTGTCGCAAGTCATTAGCGCAATTATAGCAATGAGAATTATTGTTCAATTTATTGGACAAGCAGTTGGATTAGTATTATTAAGAAAAAGAAATGGCACTAATAATTTGCCTTTCAAAATGCCCTTCTATCCATTGCCCGTTATAATTGCAATACTTGTTTGGGCAGCTGTCTTTTTCTCAACAGGAAAAGATTATGCACTCTCGGGCTTGACTGTAATAGGACTTGGAGTGATTGCGTACTTTCTTGCAGTGAAGTTTAGGCTTTTTGAAAAGGTGAGTAGCAATTAGTTTTTCGTCTTCAGTTTTTCGTATTGCTTGCGAAAAACTAAAGACGAAAAACGAAAGACAAAAAACGCCGCCTACTAAAATTTATATCCCAAACAAATTCCAAACCCTCTAATACCAGGGGTTTCAGGATCGTAACTAATGTTTACACTGTTTGAATTTACATTGTACTGTAGATCGCCAGTTACATCTATGTCTGCAAGTTCATTTTTTATATCCTGTACATCTGTTGGAGAAAAATTGCCAAGAGCCGTTAATTCTGCTTTTTGAGATCCAAATCCTGCTCCAAGAATCCACCAATCCAAACTCAAATGCTCACTAAGCGACCATTGAGCACCTACCATAAGTCCAACTGTTGTTCCCTTAAAAGTTCCATAAGCCGGTACTGCAATTTCTAATCCTGTTGCAGTAGAGCTGTACGTCAAAATAATTTCATCGATCGTGTATGTTGAATATCTGAAATAAGGCGCCAAATAAAAACCTGTCGGCGCTTTCCCTGAAACATAGTAACGATATTCCGGCGTGAAAGACCAACCTGAGAATGTCAGCGATTCTAAATTTTTAGTCGAGTCTTCATCACGAATAAATTTCGGTAAATGACTCGAAGGTAGATATGATATACCTATGCAAAGAGATGAATGCAAATTCAAATTTGCTTCATATTGAAGTCCAATGTTACCAAGTAGCAAGGACGAAAAATTGAGTTTTATTATGTTCTCTTGGGCGGATGCAGCAAAGGTTGAAAACATAAAAATGATAAGTAGTGTTTTTCTCATATTTGATATTTTTATTACTCACAATTTAGGTTATTTTTCAATCGCACTGCTTACATTATTACATTTTTTTTTATCTGATAGATCTTTTTTTTGTTGATAATGGATGATTAGAAACTATCTAAAGTCATTAGTCAAAGTATTCGTTAGTTTTTGATACAATATTAACCCGCGGGGCGATTTTTTTGAAAAATGTCCCTCTTTGCATTATGAAATGAGTGTATGTATGTATGGGTATGAATAAATAATCGCGAATAAATAAGGCTGACGCCATGCAGCGAGTCCCCTCGTTTTCCCCTTGCTGCATGGCTATACGCCGCGGCGCACAGCAGTACTAAATAGGCAAATGACTAAATTAAAATTGGCATTTGTAACCGCTCACATGGCGGTTCTTTTATGTAACAAGACTGAAGAAATCGAATACCTAAACTAATACACTACCAGAAATGTTATCTTTTCAACTACCTTTATAAAAAAATAAATAATATGGAATATAGACGACTTGGGAAATCGGGATTGCAAGTAAGTGCGCTTTCTTTGGGTTCATGGTTAACATTCGGAAAACAAATTGAAAATAATATTGCTGATGAATTAATGTCTGTTGCTTATGATGCAGGAATTAATTTTTTTGATAATGCAGAAGTCTATGCACTTGGACAATCGGAAATTGTAATGGGAGAAATTCTTAAAAAGAAAAAATGGGATCGCTCATCTTACATAGTTTCCAGCAAAGTGTTTTTTGGATTTCACGGAAAAGAAAATAAACCAAATCAGAAAGGACTTTCTCGCAAACATGTTGTTGAAGGATGTCATGAAGCAATGAAGCGTTTGCAAGTTGATTATATCGACTTGTATTTCTGTCATCGTCCAGATAAAAATACTCCCATTGAAGAAACCGTTTGGGCAATGAATACTCTCATTCAACAAGGTAAAATTCTTTACTGGGGAACTTCAGAATGGAATGCAAGCGAGATCATGGAAGCAATTTTGGTTGCAGAACGAAATCACTTGATCGGACCAACGATGGAGCAACCGCAATACAATATGCTTACTCGTGAAAAAATGGAAAACGAGTTTACGCATCTTTTTAAACATCATGGAATCGGAACTACGATCTGGTCACCGCTTGCGTCCGGAATTTTGACCGGTAAATATGCAGGAACAAAACCTGATGATACTCGATTAAATATCGTTGGAATGGATTGGCTAAAAGATAAACTACTTGTTGAAGAAAATCTAAAACGCGTTGATAAAACAAAAGTAATTGCAGATAAATTAAACACATCACTCCCACTCTTTGGAATTGCATGGTGTTTGAAAAACCCGAATGTAAGTTCTGTTATTTTAGGAGCATCAAAAACTTCGCAGTTGCAGGAAAATTTAAAAGCACTTGAAATATTACCATTGCTAACTTCTGAAGTAATGAATGAAGTAGATGAAATATGGGGAACAAAACCTGTATTGGACGAGTTCTAATTCATACTAACATCTATGTGATCCTATGTGTCTATGTGGTGAAATTTTTTACCGCATAGACACATAGGAACACATAGAATTAAAATTACTTACCACCTGCTTTTATCCAACGATCAATTTCCTTCTCAAAAATCTCCAAAGGCAAACAACCATTGATCAACACTTCATCATGAAAAGCCTTTATACTGAATTTTGCTCCAAGCTCTTTTTCTGCGCGAGCACGTAACTCGAGAATTTTCATCTGACCAATTTTATATGCTAATGCTTGTCCGGGAATTGCCATGTAACGTTCTACCTCCGCAGTAATGTCTGCTTCGCTTTCGGTTTCATTGTCGAGCGAATATGCAATTGCTTGTTCTCTCGTCATTTCTTTCATATGAATACCAACATCAATTACAAGTCGAAGTGCACGATGCATCTCTTCGCTCAATGCGCCGAAGTATTGATATCTATCTGTGTAAAGTCCTAATTCTTTACCTAACGATTCAGTATACAATGCCCAGCCTTCGCCATAAGCACCATACCATCCGAAGCGACGGAAATCGGGCAGGTCTTTATTCTCTTGCTGAATGGATGTCTGATAATGATGTCCCGGAATTGCTTCGTGAAGAAATAAATCTTCCATTGATACATTGTTGAATGTTGTTGCATCGAGAACAGGAACGTAAAATATTCCCGGACGAGAACCATCGGGTGCAGCTTGATTATATTCTGCACTTGCAGAAACTTCTCTAAATGCTTCTGTTTGTCTAACTTCAAATTTTGCTTTCGGAACTAAATTGAAAAGTTCTTTCAACTTCGGTTGCATCTTTGTTTCAATTGCACGATAAGCATTGATCACATCGCTGTCTTGTTTGAAAGGCATAAATTGTTTATCCGTATGAATGAAATGGAAAAACTCTTTTAATGTTCCTTTAAATCCTGTTTCTGTTTTGATGCGTTCCATTTCGCCACGAATTCGTGCGACTTCCTTTTCACCTATTGCATAAATTTCGTCAGGCGTAAGATTTGTTGCCGTCCAGAAATTTGCAAGATATGCATACAACTCTTTTCCACCCGGAACATCAGAAATCCCTGAAGTAGCTCTACACTTTGGTAAATACTCATTCTTAACAAATGAATATAATTTATCATACGAAGGAACGATCTCAGTTTTAATTGCAGTAGTATAAAGATCTGTCAATCGTTTTTTATCTTCAGCAGAAAATGCCTCAGGAATATTTTTGATTGGTCCGGCGAAAACACTCTGCATCGGATCTTTTACAATTATTCCAGACAACTGAGGAAGCACTTTTTCCATCAACGATTTTGGCGGGACAATTCCCATTGCCATACCGCGTTGCATGTTGCTGATCATTGTGTCAACATAAGAAGTGAAATCATGTATCCGTCCAAGAAAATCATCATAATTTTTTAATGTCTTGAAAGGTTGATTTCCTGAGCCTGAACCTAAAAGCGGGAATGTAATATGCATACTCCAAAACTGATTAATAGGCATTAAGTTGTCATGGAACTTCAATCCTTCCAATTGCATTTTCATTTCATACTGCATAATGTCAAAACTCAAAACAGATTGACCTGTCAATGCGACGCGATCGACCTTGCTAAACTTTTCTGCATATGAAGAATAAAAGCCTTTCAACTTTTCACGATACGAATCGCTGATGTCAATTGCTAATTTGTTATTATATCGTTCATCTGCAATAGCAGTTGCTTCTAAAGGAAATAATTTCAAACGGTCTTCGTAGTATTCGTGAAGAATGCTATCGAGTTTGGAATTGGAATTTTCCATTGACGTTGGCTTGTTGCTGTTGCAAGCAGCTAGTGAAATCAGCAGCGTTGCAATTAAGAGTGAGTTGCGCATATTTTTAGTAAGATGTAAGTGGTAAGTGGTAAGTAGCACTGCACGTAAATTCAGCTAATACGAAGTAACATTGGGACAATGTAATAAAAAAAGGCTCCGAAAATTCGAAACCTTTTTTTGATTTTTTCATTACTGATTAAAAAATTGATTTATTCGAAATTTTAATCAGTACGTTATCTGAAATCTGATTATTTTAACTACACTTTAACAATATACGTGTAGCGCTACTTACCACTCACTACTTACTACTCACCATGGTTCCTTCATACATCTTCTCACGCATTTCTTTCACGCGTTCGTCTTCAAGATATTCATCATACGTCATCGACTTATCAATAATACCATTCGGAGTTAATTCAATAATTCTATTTGCAACAGTGTGCATGAATTCATGATCATGAGACGTGAAAAGTGCAACGTGTTTCCAGTCTTTCAATGCATTGTTGAACGCTGTGATCGATTCAAGATCTAAGTGATTCGTTGGTTCATCGAGGATCAAACAATTTGCATTGGTCAACATCATTCTGGAAACCATGCAACGAACTTTTTCTCCTCCTGATAATACATTCGACATCTTCAACGATTCTTCACCACTGAAAAGCATCTTACCTAAAAATCCGCGGATATATGTTTCGTCTTTATCTTTTGAATATTGACGTAACCAATCAATAAGATTAAATTCACCAGTGAAAAATTTTGAATTATCATTCGGTAAATATGAACGAGTGATCGTTGTTCCCCAAGTAAATTCACCGCTATCTTGCTTGTCTTCTCCATTCAATATTTCAAAGAATGTCGATATCGCTGTATGATCTCTCGAGATCACAGCAACTTTATCACCCTTGTTTAATGTGAAAGTGATATCACTAAAAAGCGTTTGCCCATCGTTCGCAGTTTTCGAAAGATGTTCAACTGATAAAAGTTGATCACCGCAATCACGTTCTGCTTTGAAAATAATTCCCGGATATTTTCTTGTCGATGCTTGAATATCATCGATCACTAATTTCTCCAATAATTTTTTACGACTAGTTGCCTGACGCGACTTCGATGCATTGGCGCTGAAACGTTCAACGAAATCTTGAAGCTCTTTACGTTTGTCTTCCACTTTTTTATTCTGATCAGAACGTTGACGTAATGCCAACTGACTTGATTCGTACCAGAAAGTATAATTACCTGTGTAAAGTTTGATCTTATTGAAATCGATATCTGCAGTATGAGTGCATACAGCATCTAAGAAGTGACGATCGTGAGATACAACGATCACTGTATTTTGAAAATCAGCAAGAAAATTTTCTAACCAAGAAATTGTATCCACATCTAGATCATTCGTTGGCTCATCTAATAAAAGTATATCCGGATTTCCAAAAAGTGCTTGCGCTAATAGTACACGAACTTTATCTTTCCCGCTTAACTCTCCAAGTAATTGCTGATGAATTTCTTCTTTCACACCTAAGCTCCCCAACAAACTTGCTGCATTACTTTCAGCATCCCAACCATTCATTTCAGAAAACATATGCTCCAATTCAGCTGCGCGATTTCCATCGGCATCGCTGAAATCTTCTTTAGCGTAAAGTGCATCCTTTTCATGCATTACTTCCCACAGCTTTTTATTTCCAATAAGAACAGTGTCAATCACTTTTTTATCGTCAAATTCGAAGTGATTCTGGCTCAAAACACTCATACGCTCACCTGGAGTAATAGAGATCTGGCCGGTTGCCGGTTCAATTTCTCCTGACAAAATTTTCAAAAAAGTGGATTTCCCGGCTCCATTGGCACCAATTACGCCGTAACAGTTTCCCGGAATGAATTTAATATTTACGTCGTCGAATAAAACCCGCTTTCCGTAACGTAATGAGATATTTGATGCTGCAATCATTTTTCTTAAGCTTAAAGGGGTGCGAAGGTAGTGAAAATCAGCGTTCGAAGTTCAAAGTTCATCCCCTCGGGACAAAGTTCAAAGGATTTTAGAAAAAGTTAAATTTTGAAGCTATAGTTTACAAGCAATATTCGAAATAAGTCGATCCTTCGGTTCAAAGCCAACTTTGAACTTTGAACTCAGAACTTTGAACTTAAAAAAGCTCCCAACCCATTCCCCAACGGAAGTGAGATCAAACCCTTTTCTCCATACTGAATTCCCCCTTGAATCGGATCTTCTTCAAACATAAGCGGTGTATCGAAATCGAAAAATTTAGCGGCGTTACTACTTAATGCTAAATGGGCTGATGCTGTAAATCCTAAACGTGATTCTAAGAAGCCACCAATCTGTACATCGATATTATTTTCTTCTGCAAGTTTTAAAATTTTCATTGCTTTAAATATTCCACCTGCCTTGCCTAATTTGATATTGAAAAGATTGCACGCCTTTATTTTAATGAGTCGCGCTGCATCTAAATGATCGCAACAAGATTCATCGGCCATAATTGGAATTGCACTTGCATTTTTTATTTCGGGCAGATCGAGAAAGCTGTGTTTTAGAATTGGCTCTTCGCAATGCTGAATGTTCAGCGATTTTAATGCTGACAAAATATAAATTGCATCTTCTTTGCTCCAACCTTGATTTGCATCGATACGAATTGGGATTTCATTTCCAACAGCTGCGCGAATCGATTTCATTCGCAGAATATCATCTTGCGCTTTTCCACCAAGTTTTACTTTGATCACAGGATAGCCGGCTGCAAGAATTTTCTTTGCATCAGCAATCATTTTTTCCGGAGTATCAATACTTATGGTATAGTCTGTCTGAATAATTTTATCATTCTTCCCACCAAGAAATTCATATAGTGGGACATTTGAATGTTGTGATGCGATATCATACAACGCAATATCAAATGCACTTTTAATGGATGTATTTCCGAAAATTATTTTGTCCATTAACAAAACAAGATCAGAGACCAGTAATGCATTTTTACCTATGAAATTTTCTGAAATTATTTTTCCAACTGCTAAACATGTTTCTGCAGTTTCACCATGGATGCTACGAAAAGGGCTACATTCTCCAAAACCAACTATACCATTTTGTGTCGTGATCTTGACAACAACATTGTCGGCATAATCTAATCTGCC
>JANOBV010000086.1:0-23179 GCA_031411835.1 Bacteroidota bacterium | reverse complement strand
AGATTTAGTTTTTATCTGGCTTATAAGCTCTATACTGACCCTGCACTCAATCCAAACTACTCAGATACATTAGAAGTTCTTATAAGTACTGATTGTGGACAAACCTTTACATCCATTTACAAAAAGTTTGGAATTCCTCTGACAACTACTACTCCAACTTGGGCTAATAATCAATTCGTTCCTACTGCAGCGCAATGGCGTCAGGAAATAATTGATCTTTTACCTTATGCGTCAATTCAAAATGCTGTATTTAAATTCCGGAATATTACTCAATACGAAAACCACTTGTATATCGATAATATTAACATTGATTTTATAACAAGTGTTGAAGCAATCAACAAACAATTTACTCCGCAAATTTATCCCAATCCTACTTCCGGAAAAATTAACATTTTATTTTCGGAACCTGTCAACGAATTATATAAGATAGAAATTTATAATTCTATTGGACAAAATGTTTTTACAAAAAAGAATATAGCTGATTTCGAAAAAACTCAAATTGACTTAAATGGAATTACGGATGGTGTTTATACAATAAATATTATTTCGGGGAAATATTCTTATAAAGGAAAATTAATTATACAAAATTAATCGACGCTGATTTTAAAAAAAACAAATATTTTTTCGATCTGTATTAATATTGCTTGGAATTATTCTGCAAGCATCAGGAATTAGTGAGGCTCAGTTAGCAATATTCAATTTTGAGAATTACTTTAGTAATGAATATATTTCTTTTTCAATATCTGAAACAGAAATATATTCATTACTAAAGTATTACTTCTGTTGGAAATAAGCTCTGCACAAACAACGTAGTGGCTTTTTTATTTTTATTAAACCTATCTATGTTGAATGAGGCTATCTTTTACACTTCCGCATCCCGGCATTTTCTTTCCGAAATAAGGGTTTTCGATTTGCGAGTTTTCACTGATCCAATACGCACCTTTGTTATCATTTGCCATTGGACAAAACTCATAATAGATATTTGATTGTAATTGAAATTGCTTTAATAATTGAAACATATTTGACGATAAACTTATAAAATGTTCACGTTGATGTTCAATCTCAGCAGTACCTTTAATATGTTCTGCATCATAACTTAGCTTTTCTGAAAATTTTAACCACGCTTTTTTTTCATTTGCTGTCATTCCTTCCGTTTTCGTTTCACCTATTAAATTGTATAAATCCTTGGCAGCAATTCGGACAGAATCAGATTTTCCCTTGAATAATTGTGCTTTTAGGTGGTGATAATCGAGTACCAAGCTATCAATTTGTTTTTGTTGAGTTTCCTGACCAATTCCTTTCAATGACACAAGTGAAAATGCCAGAAAAAATAATAATTTAATTTTCATAAGTTTTTAATTATAAGTTAGCTGATTAAATTTATTCTATCAAAGATTGAACCAACTTAAGATTGATTTCAATGCAATATGACAATTTTTTTATTTGAAAAACTGTTCCGTTCATTTACATTCAGAAAATAAATTCCTGATGGAATATCATCAACAAACATACTGGAAGAGTATGATGTTTTCACTTGTTTTCCATCAATTGAATAAAGAGATAGTTTTTTTATGTTTTCACTCACTTTAACTTGAAGGAAATGTGTAACTTCTTTGAAAGATTATGTAACTCATTCATCGATCAAAAAACTCACATTTGGTCCAGTTTATTATTTAAAATTAGTTTGCACCCGAAATCGCTCTATCAGCGTCAATCATTGTATTCATTAGGCAAATATGACGGAGTTTAACTCGTAAGGATTCAAGGCATCTTTTAATACTTCTCATCCTAAAAATTCGGGCAATCCTTATGATGGCCTTTACATTCCCTTGGTTAATTGCATTAATTCTTTACGGGTTTCATAAATAAATAATTCAAAATAAAACATTAACATATAAAATATTCTATAAATAAAAAATCGGGCAACAGCGAAACTGAAGATCGGGTAATAGCGAAACTGAAAAGAATTAAATTAAAAAAAT
This sequence comes from Bacteroidota bacterium, assembly GCA_031411835.1. GTDB lineage: Bacteria > Bacteroidota > Bacteroidia > AKYH767-A > 2013-40CM-41-45 > JADKIH01. The sequence goes on along the minus strand of JANOBV010000086.1, from coordinate 21,197 downwards.
TATTATTATGAAAAACAAAAAATGATAACAGCTATGTTTGCTTCAATGCTCATGCTGGTAGTATGCTTTACAGCAAATAACTCTTTTGCACAAGCCAAGGCGGCTCCTGCAAAAATGAAAGATTGTTGCATGATGAAAGACGGAAAAATGGACAAGTGCGATATGATGATGAAAGATGCTAAAAGTTCAACCGATAAGAAGGCCGACAAAATGGAAATGGCAAAAACATATACTTGCACTATGCATCCCGAAGTTATGAGTGATAAGCCCGGCAAATGCTCAAAATGCGGAATGGGTTTAGTTGAGAAACAAAAAAAATAAAAAACACTCCGCAAAATGGAAATGACCAAGGAAGAGCATTCAAAAATGCAACACGGCAATATGCCAATGGGAATGGCGGGACACGATCACCATAGAATGATGATTGACGATTTCAGACGGAGATTTTATGTGACGTTAGTCATCACCATCCCCGTCATGTTGCTTTCGCCCATGATTCAGAATTGGTTTCATTTTAATATTTCATTCGCAGGTTCAACATACTTGCTTTTTGCACTTTCAACTGTCGTTTATTTTTATGGAGGCTTGCCATTCTTAAAAGGAATAGCTGATGAAATAAAACAAAAAGCATTGGGCATGATGACTTTGATCGCAGTAGCAATCACAGTCGCTTATGCATATAGTGTTGCAACTGTATTTGGTTTACAGGGTATGGATTTCTTTTGGGAACTCTGTACCCTTATTTTAATTATGTTGCTGGGGCATTGGATTGAAATGAAATCAATATCCGGTGCATCAAAGGAATTGGAATTATTGGTTCAACTCATGCCCTCTGATGCTCATATGGTAATGGGTGAAATGATTCATGAAGTAAAAACCGATTCCCTCAACAAAGGCGATATTATTTTGATTAAACCTGGCGAGAAAGTAGCTGCAGATGGTATTATTTCAGAAGGAGAAAGTTACATGAATGAATCTATGCTTACAGGTGAATCCGTTCCGGTAAAGAAACAAAAAGGAGAAAAGGTAATAGCAGGTTCAATTAATGGTAACGGTTCTTTAAAAGTAACTGTCAGTCATTCATCGAAAGACTCATATTTGTCAAGAGTGATTAAGCTGGTTAATGATGCTCAAAAATCTAAATCCAAAACACAATTACTTGCTGACAAGGCAGCACGTATTCTTACTATTGTAGCATTGGCTGCTGGATTTACAACATTTTTCTTTTGGTGGTTGATAGCCAAGGAACCTCTTGTATTTGCGTTGGAACGAATGGTTACAGTAATAGTAATTTGTTGTCCGCATGCTCTAGGTCTTGCTGTTCCTCTGGTTGTTGCAATCTCAACTTCTAAATCAGCAAAAAGTGGATTGCTCATTAAGAATAGGACAGCTTTTGAAAATGCCAGAAAAATTACGACAATCATTTTTGATAAAACCGGAACACTTACAATTGGAAAATTTGAAGTAGCAAGAACAAAATCATTACAATCTGCATATGATGAAAAGGAAATCATTCGCATTGCCGCAGGATTAGAACAAAATTCTGAACATCCAATTGCAACAGGAATTATTTCAAAAGCAAAAGAACTTATAATCACAATTCCTGCAGTGAATAATTTTAAAGCAATAACCGGAAAAGGAGTTGAAGCAGAAATGGAAGGGAAGAATATAAAGGTTGTTAGTCCGGGTTATCTTAAAGAAAATAATATTGCTTTGCCTGAAAATTATTCAACAACCAATGCAGAAACCATTGTTTTTATAATCGTAAATAATTTGTTAGCCGGTTACATTGCTCTTGCAGATAAAATCCGTCCCGAATCTTCTGAAGCAATTAAAACTCTTCATACGAATGGGATCAAGTCTATATTACTTACAGGTGATAATTCAATAGTAGCAAAAAGCGTAAGCGACGAATTAAAGATGGATGGATTTTTTGCCGAGGTGCTACCACATCAGAAATTAGAAAAAATAAAAGAACTGCAAAGCAAAGGAGAGTTTGTTGCAATGGCTGGTGATGGTGTAAATGATGCACCTGCTTTAGCGCAGGCTGATGTTGGAATTGCCGTAGGAAGTGGAAGCGATATAGCAGCAGAGACAGCAGGAATTATTCTGGTGAACAGTAATCCGAAGGACATCGTCAATCTGATTCTTTTCGGTAAGGCTACTTATAGGAAGATGATTCAAAACCTAATTTGGGCAACCGGATACAATGTGGTCGCGCTTCCGCTTGCTGCTGGAGTTTTATATTCATATGGAATTTTGCTTAACCCGGCAGCAGGGGCTGTATTGATGAGCGTGAGTACGATAGTGGTTGCAATTAATGCAAGACTACTATCTATAAAATGAAATTAAATGTAGAAGTAGTACAAACGAAATTCAAAAAGAGAACGCTACTTCACTTAAAGCGTTTACAACAACAGGTATTGTGGGCCATCGACAAACAAATACAGTTGAACTAGACTTTGTATTAACCTCTCCAATCAATGCCACTCCAAAACAAAGAAAAATAGCTTCTTTAGGCATTATCATTACGGAACATTTGTAAATTCTCTAAATTTAGCTATAATTCAATATGCATTTTCCCAAATGTAGTTATGAATATTTCAAGTTTTAATTATATTTGTTATGAATTTCAAATAAAATATAACTAAGATGAAAAAAATAATTTACTCGCCAAGATTTTTTTTACTTATTGCATTTTCAATGCTTTCTTTTTTTCATTCAAAAGCTCAAGACACCATTTACAAACGCAACAAAGAAATAATCCAAGCAAAGATCATTGAAATAGGATTAGACGAAATAAAATACAAGATGCCTACTTACGAAGAGGGTCCAACGATCGTAATTGCGAAAGATCAGATCTGGAAAATAGTTTTTGCAAGTGGTGTTACACAACTAATGACGCCGGAAATGTTTAATCCGGAAAACTATACAGCACAAAAAAAGAATGCTATCAAGATCGATTTTCTTGCACCTATGTTTCGACACCTCACCTTTATTTATGAGCATAGTTTGAAACCTGGACAAAGCATAGAAGCGAGTATTGGTATTATAGGCGTAGGATTTAATATTGATAAGTATAGAGACCAAAAAGGTGCGTTCGTTCGTTTTGGATATAAATTTATTAAAAGTCCCGACTATTATTTGAGAGGAATGAAATATGCACACATCTTGAAAGGGAGTTATATAAGACCGGAAATTATTTTCGGAAGTTATTCAGAAAACTATTCGTATGAGGAATACTACTATTTTGGCGTCCCAACATATACAGTCACCACAATTAATGATCGCATCACTTATGGAGCACTTCAACTTTCGTTTGGAAAACAATTTGTGTTTGACGATTCTTTTCTAATTGACTATTACGTTGGTTTGGGCTATGCTTTTACAAGTCACAGTTCAAGCAATCATGAAAGTGGAGTACCTTACTTTGGAGTTTACGGTGGCAGTCAATCTTCACCATTATCAATTAGCGGTGGATTGAGAATTGGATTTTTAATAAAATAGATAGTTCGCTGAAAGAAGTCAATCCTGATAGTTGAAATCAGAAAGATTGTGCTTTGTTCAAATAGTAGTATTTATCAGTAAAATCTTTAACACTAAATTTTTAGCCACGAATTCACGAACAAAAACAATTCATTCGTGAATTCGTGGCTAAATCTTTTGTAAACTCTTAGTGTTGCATTTAATACCTCTTATTTCAAGCGAACCCCTACTCCAAACTCCATCGATATATTCGCCATGTTAGCATCAACAGCATATATATCACTCGTCTTAAACGGATATGGATACAGAGGAATGTACATCCGATAACTAAAAAAACATTTCTTCAATCCAATCTTCAAATTATACATTAAACCAAAATCAGGACTAACAGAACTTACAGATGCAGAGAATTTTTCAAATTCGGGATTGTCTAATGTCTCTTTGAATTCATCATACTTTATTCCTGCCATAAATGAAATAGTATGAGATGAGCGTTTCGCATAAAATGAAGTTCCAATTCCAATCTTTTGACCTAATGAATAATTGTAATCGGTTTTGACATAATTAAATTCGCCGAGAAAAGCATTGTTCAAAGAGTAAGATGTATGAGAAATTAAACTTAATCGTTTTTTAATATTCAATTGCAAAATATTACTAAAAACTAAATCAGACATTGGTGAAGGATTTAATCCGATTGCAGGTTCGATGGTCAGTTTTCGCTGAGGAATTTTACTGATAGTTTTAGTAGATGAATTGTCAAATGCTGCCGTAGCTGATAATGACATTACTAAAAAATAAAGTATGATGAATTTGATATTTTTCATTTTGTTGTTGTGTGATTAATTTTAGATATAATTTGATTATCTGTTTTGAAAATAAAAATTTAGGCCTTTTACTATATTCGGATTTTTGGAGCCACCATGATCAAGATGAGCTTCGAGATTTTTCGTGATCTTCATTTCCGGATAATTATTTTTCAGCGTTTCATAAAATGCTTGAAAAGGAGCCAGCATTCTTCCCATGTTTTCCATTTCTCCAAGTCCCATAAAGACTAACTGATGATTTTCTTTGTTTCTGTCTCGATATTCTTTTTCATATTTCAATATTATTTCATTGTCATACCATATAGAAGGACTTAGCATGATGTAATTCCCAAATACTTCATTGAATTTTGTAAAAGCATATGCCCCAAATAAACCTCCGAAAGAGTGACCCAGAATAGTTTTGCTTTTCCGTGAGGAATCAGCACTATAATCCATTTCCATTTTGGGCATCAGCTCATCTTTTATAAAATGCATAAATTTTTCTGCACCTCCTCCTCCTTCTGCAACATCTGTTGGAGTATAATCTACTGCTCTGTCATTCCCGTAACCGATACTTACGACTAATACATTTGACGTAGCTAAATCTCTGCTTATAGTGTTACAGTTTTCCGCAACAAGATTGAAATTCTCTTCTCCATCCAATACATAGACAGTTGCATATTTTTGTGTTTCGGAATTATAGTTTTCCGGTAAGGCAACTTTAATAATATAGTTAGCACCTGTTGAAGAGGATTGAATTGAAAATTCTCTTGTAAGTTCCGGGTTGAAATCTTCTTTTTTACATGATACAAGAGCAAGTAAAAGAATGATTGTAAATAATTTTTTCATTTGTGTGGTTTGTTTTTAAATAAATAAAGGTTGGTGTATGGTAATTAGACCACACTCCAACCTTTGTAAAAATTAGCAGTTACAAGAACCGCCACAGTTGCACGCATTACCGCAAGTGCAAGTACCGGATTTAGAAGTTCCACAAGCACATGTCTCACATGTACAAGTTTCGCATGAACAATTAGCTTTTCCACATGTAGAATTGCTGTTTTTTAGAGCGCTTTGGCTCAATACTGATGTGTTTTTCATTTCTATCTGTTTTTAAAATTTGATAGAACAAAAGTATACCAGTCACCCACCTTGGGCGTTATACTACTTTGGGTATGCGTTATATAATTTTGGGATTACACTTTATCGAGCGCTTTTCGCTTCGCAATACCGACTTCTTTGAAATAAGAAGGTGTAAGTCCGGTCAACTTTTTAAACTGAGTAGAAAGATGCGCAGTACTACTATAATTCAATTCAAAAGCAATTTCAGATAATGTCATTTGACCATAGATAAGCAACTCTTTTGCTTTCTCTATTCGCTGGTCGATAAAAAAATTCTCAATGGTTCTTCCTTCTACTTCAGAAAACAAACTACTGAGATGAGTATATTCATAATTCAGTTTTCCAGAAAGGTATTTTGATAGATTTATTTTGACTTCCTTTTTTTCAACTTCGTTACGTGCCTTTTGCATCGTAAGCATTTTGATTTTCTCAATAAGTCCACTCATGTGACTGTCGATCAACTCAAAACCAACTTTTTTTAGTTCAGATGAAAGAACTTCCTTTTGCTGTCCTTTCAACTCATCAGCTAAATGAATTTCACCAAAGACCACTTTTTGAAAAGGTATTTTAACTCGATTAAGAATATCTTCGACAGATAGAACACATCGATGACAAACCATGTTTTTAACGAGAAGAGTATTCATTATTTTCGAAATATATTATTTTTGATTTTTATAGAATTGCAGGATTGACTGACAAGTTACAAAATATACAATTGTTAAATTAAATCTCTATCAATTAAACCAAAATTCAAAGTATGTAATACAAAAGTCAAATTTTAAATCAATGTTGGCCATCCATGAAAAAAAAATGCTATTATTGTAACAACTAATTCAAATATTTATCACTAAAAGTAACCTTTATAAATTTCAACCTTAAATAAATTAAAACATGAGAAGAATATATCCAATCCTTGTCCTCTGCTTTTTCTTATTCCTTTCAAGAGCCGGCGCACAATGCCAAACTAGTTTTTATTCTTGTGTACTAAATTATTCTCCATTAGAAGTTAGTTTTGAAGGTGATCCAAACGGTTCTACTCCGGGAATAACATCATACGATTGGGATTTCGGTGACGGGCAAACTGCAACCGGTCAAAATCCAATACACACTTATTCTGCTCAGGGAACTTATCAAACTTGCTTATATATTGCTACAAATACCGGTTGTATCGACACAACATGCATCGGAATAACATTTACTCAGCCTGCAGCAAGTATTATTGGCTATTTATCCCCGCAATCAGGAACAATTTATAGATGTAGTGCTCCTGACACTGTTACCTTTCTATTCAGTGGTATAATTGATGGGTTTGAAAGCAACGATTCAGTTTTATTTCATTTAACTTTTGGTGACGGCACTGATACATCCTATTATCAGATATTGGGTCCTTGTTTGAATAGGACATTTATTTCTGCATACTCTATTCATACATTTCAAAATCCGGGTATTTATAACTCACAATTAACGATCACAAGTGCAAGCGGAATCACTGCGACATTTTCAAGTACAGACATAGTAATTGGATCAAGTTGCGGTGACATTTCAGGAATAGCATATGCAGATAATAATTTGAACTGCATTTTTGATACAGGCGATAGTCTTCTTGCAAATACACCAATATACATTTTACAAAATCCTATAACTACTTTTACTTTGACCGATTCTCTTGGGAATTACTCTTTCAATACGATTACAGGTATGAGTTACACGATCTCTGGACAAGGAAGCGAAAGTCGTATGACAGCCAACTGTCCTGCCGGTGGTGCTTATACAAATGTACCTACTCCATCAAGTGGAATTGATTTTGGTTTTAATTGTGACCCAAATTTTGACCTTGAAGTATCTACATCTTCTTACATTGTAACTTCAGGATCGAAAGGCATTGCAATCATCAACGCAAAAAACCGCCTTTGTAATACACCTAACGGCACAATTGAAGTAATATTCCCTCCAGATATAACTCCCCTTCCTGATTCATTAAATGTTTATACAGTGGTAGGTAATACTGTCTATTACCCTTTTACTAATACTACTTCTCAATGGAATTTTTGTATTCGATTAGCACTTGATCCAACAGTTCAGCTCGGAACTATTGAATGCTTTTCTACTATCATTTCACCCTTAATTGGAGATTTGGATACGTCAAATAATTATACAACTTACTGTGATATTGTCAGATCTTCATTTGACCCAAATGAAAAACGCGTTTCACCTGAAGGTGTTGGTCCGCTTGGAAAAATTCTACCAAATACAGATTTGACTTACATTATAAATTTTCAAAATACAGGAACCGCACCAGCAGCAAATATTTTTATTCTCGATACAATCAGTTCCAATCTTAATATTAGCACTATAGAAATTCTTGGTTCTAGTCATCAAATGACTTGGTCAGTTTTAGCAAATAATATTGTTCGTTTTCAATTTGATGACATCTATTTACCGGACAGTAATTCAAATGAACAACTTAGTCATGGCTATGTACAATATCGGATTTCGCAAAATGCAAATTTGCCAAACCTTTCTACTGTAAACAACACTGCCAATATTTATTTCGATTTCAATGCTCCAATAAGTACAAACACAGTAACAAATACAATAGATAACACAATTGATGTTTTTGAAATTGACAATCAATCCGAGTCTTTTAGTCTATTTCCAAACCCTGCAAATACATCGGTAAAAATAATATTTACCAAAAACGAAAAGCACAATGTAAAAATTACTGACATCTTGGGTAAAACTATTCTAAACATATCTTCAAATGAAAGTTCAATTTCTATCAATTCCTCATTACTCACGAGTGGAATATATTTTGTAGTGGATATGAATGAATACAATTTAATTAGCACTCAGAAATTATTAATTGTACATTAAAGTCTTATAAATATTTCGATTTATCTAAAAATACACTTGTGATTAAATTCATCAATTACTTGATCGTCTTGCATTCTAGTTAAATAAATTATCCTTGAATAATTTATTTCATTGCCCCATCTAATAACTTCGCAGATGAGTCCAAGATTAATAAAACCTTATCTTGCTAATATCCTATGGAACCAAAACCTAAAAGCAACGACCCTTTACACGGCATCACTCTTGAAACAATAGTAAATCATCTTGTAAATCATTTTGGATGGAAAGAGCTCGGAGAAATAATTCCAATAAATTGTTTCAATAGCAACCCAAGCGTTAAATCAAGCCTCACCTTCCTAAGAAAAACGCCTTGGGCGAGGAAAAAAGTTGAGGAACTCTACTTAGAAATAATGAATAATGAAAAATGAAGTGCTATCGTAGGAAACCTGTTGCCTTACAGTACCAACATTTTTCATTCTTCATTTTTCATTCTTAGTTATTAGTAATAACAACTCTCTCCGTTTTGAGAAGAATGCCGTCAGTGATCAATTTATAAAAATAAATTCCCGGTGAGTATTTATCAATGTTCATCACCATTTGTTGAGCGTTATCGAATGACATACTGTTGACAAGCTTTCCTGTGATATCGTACAATTGAATATTTACAGAGTGGAATTGTTTGCTTAGATCGAAGTGAATAAATTCTTTCGCAGGATTTGGATAAACAACTGCACCTGTATTTTCAACTTCATTGACTGCAGTCGTTGTACCGGAAGGTACATAACTTGCAAGACTTAGATAGTACAAATTATTTCCTGAACCATTATCCTCATCTGTCAAGTAAATCTCATTATTAGAAGTAAAGGTCACAGCTTCCTTCTGTGTCCAACTTCCACTGATGTTAATCTGAGTATGTTGGCCGTTGAAAAAATTATTACCGGTAAAGTTTTTGAAAACGTGAATATGTGAATTCGAAATTAGAACCATTGCACTTCCATCAGGATTGACATCTGCTGAAGTTGTTCGATCGTTTGTATAGAAACTATCGACTAGCGTTGCAACATATGTTCCGGGATCATCCGGAATTCTATACATTTTAGTATAACCAATTGCAGAGCCGTCTGTTTTCGTGAACAAATAAAGATTTCCATTGAAATGACAGAACGCTTCAACATCAAAGTTCATCCATGATGAAGGAAAAGAACGCTGATCAGGATAAGAAAAGTGAATTGCAGAGGCAGCTGCTGTTGTAATACCTGAATGTGGATATGGAATTCTATAAACACACAAGTTCGTACGATCGCAATTATTATTTCCGAAATCACCAATAAACATATAGTCTCTATTAGCATCGTGCGTTAAATCCTCCCAATCGTAATTAACAGCGCCTGTGATAGCAATTGTTTGTGTCAATGTTCCGGTGAAAGAAACTTTGTACAGGTTATTATCTCCAAAGCCGTCGTTATGCGTCCAGAAAGATGCATTGCCATTATAATCCAGCCCTGAGCTTTCACGCGCAACAGAAGGCATTGAACCTTTAACAGTAGTGGTAATGGCTTGCGACTGATTGATAATCAGACACAAAGATAATCCAAGAAGAACCCTCGAGAGGTTTTTGATTGTATTGTTTCCCATTTCTAATAATGATTGTAGTAATACTCTTGATTCCCCTCAAGAGATACTGCAATGTAAAGCGCTGCAAAGATAATAATATTGTAATCCAATGAGTTTCTTACAATTATGTTGTTTTCAACAGTTTTTCGACTGTTTCTCAAGACTAGCCTAATTTTTCTTTGATTTTATGAAAAAAACGTGATTTTCTTTTTTGGAGGATTTATGAAGATGGTTCCTTATTTCATAATTTTTCTACCTTCGCAGGCACTCAAAATTTCTTCGATTCTATGAATTATCAGCGCATTAATAATCTAGTAGGTTGGGTAATATTCCTTATCGCCTCTTATACCTTCATTTCTACCATCGAACCGACAGGAAGTTTCTGGGATTGCGGTGAATTTATTGCAACTGCTCACAAGCTAGAAGTTGGTCACCCACCGGGCGCTCCCTTCTTTTTAATGCTCGCCAGAGTATTCATTTTGTTCGCTGGCGATAATGTAAAAATGTTCCCAATCATGGTGAACATACTATCTGCACTGATGAGTGCTTTTACAATTTTGTTTTTGTTCTGGACAATCACAGCGCTTTCAAAAAAATTAGTTTTGAAAAAAGCTGCAGAACTTACAACAGATAAGATCATTGCAATCATGGGAGCAGGTGCTGTTGGAGCATTAGCATATGCTTTCAGCGATTCATTTTGGTTTTCCGCAGTCGAAGGTGAGGTTTATGCGAGTTCATCATTCTTTACAGCGATTGTTGTTTGGGCAATGTTCAAATGGGAAAATGCGTCTGAAGAACCGCACAACTTGCGTTGGTTAATTTTGATCGCCTACTTAATGGGACTTTCAATCGGAGTCCATTTATTGAACTTACTTACGATTCCTGCGCTTGCATTTGTGTACTATTTCAAAAGATATACTATTTCTACGAAAGGAATTATTTACACTGCATTAATTGGTACTGCTATCCTTGGATTCATTCAGTACGGAATCATTCTTGAAATGATCACGCTTGCAGGATCTATCGATTATCTATTTGTGAACGGATTAGGAATGCCATTTGGAACAGGAATTATTATTTATAGTATTGCCATCATTGCATTTTTATTTTGGGCTTATCGCTACACACGTAGAAAAGATATGCCGGTTTGGAATACAGCAGTACTTTGTGTTTCATTCATATTAATTGGCTATTCAACTTTCGCTCAAATTGTAATTCGTTCGAATGCGAATCCACCGTTGGATGAAAACAATCCTGAAAACGTTTTCAATTTCATCTCTTACCTTAAACGTGAGCAATATGGTGAGCGTCCTTTGTTCTATGGACAATACTATAATGCAAAAGTTGTTGATCAGCAAGAAGGCGACATGAACTATGCAAAAGTTGACGATGCAGATAAATATGTAGAATCAGGTCGCCGTGTTTCTCCTGTGTATGAACAAGACAAAACAACTCCATTCCCGCGTATGTGGAGTAATCAGCCAAACCATATCAATGAATATAAAAAGTGGGCAGACATTAAAGGTGATCGAACTCCAACTTTCGGAGAGAACTTGAAATTTTTCTTTACCTATCAAATGGGTGAAATGTATTGGCGATATTTTATGTGGAATTTTGTTGGTCGTCAAAATGATCTTCAAGGTCCGGGAGGAATTACAAAAGGAAATTGGATCAGTGGTATCAAAGCAATTGATGAATTCCGTTTAGGTCCGCAAGACAAACTTCCTGAAGGAATGAAAAATAATAGGGCTCGAAATACGATGTTCTTCCTTCCATTTATTTTAGGAATCATTGGAATGGTCTATCATTATTCTCGCGACAATAAAGACGCTTGGGTTGTAATGTTATTATTCTTCTTCACCGGAATTGCAATTGTAATATACTTGAATGGTACACCACAACAGCCACGTGAACGAGATTACGCTTATGCCGGATCGTTTTATGCCTTTGCCATGTGGATTGGTATTGGTGTTCTTTCGATCTATGAATTCCTGAAGAAGAAAATAAACGGAAGCACTGCTGCAGGAATTTCAACTGCGTTATGTTTAGTTGCAGTTCCATTTGTAATGGTAAAAGCTGAATGGAATGATCATGATCGTTCGAATCGTTTTACATCACGTGACTTTGCAACAGATTATCTAAACTCATGCGAAAAGAATGCAATTATCTTTACTAATGGCGATAACGACACTTTCCCGTTGTGGTATGCTCAAGAAGTTGAAGGGGTGAGAACAGATGTTCGTGTTGTCAATTTGAGTCTCTTGAATACTGATTGGTACATCGATCAATTGAAACGTAAGTATTACGATTCAGAACCAATTGACATTTCATGGGCATCTGACAAATACAATTTAGGTAAGCGTGATTATCTTCCATACTACGACCGCGGAGTAAAAGGTTCTGTAGAGTTAAAAGAGTTGATTGATTTTATGGGAAGTGATAAACCTGAAGCGAAAGCTAGAACAAACAGTGGAGAAGAGATCAACTACTTCCCTTGTAAAAATATTCGTCTGACAGTTGATTCTGCAGAAGTAATTGCAAACGGAGTTGTATCACCTGAAAATGCCGGCAAAATTGTTAAAGCAATGGAATGGTCAATTGGCGGAAGCTATTTGATGAAAAACGATTTGATGATCCTTAACATCCTTGCAAACAATCATTGGAAACGTCCAATCTATTTTGCTACGACTGTTGGGTCTGATAATTATTTGAATCTAGAACCTTACTTCCAATTAGAAGGTCTTGCTTATCGTGTAGTTCCAATCAAAACCGATGTAGCACAAAGCGAAATCGTACCGGGACGTGTGGAGACTGATAAGATGTACAACAACGTGATGAACAAATTCGTATTCGGAAATATGAATGACGAAAAAGTTTATCTCGATGAGAACAACTTAAGAATGACAACAAACTTCCGAATTAATTTCTCTCGTTTAGGAGAAGAATTATTGATCGCAGGAAAACGTGATTCAGCAATTAAAGTTCTTGACAAATGTTTAGAAGTTATGCCAGACAAAACTGTTCCATACAATTACTTTATGGCAAAAGTTGCAGAACTTTATTATCGTGCTGCAGGAGTAATGAATAAACCGAACATGCCAATATCATCAACCGATGTTGAAATGCCAAACAAGAATGAATTAATTGCAAAAGGTAATGCAATCACGGAACGTCTTCTTACTATTTATGCAGACAACATGAATTACTACGCAAGTCTGAAAGGAACAAAATACTTCAAACTTGTTGATGCAGAAATGAATCAGGCATTATATATCTTACAAGCAATGTCATCGACAATGAAACAAACAGATCAAAAAGCTTTGGCTGATAAAGCAGAAAAGATTTTTGTAGATGCCGTTTCTAAAGCAGGCATGTAATAAGTACTTCTTTATCTGAAAAGCCGATCTCTTTTAAAGGGGTCGGCTTTTTTTCTGTCTCAGTCTCTATTTCAGGTTTTAGATTCTAAAAGTTATACGAATAGTTTAAAAAGTTTAAGGTGTCTGTCCTAAATTCGCCTCCAACAATTACTCTTCAATTAATGTGAAATAGAATAAATTGTACATTGCACAAACAAAAGAATAATTAAGAACGAATAGTGAATAATGAAAGCAGTTCTACTCACCACTTACTATTTACCACTCACTAAAAATGCTACTCGACGCCCTAACTAAACATCTCACCTGGTCCATCAAAACCACCAAGAAAGAAGTCTTCCTGACTTTCGACGATGGTCCTATACCGGAGGTGACGCCATGGGTATTGGAGACCTTGAAAAAGTATGATGCAAAGGCAACTTTTTTTTGTGTTGGCGACAATGTTAAAAAGCACAAAGATGTTTATCAGATGATCATTGACCAGGGACATAAGACAGGAAATCACACCATGAATCATTTGAATGGTTGGACAAATTTCAACAAGACGTATTTTGAAAACATAGAAAAATGTAATGTATTAATTCACTCAAATTTATTTCGTCCGCCATATGGTAAAATAAAACCATCACAGATCTCACACTTAAAAAGTGATTATAAAATTATTATGTGGGATGTGCTTACAAAAGATTATGATGTAAGTGTAAACGGTGAATATTGTTTTGAAAAAGTAAAAAAGAATTGCAAAGCCGGTTCGATAATAGTTTTTCATGATAGCATTAAAGCAGAAAAACGTCTGCGCAATGCATTACCTAAAAGTCTGGAATATTTAAAACATGAAGGGTATTCCTTTTCAACAATTCAATGAGAAAACTAAAATTCATCGTATTCTTTTTTTTATTAATGTTAATCTCGTTATTTCCCGTGCTAACATATTCTCAGGATAATCGAGGTACAATTGGAATTGGAATTTCAGCAGGAGCGATGAACTATGCCGGCGAACTAGATGATGATTTCACATTAGTTTTTACTCGGCCTGCTTTTGGTTTACATGCTACCTTTGTTGTTTTTTCAAGAGTACATTTCCGACTAACATTATTACACGGAAGCATTGCAGCCAATGATGCTCAAGCGAACTTCACAAATAATGCTGAAAGAAATTTACGATTCTATAGCGACATCAATGAAGCCGGATTTCATATTTTGTATTCTTTACAGAGTAGAAAAAAAGGATTCACGAAAAGAAATCTAGCGGTGCCTTATGTATTTGCAGGAATTAGTTACTTTCAATTTGCACCAAAACGAAATATAAACGGCACAGAATACGATTTGCAACCAATAGGTACAGAAGGGCAAAATTTACCTGGCAATTATCCGGAGCCATACAAACTGCAACAATTCTCTATTCCTTTTGGTGTTGGATTTAAAATCAGAGTGAGTAAAAATTTAGATGCCGGTGCAGAATTAGGTTTCAGAAAAACATTTACTGATTATCTAGATGATGTAAGTACATTCTATCCTGACAAAACCGAATTGTATAATGCACAAGGACCACTTGCTCTTTATCTTTCTGACTCTTCTTCTCCGCCACATGAATCGGGCGCAGGAAGAGGGAACCCCAATAATAGTGATTGGTATGTCTATACAAATATTCACTTAACTTATTATTTTACTACTTCACTTTTCAAACAATACAAATTGAAGAGTCAGTTTAAGGGGAATACGTGTAAAGGGTTGTTTTCGGGGAAATGAAAAATTAATTTGTTTTTGGTTACAGGTTTCATGCTTTACCATCTTGATTCAACATCGAACTTATAACCTCAAACCTGCAAACTATTATATCTTCTCCTACAACCAAATCCGAAAATTCACATTCGACCCCTCCGGGGCAATGTCATTTAGTTAAACACAAGAATTCATAATAAGTAAATGCATTTAGAAATAACAGGCCCTTTAGGGCTGTACTTTTGGAAACACTAGACTACACGAGCAAGTCAAGCCCCTTTAGGGGCGCACTCTTTAAACACAATGCATGTGTCCATTTGCTTACCACTGTGAAGATTCTTACATACATTGGTTGCATTCGACGAAGGTGAATACCGTATGCATTCATTGTAAAAAATTTGTGTGTTTAAAGAGTACGCCCCTAAAGGGGCTTTGCGCTTTTTTATAGTCCAAAAGTCACCAAGAGTATGGCCCTAACGGGCCTAATAATCTAAAAATTGACAACGAATACAACATTCAACTTAACTAAATGACATTACCGCGGAGGAGTCGTATGTGAATTAGGCAATTTGTTTAAAATTATTTAAACATAAATATTTCAACAAAGATCACCGCAATTTTTCTTCCAACCACGTTTTATAATTCAATATATCAGCATCCGCAGCTTCCCTATTTGATGGAGAAATAATATGCATCTTTATTTCGGCCAAAAATGCTTTATCTTTTCTCAATGAATCCGTTCTTATCAATTTTGAAATCGCCTCGATCATCAACACTTCGCGTTCATTTGATTTACGAGTGAAAAATTCACTATAATCTTTTTTAATCAGACGAAGTTTATTTTCCAATACATCAAAATCCTGCAACTCATAACGGATCATCAATTCTGCTATGGCAATTTTAAATTGCAACGACTGATCTGCAGTTGTATATCCTTTCAGTACATGAAGCTTATTCAAATTTCGAATAGATTGATGATAATCCTTCGTATCAAAATAAGACACCGCCAAATTCAAATGAATGAACATTTCGTAAAATGGAACAGAAACAATTTTTTCAATTGTCATCATTTCATTCAAGATCTCAATGGCCCTGCTTCTATCCGATTTACTGTAATTAATAACAAGCGAATTGTAATAGAAGAATAAATATTTATCATAGTACGAACGATTAAATTCTTCCATTGAATCCTTCAGTTTATTCGTGTATATCAATGACTCTTTCACTTTATTGTTTTTGAACAGGGTATTAACGATATACACGAGCATTTGAAGCTTCACATCGTGATTCGATTTATTGAAAAGTTTGTCAGTAGTGAAATCTCTAAAAGTTTTAAGGAGGTATTCTTCAAGAGAGATATAATCACGCTTCTGAAGTAAGATCTGACTCACTGAATGATAAATTCTAAATCGTAAAGTCGGGCTTTTTATTAAATCTACATCCGATGAGTATTGTTTGACTGTATGCTCCAACAATTCGAGAACCGGATTTTCATCTGAAGAAAAATTTTGCGTGACCTTCATCTTATAACTAACTACAGCGAGTATGTCATCGATGGTCCGCAACTTTCTAATGTGCTCGTGATTCTGAATCCTCAACTGAATATATTTCTCCGGGTCAATCGTAACTAAGTCATGTGAGAGTCGAATGTAATCGCCATAAATAATATCCAGCAATTCTACATTTTCCGTTTTGAGAGCTTGCGCTTCTGCCTTTTTTAAAAAGTAAAGTGTTGTCTTTGTATTATTTTTTGCAAGAAAATATTTTGCAAGCGAAAGCAAATGCAGCAGATAAAGATTTTGATCATCGTCAACATGCTGAAGCATCAAACTCTTATTCAAATCAGCGAGCAAGCGATTTCGTAATCGATAGAAAGCATTTTTTTCGGCTTTCCCATAAAGTGTTTTTACGATCTTGTCTTCTTCATATTCATCGCCCGATTTTCGCATGTAATCAAATAGCTTTTCATCCATGCGATCTTCATGATAATGACTTCTAGCCATAAACAATTTGAAAAAGCGAACTTGCTCCTTCGACATTCCGGTAACGATAGAATTTAGGATATCCATGAACTTTATTCTAGGAATTTGCTGAATTTGGTATAAAATATTACTTTTACGACCTTTGAATAAGTAAGAAAAGTAAAAAATAAAGTAGTACCAGTCAAGTCATTGTTTAAATTTGATCATTCAAATAAGAACCTATGAAATTTCGCCAGTTATTTTTAACCGTTTTAATGGCATTCGGAGCATTTACAGCCACGGCTCAAGTGCATTTGCGTATTGCAAGTTTGAGCCGTTTCCCGGTAGCCCCAACTGATACAGCGTACGAAAGTTTGTCATATGACAGCATTCAGGTTCAGATCGAGAACATCGGAAATACGCTACTTAATGCCGATAATATCATCCTTTACATAGTTGGAAACCCTGCTCTAGGCCAAGACATTCTTTATGACGACACAACTGCTTATTATTCTGCACAGGCAGGTTCTGCAACACCGATCAATGGTTTTACATACAATTTTCGTCCAACCCATTTCGACGATGGCGACAACATTGTTGTAGTTTGGCCAGCAGCACGAAATACCCCACATACAAGCGACAGCTTATCTTTTCATGTTTACTTTATTTCCCTTCTTGCAGGACTTGATCCCGTCTCAAAAGACCCAATAGTTGTCGCTCCAAACCCGGTAAATGACTTTATTGTACTTGATTTACCCCAAGAAACGATGTCTAAACAGGTAAGAATTTTGGACTCAACCGGAAAAACTCTTTTCAATCTGAAGCCAGGACAAAATTACATCTCTACAAGCGATTGGGCTCCTGGAATTTACTTACTACAATTTACTGATATCCACGGAAAATCAGTTTCAAAACGCATTGTCAAAAATTGAAGAAATGGTCCCTAGTAATTGGTGAGTAATAATTATCAAGGTTATCCCAAATTGCATGCTTTCTTATTCAATTCAATAGAAAGGTCCAAAAGCCGATAAACTAAGATGGTATTCCAACCTTAAATGGCTATAGCGGAGGACCATTATTCATTTTTCATCCCGATAATTATCGAGATTCATTTTTTATTATTCATTTTTCATTATTGTCTATCTTTGTTCTTTCAAAAATTATGAAAGAAACAATCCTCGAAGGAAGCTATTGCAATAGTTTAACCGCATACGAAAGATTAGTTACTCGTGAAGTAAAAGTTGGCGATTTGATCATCGGTGGTAATCATCCGATAAGGATTCAATCGATGACAACTACCGACACGATGAATACTTTGGCTACAGTTGAACAAAGTATTCGGATGATCGATGCCGGATGTGAATTGGTTCGTATTACTGCTCCGAGTCTTAACGACGCAAAGAATCTCGCAAACATTCGTAACGAATTAATAAAACGCGGTTATTCAGTTCCACTTATTGCAGACATTCACTTTACACCGAATGCCGCAGAGGCTGCTGCAAGAATTGTAGAGAAGGTTCGCGTAAATCCGGGAAATTATGCCGACAAAAAGAAATTTGAAACGATAGATTATTCAGATGCATCATATATAGAAGAACTCGACCGTATTCGCGAACGTTTTGTCCCACTTGTAAAAATTTGCAAAGAGTACGGAACTGCAATGCGCATTGGAACCAATCACGGTTCTTTAAGCGATCGTATCTTGAGTCGCTATGGAGACACTCCGCTTGGAATGGTTGAATCCGCTTTAGAATTTTTACGCATCTGTGAAGATGAAAATTATTACAACATTGTATTGTCAATGAAAGCGAGCAATCCGCAAGTGATGGTTCAAGCTTATCGATTGTTGATCTCAAAAATGCAAGATGCCGGAATGAATTATCCGCTACATCTCGGAGTAACAGAAGCAGGTGAAGGCGAAGATGGGAGAATAAAATCTGCTGCAGGCATTGGAACACTTTTGGAAGATGGCATTGGAGATACAATAAGAGTATCATTAACAGAAGATCCTGAATTCGAAATTCCTGTTGCAAAAGCATTGGCTGATCGTTATTCAAATCGCAGTGCAAAGTCGAAAGAAATTCCTTCTATCGATGTTGCCAGTAAATTGAATATAGAATCAAATCTTGAATTATCATATTCACCTTTTGAATATCAAAGAAGGAAAAGTTCTATTGTTTCGAATTTCGGGGGACATGAAGTTCCTCGAGTAATTGCAGACTTGAGTCAACTTGAAAATATAAATCCTGCTTCGCTTTTTGCATGCGGATATCAATATGTGATCGACGCCGACAAGTGGAACATCAGTGATCAAGCATGCGATTACATCTTCACAGGTAATCAACTTGTAAATTTTGATATCCCGGGAACACTTGGTGTAATTGTACATCACAAATTCTGGGATGAAAGCAGAATTAGAAATTATCCAATTTTCACTTTTGAAGAATTCATTAGTGCTGAAAAGAAGTCTAGTCTTTTAAACTTCGTTTCTATTTCAATCGATTCAATTTTTAGCAGTGCTGCGCATGAAATAAAAAACCTTCCTGCAAACACAGTTCTTGTTTTTGAAACAAACAATGAACACGGAATGGCTGAGCAAAGAAGAATGTTCATAGAGTTGAATCGTTGTGGGATAAATTTACCGATCATTATTCGGAGAACATATACTTCCGAGAATGTTGACGACATCTCATTATTCGCTTCAACAGATAATGGTGCATTATTCCTTGATGGATTTGGTGATGGGATTTGGATAACAGCTCCAAACATTACAGCGAGAAAACAAATCAACTCTACTGCATTCGGAATTCTTCAAGCAAGCCGAACAAGAATTTCAAAAACAGAATACATCAGTTGTCCGAGTTGCGGCCGAACACTTTTTGATCTACAAGAAACCACAGCTAAAATTCGTTCGCGTACCGATCACTTAAAAGGAATCAAGATTGGAATTATGGGATGCATTGTAAATGGTCCCGGTGAAATGGCTGATGCTGATTACGGATATGTCGGAACTGGAGTTGGAAAAATCACACTATACAAAGGAAAAGAAGTTGTTTCTAGAAATATTGATTCTGAAAAAGCGGTTGATCAGTTAATCGATTTGATCAGGGAGCATGGGGATTGGGTGGAAAAAAAATGAAGAATGAAAAATGAAGAATGAAAAATGAAGAATGAAAGGCTGTCGAAGGAAATTAGTAGCTAAGGACAGCCTATTTTTCATTATTCATTATTCATTCACTTCTTTATATATCCCTGGAGCGCTTTCACATAAAGTTCAAAAGCATTAATTCCTTTCTGAGTAATTTTTAAAGTTGTAAGAGGATAATTATCACGGAAAGCTTTATCAACTGTAATATAATTTGCCTCACTAAGCTTGGTAATCTGAACACTTAAGTTACCTGCAGTAGATCCTGTCTTCTCTTTTAAATAGGAAAACTCCGCCTCACTTACGCCGATGAGTATCGACATAATTGCGAGGCGAAGTTGTGAATGTAATAATGGATCTAGGTCTTTGAACATTTTATTTATGCAGTACTCTTAAGAACCACTCTTGAATTTATTTTTCAGCATATGTCCGGGAATAATATACCCTAGTAATACTGCAATCGCTAGAATGATCAACTGTTGTTCAAACCCGACAAAGAATGCAAATGTCGCAAGCAACCAATTTATTGCACCGCCAATTTTTAATGGTCGAAAATCCAAAGCCCCGCCGGAAATGAATAACCAAAAACCATAGACAATCATTACCATAGGATAAGTATTCAAACCAAGCTTTGACATAAAGAACAGAACAATAAATAAAGAGACTAAAAACGAAACGAGCACATACTTCATCAATGAATCTACGTACGATTTCACTTTTACTTTCTTTGCTCTTTTGCTGCTATAGATTGCTGTAACAATTCCTGCAAGTGGCATTAGTATTGTCCAAGCAATAAAAGGATAAGTAGAGTCTACTTTTAAAAGTACAAAATTCGTTGTACATGCAGCGAACACAGCCCAGCCCCAAAGAAGAAAGTAAAAACTATCATCTTCCAGATCATGTTGAGCTGTCTTGATCATACGATGAATAAGCTCAAGGCTTTGTTCAGAATTAAATATTTTATCGTTTTCCATTTCTTCTGCGATTTTAATTGATTAAAAAATGAAGAGTAGTTTTGCTTTCATTATCTTATCTGGCGTCAAACATAAAGTAGTTTATATTGCAAACCAAATAAATATTAAATAAAATACGTAATTAACTAGTTATAAAGGACTTAATT
>JANOBV010000085.1:0-19685 GCA_031411835.1 Bacteroidota bacterium | reverse complement strand
TGTAAAGACGGATGAAAATTTTGGTTCTGCTCGTGTTGATTTTAATGTGACGAATAGAAATATCCGCGAACATTTTAAAAAGTCAAAAAGTATTGAAGTTATTACCGGATTCGTTGCTTCAACAAGTAAGAATGAAATGACGACTTTAGGTCGCGGTGGCTCAGATTATACAGCTGCTATTTTTGGTGCTGCATTAGATGTTTCGCAAATTCAAATTTGGACCGATGTTGATGGTGTAATGACTGCTGATCCACGTAAAGTGAAAAAAGCATTTTCTATTTCAGCAATGACGTATGAAGAAGCAATGGAAATGTCGCATTTTGGTGCGAAGGTTATTCATCCGCCAACAATTCAACCGGCGCTAGATAAGAAAATTCCATTGGTAATAAAAAATACATTCAAGCCAGAACATCCAGGAACATTTATTTCGACGAAACCATCTGATCCGGAATTTTTGATCAAAGGGATTTCATCGATCGATAATATTTCTCTGCTTACTATGCAGGGTAGTGGTATGGTTGGAGTTGCGGGAATTTCTGCACGACTGTTTAATGCATTATCTCAAGCGAAAGTAAATGTGATCATGATTACGCAAGGTTCTTCTGAGCATACTATAAGTTTTGCTGTAAAGCCTGAAGATTCTATTCGAGCACAGCAAGCTATTGAAGATTCATTCAACTTGGAAATTCGTGCACGAATGATTCAACGACCTCGTGTAGAAAATAATCTTTCTATCGTTGCTGTCATAGGTGAAAACATGCGAAATACTCCCGGCGTTTCCGGTCGATTGTTTCAAGCACTTGGAAAAAATGGTATCAGCGTTGTTGCGACTGCTCAAGGCTCGTCAGAGTTAAATATCTCTACTGTCATTCATCGTCATGATCTCGACAAAGCATTGAACTCTTTGCATCAAGCATTTTTCTTGTCAGATGTAAAAACTCTTTCAGTATTTCTTGTTGGAACAGGATTGATTGGAAAAACCTTGATCAAGCAAATTGCAAACCATAAGGAATATTTGAAGTCGTCACGATCATTGGAAATTTCTATTGCTGGAATTTCGAATTCTCGTAAAATGATCTTCGATGCAGATGGAATTTCATTGAATCGTTATGCTGATAATCTCGATAAAGGTGAACCGGCAGACATGGTTCAATTTGTACAGGCCATGATTGGAATGAATTTACCGCAATCCATTTTTGTTGATTGTACATCAAATGAAGTTGTTGTAAAACATTACGCTGAAATTATGGAGAACAGTATTTCAATTGTGACTCCGAATAAAATAGCAAACAGCGAATCGTATAAAAGTTATCTCAATCTTCGAACGATTGCAAAAAAACGTAATGTTCGATTCCTATATGAGACGAATGTAGGTGCAGGGTTGCCTGTGATTAATACACTTACAGATCTGCTAAACAGTGGCGATGAAATTCGTCGAATTGAAGCTGTGTTAAGTGGAACGCTTTCTTTTATCTTCAATAACTTCAAAGAAGGAGTTGAGTTCAGTGATATCGTAAAGCAAGCACAAGAAAAAGGGTTTACAGAACCTGATCCGCGCGTTGATCTTAGTGGAAAAGATGTTGCTAGGAAATTATTGATCCTCGCACGTGAAACAGGATTGAAGATCGAGATGAATGATATTAAGATCGATGGAATTCTTCCGGCGTCTTGTCTAAAAGCAAATTCAGTCCCTGCATTTTTTGTTGAATTGAAAAAGAACAACCACCTTTTCGAAGCAAGAAGAGCAAAGGCTGCCAAAGCAAATAAGGTATTGCGATTTATTGCAAGCTTAGATAATGGAAAAGCAAAGATCAGTCTTCAGGAAGTCGATTCTTCGCATCCATTCTATAATTTATCAGGAAGTGATAATATCATTTCATTTACAACAGACAGATATACTGATCGTCCGTTAGTCGTAAAAGGCCCGGGAGCAGGAGCAGAGGTTACTGCAGCCGGAGTTTTTGCAGAGATCATCAGTATCAGTAAATATTTCGAATAGAAGATGGCAAAGAAATTTGAAAATAGTATAAATGTATTTGCACCGGCAACGGTTGCAAATCTTGCATGCGGATTTGATGTCATGGGACTGGCAATTGATTCACCGGGCGATGAAGTTCGTGTTGAATTCAATCGCACAAAAGAAATTCGCATTCGAAAAATTTCAGGCGATGGGGGAAAGCTTTCTCTTGACCCGATGAAAAATACAGCTGCGGTTTCTATCAAAGCATTGATCGATGATTTGCATATTGATCAGGGATTTGATGTCTATATCAAAAAGAAAATGCCGCTTGGAAGCGGACTAGGATCAAGTGCTGCAAGTTCTGTGGCAGGAGTTTTTGCTGCGAATGAATTACTCGGTCGGCCATATTCCCGTCGTGAATTAGTTCCATTCGCTATGGAAGGTGAACGAATAGCTTGTGGTTCTGCTCATGCAGATAATGTTGCTCCTTCTATGATGGGAGGAATTGTTTTGATTCGCTCTTATTCACCACTTGATATTATCTCACTTCCTGCACCGAAAAATCTAATGATCGTTGTTGTTCATCCGCAAGTAGAAGTGTTGACAAAAGATTCTCGTGCAGTTCTGCCAAAGAAAATCGATATGTCGACCGGAATCGCACAATGGGCGAATACTGCTGCATTGACTGCAGGATTATATAGCAATGACTTCGATCTGATCGCACGTTCTGTTGTCGATCATGTTGCTGAACCTCATCGTGCCGCTTTGATCCCACATTTTGAGGATGTGAAAAGTGCGGCAATGTTTTCCGGAGCATTGGCTTGTAGCATTAGCGGATCAGGTCCTTCTGTTTTTGCATTTGCTGAAGGAAAAAAGGATGCAGCAGAAATTGCTTATGCAATGCAAATGCAATTCAGAAAAAATAAAATTAAAAATACTGCGTATATCTCTTCCGTTAATTCGAAAGGCGTAATTAAATTGAAAGCTTAATATCATTCCCGTGAACTATTTTTCTACTAAAAATAAAATTATAGCCTACAGTCTTGAAGAGGCTGTGTTGATGAGCTTACCTCCTGATAATGGCTTGTTCATGCCTGAGAAAATCGCACAACTTCGTCCTGAATTTATTGCGAATCTTAACAATGAAAGTGTAGCTTCTATCGGATATGAAATTAGTAAAACATTGCTTGGCGATGATATTCCTCACGATGTTTTGAAAAAGATCTGTGATGAAGCATTCAATTTTCCGGTGAATGTTGTGAATGTAACAAACAATACTTATGTATGTGAATTGTTTCACGGACCAACATTAGCATTCAAAGATTTTGGTGCGCGATTTATGTCGCGTGTAATGTCTTATTTGAATCGTAAACATACAACGCCATTGACTATTCTTGTTGCAACATCCGGCGATACCGGTGGAGCAGTAGCAGACGGTTTTCATAATGTCGAAGGAATTGAAGTGTATATTCTTTATCCTTCCGGTGGTGTAAGTGAATTGCAGGAAAAGCAATTGACTACATATGGAAATAACATTCATGCAATAGAAGTAAAGGGAACGTTTGACGATTGTCAACGTTTAGTGAAACAAGCTTTTCTTGATCCGAAGTTGAATGAAGTATACAGACTTGCTTCTGCGAATAGTATTAACATCGCTCGATTAATTCCGCAGACAGTTTACTATTTCGAAGCATTTAGAAAATTAGCTTCGAAAGAAAATGTTGTCTTCGTTGTGCCGAGTGGAAATTTCGGAAATCTAACCGCAGGATTGATCGCTCGTAAAATGGGATTACCTGTTGAGCATTTTGTTGCTGCGACAAATATCAACGATGTTGTTCCTGAGTATTTAAGTAAAGGCGAATACACGCCGCGTGCAAGTCGACCTACAATTTCAAATGCAATGGACGTTGGTAATCCAAGTAACTTCCCTCGCATGATAGAATTGTTTGGCAACAGCTGGACAGATATGAAAAGTTCGATCAATGGTTATAGTTTTTCTGATGCTGTTACTAAAGAGATTATGAAAGATGTCTATGAAAAATTTGGTTACATTCTCGATCCTCATGGTGCTGTTGCTTATCTAGGTTGGTTACAATATCAAATTGAAAACCCTGATAGTGTCGGTGTAATTTTAGAGACTGCTCATCCTGCTAAATTCAGCGAGAGCGTTGAGAAAGTCCTAGGCCGTAAGATCGATATCCCTGAAGCTTTAGAAAGACTACGCAATAAAAAGAAAGTAGCTGATTTTATGGACTCTGATTATGAAGAGTTTAAAGCGTTTTTGCTCTCTAAAAAGCATTAAATTCTACCCTTGTTAAATCGAAAAATGATGTAAATTGCTCTGCCCATGGTAGAGCTTTCTTTTTTATGGAAGTTGATGAAAACATTACTTTAAATTCTATGTCAGAAAATAATTCTTCGAATAAAAACAAGCCTGTAGTTTGTGTCGGCGCTTCATTAGTCGACCTAACATTCAGATGCGATGCAACCCCGGTTTTGAATACTTCCAATCCTGCGACAATGCATCGTAGTCCCGGTGGTGTAGTGAGAAACATTGCGCATCATTTATCGCTTCTTAATATCCCTGTTGAATTGATCACTGTTCTTGGTGATGATCCTGATGGACATTGGATGGCAAAACAATGTACTGACATTGGTATATCAATGAAGGGAACTGTTTGGCTCGATAAACCTACTGGAACCTTTGCATCGATTGCTACGCCTGCAGGCGATCTGCATATCGGCGCAGTAAGTTCAGAAACGGATGTGATGTTAAATACAGATTTTTTACAAAGTCGTTCGGAAATAATTTTGAATGCTTCAGTAGTTGTTGCAGATTGTAATTTATCAGTGAATGCATTAAAGTGGCTAATCAAATTCTGCAATGAGAATGATGTGCCATTGATCATTGAAACAGTTTCTGTTCCGAAAGCATCACGATTAAGAGATGCTTTGCCGGGAAAATTATTACTCGTAAAACCCAATCGCGAAGAGCTTGCAGTATTTGAGCATGACGCTCACGTTACTCCTGAAGAAAAAATTGCACATCTTCACATGCTAGGATTTAAAAACGTTTGGTTAAGTCGGGGTGCCGATGGTTCTTTGTTTTCAGATGGAAGTAATGTTTCATCGATACCGGCTCCGCGTGTAAGCGTAAAAGATGTGAATGGCGCAGGCGATGCATTGCTTGCAGGATGGATCTGGGCGTGGCTACAAGATAAGTCGATGAAAGATTGTATCACATATGGCCAAGCAGCAGCTTCTTGTTTACTCGAAGTTTTCGGCGCGATCAGGAATGATCTTTCACCGGCATTGTTAGAAGAAAAAATTTCACTCCAACAAAAATGAGTTTCCCTTTACATTTTTCAGCAGAAGTAAAAGAAGCAATTGAAAAGAAGAAACCAATTGTGGCCCTTGAGTCTACGATCATTTCACACGGAATGCCGTATCCGAAAAATGTTGCTACTGCACGCGAAGTAGAAAAGATCGTTCGTACCAATGGAGCAACACCGGCTACGATTGCCATTCTGAATGGAAACATTCACGTTGGACTTGATGATGATCAGATGGAATTACTTGGTAATTCTAAAGGTGTCTGGAAAGTTAGTCTGCGAGATCTGCCATATGTTGTTTCACAAAAATTAAATGGCGCAACTACAGTAGCAGCAACCATGCGAATCGCATCCATGGCCGGAATAAAAATATTTGTCACCGGTGGAATAGGAGGCGTGCATCGTGGAGCAGAAACAACAATGGATATTTCCGCCGATCTAACTGAAATGGCTCAAACGAATGTTGCAGTAGTTTCCGCAGGAGTAAAATCCATACTTGACATCGGACTTACATTAGAATATTTAGAAACACTCGGTGTTCCGGTTGTTACATTTGGTAGTCCCGATTTTCCAAGTTTCTATTCACGCAAAAGTGGTTTCTCAACACCATTACAATTAAATACTACTAAAGAGATCGCTGCACTTTTAGAAGCGAAATGGGCAATGGGTTTGAATGGTTCAGTGATGATCGCCAATCCAATTCCCGCCGACAAAGAATATCCGTTTGAAAAAATGGAAGTTCATATTTCTGCTGCCCTTAAATCTGCAAAAGATAAAGGTGTGATTGGAAAAGAAACAACTCCTTTCATTTTGAAATTTATTGCTGATGCAACTGGGGGAGAAAGTTTGGAGTCAAATATTTCGTTGGTGTTTAATAATGCGGAGTTGGGGGCGAGGATTGCTGTTGATTTAGGCTAAATGATTTCGGACCAATAGATGCGCTCCCAGATGCTAGGCGGAATTTTTAATTCCGCCTACACACAGATTTTGCAGAATTTATTATTAGTTATTAGAAGTTTTGCGAGGCAAATATTTCATAGGAGCTAGCGATTGACAAACTACGTGTCGGCGGAATTAAAAATTCCGCCGAGCGCGGGTGCGCCGAGCTTGGGTATGGCGAGCATTTCACACGAAGCTAGGCGGAATTTTTAATTCCGCCTACATACAGATTTTGCAGAATTTATTTTTAATATTTTGATTTATGCGAGTCAACTATTTCGTTGAAGCTATCAATTGACAAACTACGTGTCGGCGGAATTAAAAATTCCGCCGAGCGCGGGAGTCAACGATTTCGTTGAAGCTATCGATTGACAAACTACGTGTCGGCGGAATTAAAAATTCCGCCGAGCGCGGGAGTCAACGAATTCGTTGAAAGTATCAATTGACAAACTACGCGTAGGCGGAATTTTTTAATTCCGCCGAGCGTCGGGTTGGCTTCGTAGTAACTAGCAAAGTTGGGGTGTAGTCTGCAGACTACACCCCAACTTTTGAACCTGCAAACCTGAAAGCTACAAACAAAAAAATGCCTATCTTCGCCCAACTAATGAACCTGGGGCTGCCCGGATTTGACAGCGGGTGAAATTGGTATGTAAGCATGTCGAGGGTCGGGAGTAAGCCTCGTAAAACACGGTTCCCAAATGCCTAACTGGCAACAACAATTACGCGTTAGCCGCTTAATCAGAAGATTAATCCGCTTTCTACCTTTTGAGAACCTGTTCACCCGTTTTCATGATTAAGGTATCGTATGGTGAATGCTCTCTGATGATGTTTCCTGCATCAGGTCTAAGATTCAAGGAAAATACGTTGGATGATAGCGCGTGTTTAGCAGTCATTCCGCTGACAACTAATAAACACTAAACATGTAGAAAGCGTATTGATTGCTTGTCTGGACGAGGGTTCAACTCCCTCCAGCTCCACCAAGAAGTGTAAGAGTAAGAGTATGTGTAAGTAGTGTAAGTAGGCAACTATGAAATACGCAGCTTACACTTACTCTTACACTGGCTAACAATTCAACTTAAAATAATTTATTCATCATTCATCAATATCGCCAACACGAAATCCAAATTCCACATTCCGAAATTTTTCATTATCAGTTGTTAGTTATAACTAGCTTCGCTTCCTTCCCCATCTCATCTCTCACAATATACATTCCCTTTGCTAACTGTGAAACATTCAACACTCTCGTAGTTTGTTCAGCAATGACTTCTTTACCTGTTATGTCGTAAACAACGACTCGATGATAATCGTTCAGGTAAACTTTTCCATCAAGCGGTGGCTTTGGATAAAGTACAAGCTCTCCACTTGTATTTGAAAAATCAATTTCGAAAATTGCTGTTAGTCTTGAATTGGATGACAAATAAAATGTCGTAACCGGATTGGTTGATCCTGTTTCTTTCCAACGCACAAATTTGAATCCGGGTTTTGCTATTGCTGTAATCGTTACCGGAATATATTCAAAATAGATTCCGGTCCACGGATATAATTGCTGACGGACTCCGGGTAAAGTAGAATTGATCAAAATTGTATTTACTTTAATATTTCCATGCGATAGATCATCGACATCCACAGTTAATTGTTTTTGTGTATTCAATCCAAATTGACTTAGTAAATACGAACGTTGAAAATCTACTCTCGAATTTGCGAAATCGCGAAGCGAATCAATGTTTTCATACCAATCTTGAATACTTAATGGTGTTCCCCATCGACCTATATGACGAGGCATTTCAGATTCAATTGTGGATGCTATCTCATTAATTCTATCTAAAATTCTTTGTGTGTCAAAAGAACTATTCATTAGATCTGCATACCTGGAAATAAATTGTTCTTTAAATCCCTGATTGGTAAGTAATCTTTTGAAAATAGAATCTGCCATTTCAGTAATGATAAAATTGAGATTGTCGAAATCAGGATTATAAAATCCGCCATCAAAATCATTTGCAGTATATCTCCAGCGCCCATCTTGGCCTTCCTTTACATTTGGTCCGGGATGACCGTTTCGCATTTTCCAATATGATTGATTGTGATTTATATTTCTTTTATTAGTGAATGCTGTTACTGACCAATAATCGATTAAATTTTCGAGGTCTAAATGTTCGGATACATACTGATAATTTGATTGAACAGTTAAATCATTTTGATTAATGAAATTTTTTAGTGAAATAAATTCAGATTCTTCACCTGCACGTCCCGTAATAAGTTGAAATTCTCCATCGAGATTATCTTCCATCATAATCACACTATCGCGATTGATGATGTAGCTCTTCTGAATACCCCATGCATCATTCAATTCTCTGATATTATGAATTCCCCAATATTCTCCATTAATAAATGCAACAGATGGAGCATATGCTTGATATTTTAAATCAAGATGATCAAACAATGATTGAATCAAACCATCGCGGCACATTGTGTTCTGCGGAATACCCCATTCATTTCCACTGTTACGCAGAATGATCCTTTTGAATTCATCCATTTTCTTTTGTGTACCGGGTTTCTTTAACCCGGGAAAGAAACTGTAATCGAAATTATTTTCTGTATCGTATTCTGATCTTGCATAAACAGTCAACGCTTTTTGCCCAAGATTTCGTATCCATTCTCCTCTTGTTCTAATTCCAACTTCCAAAGAAAGTTTTTGTTCGCCTGTTGGAGTGTAGTATTCAAAACTTGCAGGCCGCTCTGATTGAAGTCCTGATAACTCATAATTACCTGTAAATGCATTTCCGTTAAATGTAGCTCCGGGAATATAAATCCCGGTGTAGTAATTAAATAAATTTTGCGGATCTGTTACTAATGAAATAACAGGGACATTAAATGTTTCTCTGATATCAGGCCCAACAAAATATGTCGACGTTACAATATTTCCTAAACCTTGTCCGGGCGTATAAACACGCGAACGCAAAACTCCTGCTTTCATTAATGTCGAACTCGGACTCGCATAATAATTGTGCATCGGTCCTATAAAAGTAATGGGAGCAGATCTAATATATGAATAGGGAGGATGTGGAAAATCGGAAGCTGTTATATTCAATTCAGGTTGACCTGCAGGAATTGAATCTTCTGCAAAATGGATCGGGCCATAGTAAACGAGTGATCGATCACTCGGATCAGATCCGTCAAGCGTATAATAGATCACACTTCCCACAGGTGCAGAAATGCTTACATCAATAGGATTTGTATAAAAGCCAGATGCAATTGAATATCTTGGTAATTGTGTCGTATCGCCATCAGGTAAAATTAGAAATGGTAATATGTTTACAGACTCATTAGTTGTATCGTTGTGGTCAATTAATTTTATATAAGCTTGCGATGAATAAACATTTGGAATTGTCCATGTGTATGCTTCATCTCTTGCAGTCAAATTATTTGCAAGTTCTTGCCACGTGTTTCCGCCATCAATTGAAAATTCTATATCAACCGCCTGGATCAGATTTCCGGCTGACCAATAGATATTTATTGTGCTATCACCTTTGTATTTCATGTTCGCTTGCGGATGTCCAAGAATCAATTCATCGTCAGGAATAGGAATTCCACCAACAGGAAAAATAGCTCCAAGGTCTTCGCCGTTCATTCCTATACCAATTAATGGTGAAAGTGGATTAAGTCTAAAATCGTCGGCAGTTACATCTTCAAAATATGGGTTCAACGAAAATACATTTCGTGACGAATCTGCGATTGATTCTTGAACATTGGAGTAGGACAGATCAAGTGTTCCGTCAAGAGTAACTAATGTTGAAGCTACTTCATTTGCCCAGAAAATATTATTGTATGCTACTGCATGACCGGAACCTAAACCTGCATTCTTTTCAATGACCTCAATTCCGTATTCACAATTGTAAAAAGTATTATTATAAATTGTAGCCAGCGAACTATCCTTAACGGCAATTCCGGAACCGCAACGGTAGATCAATGTGCCTGTGACAACAACTCCTAAACAACCTTCGCCAATTGAAATTCCTTTATCGCTGAAGTTATAGATCAAACAATTTTCTACTCGTGCTTGTGAACCCGGCGGAGTGAAATCAACTTTTCCGAAATCAATTCCATCGATATTAAATCCGCGGCCATTTCGTAGGGTTGTATTTCTGATCATTGTTCCTAAAGGTGCATTATCGAAATCGATAGCATCTGCCGT
This sequence comes from Bacteroidota bacterium, assembly GCA_031411835.1. Lineage (GTDB taxonomy): Bacteria > Bacteroidota > Bacteroidia > AKYH767-A > 2013-40CM-41-45 > JADKIH01. Next base: position 9,262 of record JANOBV010000085.1, on the reverse strand, counting down.
AGTAAATTCAAACAGACAGTTTTCTACTAAAGCCAATGTTCGGACAATATTGATCTCGTAATAATCGCTGACTTGCGTGCTGTTCACATAGATCGAATCGGCATCAGTTGTATATATAATAGGATTACTTCCCTGATTATAGTTGTGCAATTTGCTAAATTGAATATTCCCAACGCCACCATTCGATACTTTTAATTGTCCGCCTTCAACATCTGCATGCATTACTTCAAGCACCGATCCAGGTTGTGAAGCATGGAAATTATACCAATAAGTTCCCGAAATTGCCGGTGAAATATTAATGGGAGAGATGTCAGTTCCTTGAATTCGAATTGCAGAATTTGAATCAGCAGTTACAGAAATTCCGGGATTTAATTTAATATCAGATCCCGCCAAAATCGTCAGCGTTTTTCCGTTCAAGACCTCTACATTTTGATCCACTAAAACTGTTCCCGACCAAGTAGAATCTTGAGTAATAAATAATGTTGGTGTGGCCTTTGAAGAAAAGCAAAGACTTAATAAAACAGGTAAAATTACCTTTGAACTGCATTTTCGAATATTAAACATGGTGGTTAGTTAGCGAGGACAATTTAATACCAAATCCTATACGAGTCAAGTTTAAGTGATGTTGTCCTAAATGTTAAGAATGTGTTAGTTATGAAGGTTTTAAAAAGCGATTTTTGCACAAAAAAAGGCGCACATCTAAATGTACGCCTTTCTCAATTTCTTATAAAAATAGCAAGAATTCTCTCGCTAAACATTCTTCATTCTTTTATAACCTTCCAAGTCTTCCTCCAACCATCACCTTTGATATTCACAAGATAAATTCCCGAAGCCAAATCAGCGACACGAATTTGCTTTGTGTAAATACCGGTCTTCGTAAACAGATCTTGAATTAGAATTTGCCCAAGAGCATCTGTCACTTGAATAGAGATCTTTTCTGTCCCATTGAAATCAAAAGCGATATTCATCAATTCATTTGAAATTGGATTCGGATAAATTCGGATTTGATCTTTTGTTGAAAGATCATCTACACCAACCATAAATTGGTAATAGGAAATTGAATCGATACAACCTGACACTTGATCAGTAATTGTAACGGTGTAGAATCCTGTGTGATCGGGTACGACGGTATTCGTTGTTCCGCCAAATGGAACTCCATTGTATGTCCACGAATACAAATATTGTAAACCTGTCGGAGTTGCAATTAGATCCGGAGCCGAATAAGTGATTATCGGATTAATATCTGTTACAGTGACCGGTGTTGAAGTTGAATTTGTGCAGCCATTTGCATCGGTTATGATCACACTGTATGTTCCTGCAGTGTCTACCGTATTGCACGATTGAATTGTACTGTCATTCCATAAATATGATGTATAACCGGAAGTAGCGCAAAGGATTCCAACTTCCCCTTGACAAAGTACATTTTGACCGGCAATCAAAACAGGAGGTAAGCTATTGAAGACAACAACATGCGTGTCATTTCCAACACAACCAACTACATCGTGAATCGTAACTGAATAATTTCCGTTTGAATTTACATCAATACATTCTGTTGTTTCTCCAGTATTCCAAGTATAGTCTACGTAACCTGATGGAACACAAAGTTGCAATGGTGATCCCGGACATGGTGTATGTGTTCCTGTGATCACAGTCGTTATACTCGAAGCGAATGTAACAGGTAAAGAGCTGCTGGCTGTACATCCGTTTCCATCTGTAATGGTTACGGTATATGTTCCTGAAGAATTCACATTGATACATCTGGTAGTACTTCCCGTTGACCATTGATACAATGTACTACCGGTTGGTGCACACAATTGTCCAACAGCTCCAAGACACAATGAATTCGGTCCTGAAATTGTTGCATTCAACTGCGAAAAAATTGTCAACCCTTTTGACCCTGACGCTGTACAACCATTTGCATTCGTAATTGTGACAGTATAAATTCCACTTGTGTTTGCATTGATACATCGTGTAGTTTGTCCATTCGACCAAGAATACTGATAGCCTGTTCCTGCAGGAGCACACAACTGTGGATTGCTATTAAAACATGCAGTTGTTGGTCCGGTGATGGCTGCAGAAAATGCAGGGTATGCAGTGAATACTTTTGATGCGCTACCTGTGCATCCAAATCCGTCTGTTACAGTCACCGAATAAGTTCCGGATGTTGTTGGAGTGATACATTGTGTTGTTGCACCATTCGACCATAAAGTTGTTCCTACTGCCGATGCACAAAGTTGAGCTGTTTGCCCCGGACAAACTCCTGCCGGACCAGTTATTGAAAGATTCAAACTTGAACCAACAGTTAACGTATGACTTGCACTTCCTGTGCAACCATTTGCATCTGTAAGTTGAACTGAATATGTGCCACTTGTTGTTGCATTGATACACTGTGTTGTTGCCCCTGTTGACCATGTGTAAGTTGAAAATCCTGCCGGCGCACACAGCTGAGAAACGGAACCAAAGCATGCATTTGTTGGACCTGTAATAGCTGCTGTTGTGATAGCGTAATTTGCAAGTGTATGAGATGCAGAACTTGTACAACCATTTGCTTCCGTTACAGTAACAACATATGTTCCTGAATCTACAACGTTGATGCAAGATAAGATTCCACCATTCGACCATGAATATGTTCCACCTGCTGTAACAGCACATAATTGTGTTGTTGTTCCCGGACAAACGATTGTAGATCCGGAAATACTTACAGAAGGATTTGGTAAAATAGTTATTGCTTGTGATAAACTTGATGTACATCCATTAGCAGCTGTACCTGTTACCGTAAATGTTCCTGAGCCTGACGGTGCAATGCACTGAGTTGTTTCTAAGTTTGACCACGCATAAGATGAATATCCGGCTCCTCCACACAATTGCGGGAACGAATTTGCGCAACCAGATGATGGGCCTGTGATTGTCATTGTTGGAGCAGAAATAATTGTAATCGCTTTTGAATTTGAAGCAGTACATCCGCCTGCATCTGAAACGCTCACAGTGTATGTGCCCGACGAAGTAGGAGTGATGCATTGTGTTGTTGCACCATTCGACCAAGCATAAGTACTAAAACCGGCATCAGCACAAATTTGTGTTCCACTTCCTGAACAAATATTTGCAGGTCCTGTGATGTTAACTGAAATACTACTTCCAAAAGTTACTGTATGAGAATCAGACGATGTACAACCTTGTGAATCGGTGATTGTCACAGAATATGAATTTGTACTTGATGAATTTATACACTGTGTAGTTGCACCGGTTGACCATACATAAGTAAACGTTCCGGCATTACCGCAGATCTGTACAGACGTTCCTGTGCAGCCTGTAGTTGGCCCTGTTATTAATGCTGTTGGATTTGTAAATATAGTAATGGTGTGAGTGTCTGTCGCACTACATCCGATTGCATCTGTTGTTGTAACTGTGTATGTTCCTGATGAGGATGGGTTGATACAAGCACTTGTAGCTCCTCCGGGAGTCCATAAATAAGTAGTTGCTCCTGCAGTCGCACATAATTGTGGGTTAGTTGATGAACACGCAGTTGTCGGTCCTGTAATAGTTGTTGTTGCAGTACAAGGATCTGTTGCGCAAATTGTAAATGCTCCGAAGTTATCATTATTTACATCCCACATTCTTATCCAAACTGTAGACCCTGGTGTTAGTCCTGTATTTATTTGTGCAAACGGCATTGTTGAAGTAGTTGCATTTCCACCTGCGTAACAACTCAAAAATGTCAAAGTTGAACAATTTGTTCCAGTGTATACTGCCATTCCCATATCTGTGAGATCACCTGCAAATGTATTGATGTGCAATTTTCCTGAAGCTGGAACAACAGCAGTGAACCAAAGATCGCCTGCTCCATCTCCATCACATCCTGTTAATAAAGCAACAGATGAATTAGTTGCACCTGTATTATTTGAAGTAACTTGATTACACGAAGTACTAACAGTTAATGCAGTTGCATTGCAAGGTTCATCATTTGAAATTCCGGGTGCGCCACAAGGAGTAAGACAAGAAGATGAATTTATACGACTTAAAATTAGAGCTGTTGGTTGTGGTCCAAATCCAAGTGCTAGATTTATTCCATTACCTCCTGAAAGATGACAGTAACTCATGATGGTTCCTTTCACTGGTATTACTGCTTGTGCACATCCACCCGGACTAGATGCATAACCTGATGCCGGTCCGCAGCCATCTATTGCTGTACTGTTTCCATTCCATACACAATCATGCGTATGTTCTGAAGCCATGTTGTGTCCTTGTTCGTGTGAAATAACTTCTACTGTCCAAGAATAAGTTGGAACGTTGTTGTAAGTTGGATCAATTCCGCTGTATCCCATTTTGTAATTTGTTGATCCGCAGAATACATCTACCCACGCAATACCACCACCGCCATTGTAACCAATTAGATGTGCAAGGTCTCCGGTGAATGATGTTCTTGTCGTTCCAAATTCCGAAAGATAATCTCCTGTACTTGGACCGTTATAAGGGTCTGCTGTATTCCAGATTAAAAGTGATTCTAAATTTGCAGAAATGCCGTCATTCGCATACAAAGTAGAAACCTGATTAAAGAGTCCATTGATATATGAACTCACAAGGCCTGTAGACCCTTTGTCTGTAAAAACATCTTGATCAGTTTCCCAATAAAAATTTACACAGTTTGTTGATGAAGTTGTGTTATTGTTTCCACCAATACGATTATTGCTTTTTGCCTTCTTTAGATCTTCTGTTGTTCCACATACAAATGGATTCGCTTTAGTAAGATCTTTTTCATTATAAAAAATGTGTGTATTCTGATTGTCGTTTTTTATTTTCCCTAAATTAAAATTTCCACGGTCATCACAGATCAATCCCATCACTTCATTTTCGTAAATTGAAATTGCTGCAAAAGAATTTTTATTGTTTTCAATAGCGCCACGATAATTGACAACTTTCAATGGAGCAACAATTGAATTGTCACTAGATGTAATTTTGAAATCACTTGTATAAATATTTTTTGCAAAAAGAAGAACAGTAATTGCCCCATTCGAATTCGGATCAGGAAATGTCAAACGTAAGAAGGAAGGTTTTTCAGCAACTATCTTTTTTAGTTCCGATTCTATTGGACTTAATAATTTGTAAGCATCAACAGTACTGTTCAATTCCTGATTCATTGGTTGAACATTCGAAAAGATCGTGTGGTCTGCTTTCTGAAATGAATTTGAAGCAGAATACTTCATCACCAAATTAGAAAGTTCACCGCTTTTGGCAGTAAAACTTATTGAAAACAGAAAAATGAAAATTATGGCTTTTAGATGTGTTTTAATCATTTTTTTTATTGTGGTTAAACTACGTGGTGTGTGGAGTTTTTTTCTTTTTTCTCTGTCTCTTTGTAGAATAATTATTAGAAACAGAAACAGTGTACTGTGCACAGAACGGTAATTGCTAGATTATTGAACCACAAAGTTAAAATTGTTAAGCGATTTACGAAAATTAAAAAGGCCTCTCCGAAGAAAGGCCTTAGTCATAAACAAACGTTAATTATATCTCTTTTCAGTCTTAATTCAGACTTGGATCATCAGGAAAATTAGCAAGAATTGCATATTGACTTCCCATTGTTTTCAATACTTCTCCCCACAAATCTTCCGGGTGATCTGAAAATGCAAAGTCTTTCTGGCAATTCGAAATAAGCCATGTATGTCCTTTTAATTCTTCTGTTAATTGTTGTGGTTCCCAGCCGCTATAACCAGCGAAAAACCGAATATCATTCTTTGAAACTTGATGTGTATCGATTAAAAGTTTTAACATCTCTAAATCGCCACCCCAGAATATTCCGGGAAGTATCTCTTTACTACCTTCCAATTTTTGTCCTAGTGTATGTAGGAAATGAATAGTGTCTGTCTGAACCGGACCTCCAAAATAAAGCGGTGCATCGAATGGAGGAAAATCCTCCAAAGCATCATTCAAATTCATATCTGTTGGTTTGTTAAGAATAAAACCAACCGTTCCTTCTTCACTATGCTCGCCTAAAAGTATGACGGCGCGTTTAAAATATGAGTCCAATAAAAAGGGCTCAGATATTAATATTCTTCCAACTTCCGGATCTAGATGTACTGCTTTACGTCTCATGAGTTTTAATTTAAATAAGCAATTAAGTTGTGTTAATTTTTTCCGGTCAGATTGTCGTCGCAGAACATGATCTATTTTACCACAAATTAGAGCAGGTGTTCAAGAAGAAAGTGTGGAAAACTTACATCCACTATTTCAATTAGCTTGATTTCTGTCAGAATTCCGTATTTCTTAAATGTCAGTAATTTGCTTGAAATCGGAGTTTGTCTTCTATTTTGAATCATTTTAGTCCTAATTAGTGACTTTCATCCCTTTTTCTCTCCATATTTTTACGATGTTTGTACTCACGATTATGACAAAATTAAAAGACGAGATATTTAATCTACGGGTCGATTTCAACATCGGTTCTCTAGATGAGAAAAAGATCAGCTCAGATCCTTTCAAACAATTCAATAATTGGATGGAAAATGCACTGACAGCTAAAGTTTTCGAGCCAACCGCTATGACTCTTTCTTCAGCAAATAAGAAAGGAGTTGTTGATTCGCGTATTGTTTTACTTCGCGATCTTGATAAGAAAGGATTTAACTTTTTTACGAATTATAATAGTGCGAAAGGACGCGAAATGAAAGAGAATAAAAACGTCTCTCTAAATTTCTTTTGGCCCGAATTGCAACGACAAGTTCGTATCCGCGGTGTTGTCGAAAAACTTCCTGAAAAAGCGTCAGATAAATATTTTGCTTCTCGTCCTCGTGAAAGTCAAATTGGTGCTTGGGCTTCTAATCAAAGTGAAACACTTTCTAATCGCCAAGAACTCGAAGGTCGTGTTGAAAAACTTATAGTGGAATTCGACGGAAAAAAAGTCCCTCGCCCAAAACATTGGGGTGGTTATCGTGTTAAACCAACACAAATCGAATTCTGGCAAGGCCGCCAAAGCCGACTTCATGATCGGTTTCTCTTCAAAAAATCAAAAACGGGGAAGTGGGTAATGTCGCGCCTAAACCCTTGAAAAATGAAGAATGAAAAATGAAGAATGAACGCGGGGTATCAAAATCCGCAATTCGAATTCCGCAATTTTTCATTTTTCATTCTTCATTTTTCATTAAAATATTTCAAAGAGTTTTCCGTCTACCTCTTAGTAACCAATTCCCGAAAAATTTATGTCCATCCGCATCCTAATAGTTGCTGTCATTTTATTCCTAATCGACATCTACGTCTTTCAAGGAGTAAAATTGTTGTTTCAGAACAAAAGTATTTCCACGCAAAGAATAGTTTTCTGGATGTATTGGTCGATCACTGCGTTGTCGATCTTCACGATGTTTCTTGGTCAATGGATCGATTGGCACACATGGCCAAAAGCATTGCGTGTTTATTCATTCGCAATGATCTTTATAATTTATTTGTCGAAGATTATTGTTGTAGCATTTATGTTGCTTGATGATGTGCTTCGTCTTTTCCGTTTTCTGTTCGGCTGGATTGCACTCAAATTTTCTTCTTCACCTGAAGTTAGTGAAAGCTTCAGAGTTTCACGTCTCGATTTTCTTGTGAAGTCGGGATTTATTCTCAGTGCAATTCCATTCTTCTCCCTGATCTATGGAATGGTGAAAGGCGCATACAACTATAAGATCCATCGACGAGATATTGCATTCAAAAATTTGCCTTCCCAATTTGAGGGAATGAAAGTAATTCAGATCTCAGATCTACATACAGGAAGTTTTAATACAACAGAACATCTTGCAAAAGCTGTTGAACTAATCATGAATGAAAAACCTGATGTGATCTTTTTTACCGGCGATCTTGTGAATGACATCCACACAGAAGCATTGCCATTTAGAGAAGTGTTTCAAAAACTTAAAGCTCCTCATGGTGTGTTTTCTATTCTTGGAAATCATGATTATGGCGATTATTATAATTGGCCAAGTATTGAAAGTAAAATTGAAAACTTAGACAAGCTTAAAGAATTTCATGGTGAAGTAGGATGGAAGCTCTTGTTAAATGAGCATACCTATCTTGAAAAAGATGGTGCGAAGATCGGATTGATCGGTGTTGAAAATTATTCAGGAAAGAAAAATTTCTCTCGCTATGGCGATATGAAAAAAGCAACGGAGAATTATCAAGTGCAAGGAGTAAACATTCTTCTTTCACACGATCCATCGCATTGGAATACGCAGATCACTTCTGAATATCAGTATGTCGATCTTACTTTATCGGGTCATACGCACGGAATGCAATTCGGAATTGAAATTCCCGGATTCAAATGGAGTCCCGTTCAGTACATGTATAAACAATGGGCTGATCTATACGAACAAGAGCATCAAAAATTATATGTGAACAGAGGTTTAGGATTTCTCGGATATCCGGGCAGAGTTGGTATCTTGCCGGAAATTTCCGTTTTCAATCTAATTAAAGCCTAAATGCTCTCTAAAAATCGAATTAAAGAAGTCACTGCTCTTCACAATAAGAAATTCCGAAATCTTGAAAATGTATTTATTGTTGAAGGCGAGAAAGTAGTCTCTGATCTTTTACTCAGTGGATGGAAAGTTCTAACCATTTTTGCTACACCTGATTATATTAATCGAAATCGTTTGTCGGGAGAAATTTCATGTGAAGTATGTACTGAAGACGAAATGTCGAAGATCACCGCGCTCACTACGGCCTCACCTGTTCTTGCCGTTGTAGAAATGCCACCGACAGATGTTGCTATTGATATGTCGAACGGATTGAAATTAGTTTTAGATAATATAAAAGATCCGGGTAATCTTGGAGCCTTATGTCGCATCGCAGATTGGTTCGGCATCGACGAAATAATTTGTTCCAACGATTCAGTTGATTGTTTCAATCCGAAAGTTGTGCAAAGTTCAATGGGTTCGCTATTTCATTTGAAAGTTGTTTATAAAGATCTCGCTGAATTGTTCAGAGATAATCTCGCGCAAAATAAGTTGCCAGTTTATGGAACACTAATGGAAGGTGAAAATATTTTTACAGCCGAACTTTCTCAATCCGGGTTTATTGTTTTAGGAAATGAATCAAACGGTATTTCACTTGAAATAGAAAAGTACATTACGAAAGCACTGACTATTCCAATTTTCTCCAATGCCAAGAATGGATTACCGGATTCATTGAATGTATCGGTGGCAGCAGGGATTGTCGCAGCTCAATTCCGAAAGAGATAATTCAAACATCGAACTTCAAAAATCCGCGCCTTCATCTGCGATTTTATCTGCGCCTTCATCTG
>JANOBV010000084.1:0-12786 GCA_031411835.1 Bacteroidota bacterium | reverse complement strand
AATGCCCTGGTCAGTTGGTAGTGAAACGCCTGGTCAGTTGACAGTGAAACGCCTGGTCAGTTGCCGCTGAAACAGGGTGTCAGTTCAGAGTGAAACGGGGTGGTCAGTTGGGTGTGAAATACTCAACTTGGATGGTAAATTTATAAAAGGGACAGGAGAAATAATGCCAAGACACGCAACAAATTCCTTTTTACCTGATGGGCCATTGTCTAATCTTGGAGATTTTATGGGATTTGGAAGTAATGGTACAGTATATATAGGCCCTGAAAACCCAACAGTAATTGAAAATGGACTTGAGAGACCTGATTATAGACGTGAGCCGACTGATTTGGTTGATGCCGCTGCTTTGCAACATGATAAGGATTATGATGCACTAAAACAAAGTGGCGTTTCAGGAGCATTGTCTACACAAACATTAGGCGCAGATTTAAAATTGGTTATTGCTGCAAATAATGTAATCAATCAAGCTTCCAAAGGTGAGATTGATCCATATACAAATGCTCCTATTTCAAAGTCAACTGTCGCAAGAGCAAATTCGGTTATTAAAGGTTTTGGACTACTCATAAATAATAAATTGAATCAAATGCGAATTGAAAATAAGAAATAATACTACTCTATAAGAATAAAGGACAAAGTGCATTTTAAGTTGTACTCAAATTTTAATTTTCCTTTGGATGTATTTAAAAATGACTCAATATCCAAGATAAATTAAGTAGAAACTTTAGTTGAATTAAGAATGCGATCGATGAAACGTGTTAAAAGACTAGAATAATGAAAATATTCAAATTGAATTTTCGAATCGTAATGATTTTTTTAATTATAACATCTTCTCTAAGCACTGGATGTGGCGGAGTTATTGGTAATATTGAAATTTATACTTTCAATGATATTTCAAAAAAATGTTTAATGGAATCAATAAATAACTGTTACTTAAAAAAACCAGAGTTAATAAAATCCGATTCTTCAATTTATGGTGCTAACACCAATGATCAGTTCTTTTTTATATCAAATTTTTCGAATGAAAAATATGTATTTAAAATTTCCATATTCACAGATTCATTTGGAAAAACGTGCATGTCATTAGATACAGGTACAAAATGGGGAGATGTAATGAAACTTGAATCAAACCTTAGTTATTTGGAAAAAAGAAAGATTAAAAAAATATTTGAGAATTCCATATTTCCCTTAATTAAGAAAGAAATCGATACAAGCTATCCGAGTATTTAATCTGTCAGAAAATAAATCAGGAAAGTTGTCCGAACAAATTGAAATTCTAATTTATTGCATGAAAGCACCAATGAATATTTTCAATTATTCGATTCTGCGACCGACTCAGCCAGATTTTTATTCAGCTTGGTCAAGAAGGAAAATATATGAACTTTCGAATCATTTAGAAAATGTACTTTCAACAGTCATTGATAAGAAAGTATTGTTCGATAATAATAACGATAATGCTGTTGATTTGAGTGTACCTGAAATTGCTACAGCGAATGATTACTACCCGTTTGGAATGTTGATGCCGGGGAGAACGTTGAGTACGGAGGATTATCGGTTTGGGTTTAATGGTCAGGAAAATTTAGATGACATCAAAGGTGTTGGTAAAACGGTAGATTTTGGATCAAGATCGTATGATTCTCGAATAGGAAAATGGCTGAGGGTTGATGCATATTTTAATAAATATGCAAATCTATCTCCTTATTCGTCTTTTGAAAATAATCCTATTGTTGTAATGGATTTAAATGGTGACACTACTGTTTATTTTTCGCAAAGCGGAAAGCATCTTTTCACTTCAATTGACAAATTGCCAACTGCAGTTACTATAGTTAGCGATAAATATTTAAAGGTTTTTGCGATTGGTCTTCATTCTTCTTTTAAAAATAAAACACAAAACGACAATTTTAAGAATCTGCAATCAAGATCACTTGGGAAGACATTTGACATAAATGCTTTTAGATCGTTTTATAATTCAAATACTATTGTAGGAGTAGATAATATAAGCCCACAATCAAAAACAGGTTTTAATGACCCAGGGTATTTTAATGAAAGTCGATCCTATATTTACGAAAAGAATAATTTGTTAAGGCCCGGAAATAATGTAGCAAAAGGCTTTATCGATTGGGTTTCGGCATATCCAGAAAAAGAAGAAGGGATCGGAGAGATAACAGGAAAAGCTCATACTCATCCAAATGAAGGCGAGAATGGAGGAATTGGTCCTTATGAATTTGGTCCTAGTCCTGATGATCTAGATCATAAATGGGTCAATGATGTAATTGTAGGCTCAAAGAACATTTATTTTTATGGAAAAAATAATACTGAGTTCGGTATTGACAAATCCACCTTGAAACCAATTAAAGATGAAAATAAATAAATTATTCTTAATCATTTTATGTGCTCTTTCATGCAAAAAAAGCGATGTCAAAGAAAACCGATTTGACTCAGCAAAATGGTTGTATTATGAGTCTAATTTCATGAAAAAAGGTTTTGTCTGTAACGAGGTTAATGATTCAACAAATAATATTTGTTTTAACGAAAATCTTGATATCAAGGAAGAGCCGATTAGCGACACATTAGAGCTAACAATTTATAGCTTATCTCCTGATGGAAAATATAAATGTAGAACAGCACAAGGTTTATTCATTGATGTGTTTGGATTTTATCCTGGTAGTGATACAGTCACATATAGAACAAGTAATAGTTTAGCTAGAGTTAGAAAACCAGAGGTAGATTCCGTGCTTAAAAAGTTTGAATTTATGGGTATATATACCAGATCGGAACAAAAGAAAATGTTTAAGGATTTTATTTTAACGAACAAATCAAAATTAAATAGTTTTATAATTAGGGAAGCTCAAAAAAAAGGATACTTTAGTGATGGCAAATGACTACCGCCCGTTAGGAATTCTATTTTACATTATAAGAAATTGAGAATTCCGATTCGATTTTTTTTCCTAGAAGGTCAAAATGTATTTTACCTGGAATTTCAAATACTCCTCTTTTGTTGGATTTGATCTCAAGAATTGAGCATTGGTAAAAATCATCGTAATGGTTATTAAAATCTCCGCCAAGTTCCTTCGGCATGTCAAACTTTACTGAAGGAGGAGACACTGTATCAACTATTGCGAGCCTAATATTTACCATGTATGTTTCGCCCAATTTTATTGTATTCGACTTTGAAATAGCTACAGGCCAAAATGATAAAGTATTTATTTGACTTTTAATTTTATCATTTTCAGTTTTTAAGTCTGCATATTTCTTTTCTAAAACTATATATTTCTCACGATAATCATTGGTGCATGCTGAGAATATTGAAAGAAATATAACAGTTGAATACAGTTTTCTCATAATCTTTTGATGAATATTTGAAGTTATTTTGTTTTTGTTTCGTCTCGATACGTTTTTACTTTGGGAAGATCTTCCTTTTTAACGGTGGTATCTTTCCACTCTGTTGTGGTATTGCCATCAAACCATGAATTCATGTTTTTCTTTGTGCTAATTGTAATTGTAGTGTCTTCAGAAGTGCTATTCTTTTCAGATTCTTTTGAAGCGTCTTGCCGATCATACATTTTTTCTTTCCCTTTTGGCTCCATCCTATCTGATGTTCCAGTATTTCTCTCATCTGTTAAATGCGATTTAGGAGTTACAGGGTTTTCCCTAGAAAGCCCAAGTTCTAATAACCCTTCAATAAATTCTATTGTCTCTTTTTCAATTACCAAAGTTGGACCAGTAGTTGGATTTGCTTTATTGCCATTTGAAGGTCCTTTAAATTCTACACCAAAATCAACTTTAGCATTTCCCATTGGGAATAAATTATCTATACCCTTGAAGAAATTACTTATTGAAGATGGATTGTGAGTAACAGGCACATTCGATTTACTAGGATCAACACGCATGACAAATGTACTTGAAGTTGCTGCTGTAGTTGTCCCATCTTTTTTATCTCTTGAAGGAACGCCTTCAAGGCCATCTAAATCTATATTGAAGATTGGATTGTTACTAGAAAATTGGTAAGGAGTCAAATGAGGGAACTGAGCTAAAATTGGATCGACACTTAAAAACTTCGCTAGTCTAGGATCATAAATCCTAATCCCATAATCCTGCAACTTCCCAACACCCTTCACATCATTCAGATTTTCTTTGTCGTTAAAACCAAACCGATAATCCTCCACACTCAAAGTTCTTCCCGGCATGAGCATTCCAAACGGATAGTAGTGGTTAGCTGTCGCAATTTCAGGAACTCTCCAATCTGCAACTTTGTCATTGTTATTATCGAACATACTTTCTTATCGGTCATTGTTGCAAGCACATTTCTTAAGTGATTTGTGAGTACTTACATTTTTTGTTCGCCGCTTTGAAAAATTAGTCTCTGATTTCTAATTGATGAAATAACGCCATAACTATTTCTTGGCTTTCTTTGGATAAATTATTCCCTCGAATTGTTAATTTCATATTACCCAAAGAAGTATTTGATAAACTATCAATGTAAATACCGGTTATCCCATTTCCAGCAAATCTAGGAAAAACATATTTAATCAAATACACGCCTTTTTTTTCAAAAACCGCATTTTGTTTATAATAATAATCTAAGTCATTTTTATAATTACTGACAAAAATAATTTGAGATGTGTCAACAGTTGAATCTATGATTTCTTTCATAGATATATCAACAATCCGCTTACTTCGTTCTTCTGTTAAAGAACTAGTATAATACCCAACTTCGTAAAACAGGGTGTCTTTTTCATCGATCTTGATATATCCATTATTGCTATCAATTGATTTCAAATCAACTTTATTCCAATTTTTGGGCACTTTAATGAAGACTTTATCAAAATTGATCAGCTTCGTTTTATTACAACTTGCAAATAATAAAATCAAAGTAAATAATATAATTCTCATACCTATTTTTTCACATTATCATATTTAAAGTCCTTAGCTTTTGATTTAACATCACCTTGAACATTACTTCCTTTTGTATCACTACGGAAATTTATGTTATAATATCGTCCAAATGAATTATCCTTTTGTTGATCACTTAAATTCAAATTTCCTAGGTCTTTGCCATTATCCAGAGTTGGCATCATTACATTTCCCTTTTCTCCAATGTGCTCTAAAGACATATTATGGCCAACCTCGTGTAATACTAAAGATGTAAATAATGGATCGAAAATATATTGCGCTTCGACAGCGGCAACATTACCTCCCATTGTCGCTAAACCTGCAGGATCGTTGGCTGTCTTCTGACCATTAAGTTCATTAACTACGAGTAAAACATTTTCACCACTTTTTACATTGTCCAAACTCTTTTCAACTTTGAATGAAATATCGATATTTACCTCAACATCTTTTATTCCTTTTAAGTATTCCACGTCATTACTTTTGTAATTGAAATAGTCACGAGATTCATTGTTTACACCTTGAAAATATTCTTGTTTAATTTCTCTGTCGCTTAAATTAATGACCTTGTAAATTACTTTTACATTAACGACCTTAGTCATAGACCCGTCTTCATTTTTTCTTTTTGCTACTTGATACGTAAAATCTATATTTCCATCTGAATCCATTTTAAAAATTGGATTATTGCTCATTGCATTATAAGGTGATAAATATGGTAACATATACTCGAATTTGTCAGGAGATAGCCACCTACCAAGTCGCGGGTCATAAATTCTTGCTCCAAAATCCTGCAACTTCCCAACCCCCTTCACATCATTCAAATCCTCTTTCCCATTAAACCCAAACCGATAATCCTCCGTACTCAATGTTCTCCCCGGCATGAGCATTCCAAACGGGTAGTAACCGTCAATTATTGCAGTTTCTCCAAGATCCCAATTCAATATCGTTTTATAGCTCAATTATTAAATTAACGCAATATAGTTTTCAGAATTTTAATACGATATATAAAATTATTTTTTTGCCAACAATTTAAAATTTCGATTTGTGCTTTCAACTTATATATCCCATTTTAATTAGAATATATCTAATTAAAATGCAGGATAAAAGTGTTATACTAATTGCAAATGCGTTTTTATACGGGTCATCTTTGACATAATCATCAAATTTTTTCCTTCTGAATATTAACCATCGAATAATTGCACCTGGATAAACCAAGAGTAGCAAACCGATAATTTCTGCAAAAAAATCCATGCCTAATAAAATTTTTATTTAAACGAATCCACCTTTTCGCATCTATTGTTTTTAGATGCAGGAATTTTATATAAACTGCTTTGCTTTTTGCTGATGTCGGCCGTTTTTTTCTGAGGTGTCTGTGATGTAGTTTTATTCGAATTCGGTGTCGATGAAGTTTGGGTTTCTTTTTTATCTTCTGCTTTAGCATTTATCAATTTATCCGCTACATATTTCACAACTTGCTTTCCCGCAAATTCAGAAACTTTTTCAACTGGGAGCGCTCCTAATGGAACATCCACTGTCATTTGCAGTACTTCTTTTCCTGTTGAATTAAACGGTAAGAATTCTCCTGAAGCTCCATCCATTTCCTCAATATTAAAGGTTACGGGGTTCAGTTGATACACTGCAGGTTTAAATACATTATCCGCATTTCTGAAATCTTCAAAATTCCCATTGCCTATTTGGCTTCCAAAATTCACCATCGCAATACCCAATCCAGAACCTAAAACAGTAACCACGTTAGCAATTCGGTATGATGCGTTATTTGCAATTTTTAAAGGTGCGCCCCACCAGTGTTTACTTAAGTAATTATCTGTCATTTGACTTAAAGACGGCTCTAAACCATCTTTATCAATCATGATTATTGGAGAATTCCCGCTAAATTGATAGGTAGAGTACATTGGATATTCATTTGCCAATGAATCAACTGTCAAAAACCTTCCAAGTCTCGGATCAAAAATCCTCATCCCATAATCTTGTAACTTCCCAACTCCCTTTACATCATTCAGATTTTCTTTGTCATTAAACCCAAACCGATAATCCTCTGTACTCAACGTTCTCCCCGGCATGAGCATTCCAAACGGGTAATATTCAAACTTACATATCTTGCTGAAATAGTTCAATTTGGAGATCTTTGTATCATTCAAAAATATGCATTTAAAGCAGAATAACTAGTCGTTTAAGTGATATTTGTTGAATTCGTTTTGTTCATCGACTTTAACTTTAAATGTGCTTTATCCATTTCCTGGTCGATGTAACTTTGCGAGTATTGGACATACTTAAAGAATTCTTTACTACCAGATGCATGGCCGGAAATCTTTCTTACCATATGTTCGGGCATACCTAAATTGAGCAAAGTAGTGATTGCTGTTCGCCGCATCGTATGGCTTGAAATAAGATCACAGAAGCGAAATGGTTTTTCATCCTTATTGGTCATGATTTCCTTTAACAAGCCACGCTTTCTTCTTTTTTTATGAACTAAGTAAGTCCATCCGGCTAATTCTCCAATCCTTCTGAAATATTTGTTTATAGTAGAAAGTTGAAAGTGCGGGAATAAGAATGATTTCTTTATTCTATACCGATTTAAAATGTTTACGCAAAAGTCAGGAAGTTTTATTTGTGTCGATACTTGTGTTTTTTTTGAGATCACTTTAAGGTAATGTTCATTGTAAACGATTTCGATATTGGATCTTTTCAAGGTAGAAAGGTCAGAATATCTTAATCCAACAGTACAGCCAAATACAAATATGTCTTTTGATACTTTTAATTGGTAGGGGAGTTGTGCTTCAAATTCTTTATCGTAAATTAATTTATTGAGCTGCTCTGAATTCAATGCAATCACCGGAATCTCCTCAGAGATTGGATAAAATAATTTTTGTAATTGCTTTGTTTCAATTCCTTTTTCAGTGTTCAAATAATTGAAAAAAGATCTTATCAATTTAAAATTTGTCCCTACATAGTTGTCGTGGTTGTTTTTAGTTTTGTACATGTAATTAGTTAATCCACGATAAACTTTTTTCCAATATTTTCTTTCAATTAAAAATTGTCGACTTGTGCAATTATTTAAGTTTTTAATTCTCAAAGAAAGCTGATTTTTTCTAACAAAGTCTTCTAGTAGTCTTTTCAGGCTCAAGTAATTTTTAATTGTGCCTGGTTTCATCCTTGAACCATTTTTTAGTAATCTTTTCCCGGTTTGGCAATCAATTATAAATTGGTTTAAGAGAATAAAAAAATTGAGCGATTCATTTCGCTTTACAGAGTTAGCTGACATAGGTAGAATAATCTACATGAATCAGTCAAACGATTTGCGAAGACTTAATATTTTAAAGGGAAAAGAAAAACTATAAAAATAATGTACTCGAAGAAAAATTGCTAAAATATAATTTGCACAACATCGGTTTATGAATTCACCGATGTTGTGCAATTTAATTTAGTTCTGAATAACAATCTTTTTTGTCATTTGGCCTTTATCAGACGAAACAACTAAAGAATAAATACCATTCGGTAAATTGTTGTTAAATTCTATGTTTCTTGTTCCTAATGACAAGTGCATTTCTTTTGTTGGCGCTACAACCTTACCCATCATATCAACAAGATTGAATTTGAAATTATAACTGCCAGTGCAACTTAAGTCAACTGAAAAATTTCCATTAGATACTGTTGGCTTTACAACTAAATTCGTGATCATGTTTTGCATTTCATCAACCTTTGCCGGAAATCCTAAAGTAATGTCATCAATTTGAAAGTACATTGTATTTGACAAAGGATTGTCAGGCATAAAAAAAGTAACAAGGATATGATCTACTCCATTGACAATCCATGGTGTCCGAGTAAAAAAAGTCCAATTGTTAACTGCTGTGCCAAATCCTGAACCAAACTCATACGAATCTATGTAATTATCTAAGATATCATATGCCGTAATACTAACTGCAAGTTCATCAATGCCAGAAGGGTTTATTACCTTCCAATAACCTGAAATGGAAGTTGGGAATTCGTTTGTTACAATTGCTGCAAGAAGACCACCACCAATGTAATCACCCGCATCCATCTGACCTGTAACTTTTGCAGAGTAAGTACTGGTTCTGCCTGCAGCTTGTGTTACTGAGAGCGTATTTACAACTGCATGAAAGTTACCCCAACCATCCGGAATAAGTCCGCCGGTTTGAGTATCCGTTACCCAATTTTCAAAATCGCCATTCACAAGTTGGGCCTTGCTTTCTGAAGAGTAAATAAAAAGTAATGATAATAATACGTAGAGTTTTTTCATAATTGATTTGGGTTAGTGGTTTAAATAAATTTTGGGTCGTAAGTATTTTTATGATTTTTTAAATAGTAAATTTTGATCTATACCTGAATTGAATTTTGCAGGCAACATACAAAGGAAATTCTGAAATAAATATCGTATTTATACGACTTTTTGGAGCTATGAAAATGCTTCAAATTCGGCTATCCATATCGAGTAAACGGCCTAATTTCTTTAAATCCTCGATTAATTGGTTTGAAATAGGGACGGTTGGGGCTACTAATTGCAGTGTAAGTGTAAATGTATGTGTAAGTAGTGAAAGACCACTTTAATGAAAATCGGTCTTACTTATACTCTTACACTGACTTTCACTTACATTCTATTCTATTCGCAGCATGAAAGTGGCTGGTAGCGTAAAATGCATTTTAGGTATTAATAATTTAGTTAAATTCATAGCTAAATTCAATCTAGAATGAAAACAATTTTCCACTCTCGTTTTTTCTCTACAAAAAGGCATTTTTTTCTTCCTTTATTTTTTTTCTTTTCAATAATCTCCCAAAATTCTTTTTGTCAGTTTTTCACAGAGAAGTTTGATTATTCAGGAGGAGTAATTAGCAACGGAACTTGTTTTACAACGGATGGAAAAATAATCACTACAGGTGGAATCGAAACAACTACTGGAGGATCGCCTGCTGCTAAAATGTTTTTGATGAAAACAGATCTTAACGGATCTGTTTTGTGGTTAAAGAAATATTATTTGCCTGCAACTACTTTTGACTATGGTCATGATGTAACTGAAATGGCAGATGGTAATTATCTTTTTGCAGGATCATGTTATTCCAGTTCACCGTTTTCAAATCATATTTCAATTATAAAAACAGATTCATCCGGAAATATTATCTGGCAAAAGTTTTTCGCTTCTCCTATAAGTTCAGGATTTGTAAAAATGGCACTTGATCAGAGTGATAATATTTATATTCTTTTCAATAAGGGTTCACCTGCAGGAAGTTTTAGCGTTGCGAAATTTGATTTTAATGGAGACTCCCTATGGACAAATATATTTTCTACACCAAATATTGTAAGTGATGGTGGAATTGATATGGTAATCACAAACACAAATGAGATCCTAGTTGCATCCAATATGTTTTGTAATTCCGGATGTCAAAATGCATTATGGACAAAAATAGATGCCAACGGAAATCAGGTGTGGACAAATGGTGTTGATCTTTTGGCTAGCCCTAAGATAGCAGCTGGAAATGATTCCTACTTTGTTTTGATTCCGGGAGGAAATATTATGAAGACCGATACATCCGGAATTCCGATCTGGTCTAAGCAACTTGGCAATTGCTATGTTAGCGATCTGGTAGCAGATAGTATCGGTGGAGTTTATATAGTTGGGAATTACTATGACGCCACTAACACAAAGGCTTTTCTTGCACATTCCAATAGTAGTGGAGTATTGGATGTATTCAAATGGTATGGACATGAAGATAACAATGCGTTTACTGAATTGACTTTGGCGGAAAACCTTTTGATCATTAGCGGAAACTCTGGCACGACGGTAAATTATGAAAACATAATGCTTGTTGTTGAAGATTTAAATGGCAATTGCGGGACAGATACTGTAATGTCTTTTAATGACTTTACTAATCAGGTTTATCCGTTTCCATTAAATCAAGCTTCTTACTCGCCCGTATTTTATTCTGATACACTGGTAGTTTTGAATGATAACTTAACGAATATTTTTGTTTGCGATCCCGTCAATTCAATTCCAGCGATTTCTGAATCAGAAAAGGAGCATCAAGTATTTCCAAATCCTGCTTCTAATAAGATCACCATTTCTGCTGAAGAAGGCGCGCGAATTTATATTTGTGATGGTTCAGGTCGGGTTATTTATTCAGCTCTTAATTATAATATGGAAGAAATTGATCTGAGTAAATTTCCATGCGGGTTTTATACTGTATTGATCAAGACGGAAAAAAATTTCGGTGTGGAGAAATTAATTCTTATGAATTAATTTAGGAATACATATAATTAGGTCCACATTTAGTATGTAACTTATTCTGATTTGAACTTATAATTTTACAACTTAACAAGTTTAAAGGTATTTGTTCTTTTGTCATTTCCTAAACGAATGAAATAAACTCCTTGAGAAAAATTTTCTCCAAAAGTTATTTCTCCCGATACATTCGAATTCACTTTCTCTTCAACCAATTTCCCAAGTTGATCATAAACAAAAATTGTTGCTTCAGGAATATTACGAATCGTAAATTCATTCGTCGAAGGATTTGGGAATATAGAAGTGAATTGGAAATCCGGATTGCTTACTGATGTAAATGTACAGAGTTGTTCAACCGGACGAAATTCTGATTGTACAAATCCGGGCAGCCCAAGTCCTGAAGTTATACCAATTGAATTCGGATCGAGATTGACAGCATTGTCATTATAGTTGCAGCCTAATCCGGCTACATCGGGATAATCAATCTCCCCAAGGTATGGACTCCACGAACGACATACGTAGATCCTTCCATTGCTCGCCATTTGGATTCCGTAGATATCGGCAGTTGTGCTTAATGGTGTAAGTGTCGAAAGTACAGTTGTTGAATTGTGTGAAGTAAGATCAAATTGAATCAATGTTGCTGATGGATCGTAACAACTTGCATAGAGCAAATCGCCGTTTGGAGAAAATTCAACTCCATAGACATGGTCTGACATTGGCAAAGTAATCGGACTGGTAAGAATTCCTGAAGTTGCATCGAAATCGAAAATTTCAATCGTATTTAAATATCCCATTGCAGCTGCAAGCTGAGTTCCGCAAGTATTGAATTTAATTTGTCCGTATGTATTTTGGATCTGTGCATTTGAGTGTACAATTCCGATGTTCGATATAACAGGAGTCGTTAGTAAACCTGTCGCGTCAAGTGTGTAACAATAAAAAGCGTCTGTTCCCCATTCATGAACCATTACCCAATAATCAGAACTGCCGGGCTTTTGAACTGCTGTGAGTTTTTCAGTTACGTTATTCAAAATAAGAATATTTTTTGATGTTGTTACATCGCCATTGCCGCCATTTAATGTCATGTCGACAATTGAATACCGAAATCCGTTTGCGCCACCATCTTCAGCAACTGTAAAAATATAATACACATTGGGATTTCCCGGAAGTGGAACGATCAATGCCGATTGTGTACTCGAGATGCCGCCGGTTAATCCTGCGCCATTTGGCATTAAGACATTGTTGCGATTCCAAACAGAAATACCGTCTGTATAGAATTGCAATGTTCCGACAGAATTTGAAATTGAAGAACATCCTTCAGTAGTATTCAATGCACTCCCCGTAAGTACACCGACGCCCGGAAAGTGAAGCGTTGCATTTACTCCGAAGTACCAATTGTCAGCCGAACGTTGAGCGAATAAACTATGCTGACAAAAAGAAATGATGAGGAAAAGTAGCAGTTTTTTCATGGTCGTTTGTATTTATAACTAAGGTATGAAATTTTTGGATTTGTTGTGTGGTTTGCCACGAATGCACGAATAATGATTAAAGCTGGGGTATAGTTGGCCATTAATGAACTAATAATGAGTCGTTACAATTATTTGTGCATTCGTGGCAGACTAGATAATAGTGTTGGGGTGTAGTCTGC
>JANOBV010000083.1:0-1966 GCA_031411835.1 Bacteroidota bacterium | reverse complement strand
TAAGTAGCACTACTTACCAATTACTACTCACCACTTACCATTTAAGAAAAGATCTTCTCCAAAGCGATCGTACGATACTGAAAAATCTCTTGAACTTTTTTCTCAATAAATAATTTATTTAAAATATTCCCAATAAATCCTAGTGGAACTTCATAGTGTAAAATGTCAGTCATTTCTACGCCACCATTTACTTCTTTGAAATGATGTTGATGATGCCACATCTTATATGGGCCTTTGCGTTGTTCATCGACAAAGAAATTAGGTTCTTGAACATGTGTTATTTCAGTCACCCAACTCATTGGAATATTAAAAACAGGTGAGACAGTATAAACGATCATTTGTCCGGCATAAGCCGGTCGACCTTTAATGTTAGAGTGAATCACAAAATTCATTTCCGGAGGAGTTATCTTAGAAAGATTTTCGGGATCACTAAAAAATGCCCATGCTGTTTTAATATCGATTGGCAGCTTGTGCTTGAATTCAAAGTTTTTAACACTCATGTTGATTTGTTCGTTCATTAATAACAGAAAGCCGGATGAATAGTTGCGATAGATGCGAAATTATTTATGCAATTTTGAAGTACTAAACTTATTATATGACAGACAGAGCTGCAGCTTTTGAGCGATTAGCAATTATAATGGATGAATTGAGAGCAAAATGTCCGTGGGACATGAAGCAGACGATCGATAGTCTTCGCCATTTGACAATTGAAGAAACCTATGAATTGTCGGATTCAATTATTGAGAATGATATGCCTGAAGTGAAAAAAGAATTAGGTGATCTTATGTTGCATTTGGTTTTTTATGCAAAGATTGCTGAAGAAAATAAATTATTTGACATTGCTGATGTGATCAATGCGCAATGTGAAAAACTAATTTATCGTCATCCACATATTTACGGCGATGTAAAAGTAGAGAACGAAGAAGATGTAAAACGCAATTGGGAGCAATTAAAGTTGAAGGAAGGGAACAAATCTGTGTTGTCAGGTGTTCCTAAATCACTGCCTGCAATGGTGAAAGCAATGCGTATCCAAGAAAAAGCTCGAGGCGTTGGATTTGATTGGGATGAACCGCATCAAGTGTGGGAGAAAGTAGAAGAGGAGTTAGCTGAATTCAAACAAGCAGCAGATAGTGGCGATCAGAAACACATGGAAGAAGAATTCGGTGACCTTCTTTTCAGCCTTATAAATTTTGCGCGATTCAGAAAAATAAATCCTGATGAAGCATTAGAAAGAACAAATAAAAAATTCATCTACCGTTTTCAATATCTAGAAGAAGCAGCCAAGAAAACCGGAAAGAATTTGAGTGATATGACCCTGGAGGAAATGGATGTGTATTGGAATGAAGCTAAGAAAAAGTGAGTGGTAAGTGGTGAGTGGTAAGTAGCATCACTTACTATTTTTCAAGTTGATTCCATGAAAGATGTTTTTTTTGCTTTTGAGTCATCGCTATTATCTTATATCTTGCACAACAAAAATTACTTCTATATTACTATTCATTGCTTGTACTAAATATGTCATCAAGGCATCCATTGCTACTCACTACTTATCACTCACTACTTACCACTCACTACTGACAAAAAAAGAATGCTACAACTAGGCCAAAAAGCACCCAACTTCAAACTTCTGGATACAGAAAAAAATGAAGTTACATTAGAACAATTCAAAGGAAAAACTCTTGTGATCTTTTTCTTTCCAATGGCATGGACCGGAGGCTGCACGAAGGAGATGTGTACAATTCAAGATGATTATAAAGTGTATGCAGATCTGAATACGAATGTCATCGGTATTTCAATTGATACATTTTTTGCATTGAAACATTTTGGTGCAGAGAATAAGATCAATTATCCACTTTTATCTGATTTCAATAAAGAAACAATTAGAGCATATGATGTGGTTCATCATGAATTTGCTTTTGGTTACATTGATGTGGCCAAGCGTGCAACATTTGTTCTAGATTCAGAAGGT
>JANOBV010000082.1:0-2895 GCA_031411835.1 Bacteroidota bacterium | reverse complement strand
CCCCTTAAACTTTTACTCTTTATATCTAAAAAACATCCGCAAACCTCCGCGTCATTTTTCATTTTTCATTTTTCATTCTTCATTCTTCATTCTTCATTCTTCATTCTTCATTTTTCATTTTTCATTCTCTTTAGTTGCTCTTCCTTTTATTAAGCTCATCCCGAATTCTCCCCGCGCGTTCATATGCTTCATCATCGATCGCTTTCTTCAGCATATCTTTCAGATCGTCTGTGCTTGCAACACTCAATTCATTTTCGCTTAGTTTACTAGTTGAGCCTGCGGGACGTTCTACTTGTTCTTGAATTCCTTCGATAGAAGTGCTTTCATCTGTTTCGATTCCTGCAGTTGAAAGAATGAATTCATAAGTATAGATTGGACAACCGAAACGAACTGCAATTGCAATTGCATCACTTGTACGTGCGTCGATCTCTAATTTTTTTTCTCCGTTGTTACAAATAAGTTTTGCGTAAAAAACTCCTTCGAGTAAATTAAAAATGATGACTTCTTCAACTTCAATTTTAAAACACTGAGCAAGACTTTTGAAAAGGTCGTGAGTCAATGGACGAGTTGGTGTCATATTCTCTAGTTGAATAGCTATTGCTTGAGCTTCAAACGCACCAATGATGATTGGAAGTCGACGTTTTCCTTTGTCTTCTCCAAGAACTAAAGCATAAGCACCCGATTGAGTCTGGCTGTACGACAGGCCGATTATTTCAAGTTTGATTTTCTTCATTTTTCAATGCCAATCGGCACTAGACTTTATCGAAATTAATAAAAATTTGTTTCGTAACTACAATGTTAATTCTGACTCGCTTTGAATGCTTTTGCGGCTTCAATAAGTTTAGGAACCACTTCAAAAGCATCGCCAACTATACCATAATCAGCCGCTTTGAAAAATGGTGCTTCCGGGTCTTTATTGACTACAACAATAACCTTGGAAGAACTTACACCTGCTAAATGCTGGATGGCTCCGCTAATTCCTACGGCGATGTATAAATTCGGGCTGATTGCAATCCCTGTTTGTCCGACGTGTTCTGAATGGGGTCTCCAGCCTGCATCTGAAACCGGTTTGCTACATGCAGTTGCTGCACCAAGTGTTTTCGCAAGTTCTTCGATCATACCCCAATTCTCAGGACCTTTCATTCCACGACCTGCAGAAACAACAAGTTCCGCCTCAGGAAGTGAAATTGCATTTCCTGCTTTCACTCTTTCTTTTACTATCGCTGTGAAATCTTTTGCATCAGGAGCGAAATCGAAATTAACGATCTGTGCTGTCTGAACATTCGGAACAACTTTATATGAATTCGGCATTGTACTAATCACTTTTACGCCGGCAAGCATTTCAATAATTGAAAATGCTTTTCCCGAGAAAGAACCTTTTTTCACAGTGAAAGTTCCATCCATTTCCGGAAGACTGACAACATTTTCAGCAAGCCCTGAATCCAATTTAATTGCAACACGTGGAGCAATTGTTTTTCCTGCGAATGATGCAGAGAGAACGATCACTTCAGCATTTTCTGCTTTTGCAGCTGCAGCAATTACGCTTGCATAAGCTTGAGTATTTGGTGCAGATAATTTTTCACCTGATGCATTCAATACTTTTGTTGCACCATATTGTCCGGCCTTAGCAAGTTCATCGCTGCTCACATTTCCAATTGAAATAGCAACTAATGGCTTATTCAATTTAGCAGCAATAGCAGATGCATAACTGATCGTTTCAAATGCTGATTTACGAAAAGTGCCTTCTGAATTTTCTATATATACGAGTACTGACATTTTGATTTTTCTTTAATGATAATGATTTTGTAATCAGATAATTTTTTTCTCTTCACGAATGATATCAAATAATTTTGAAACATCGTCGGCAGGAATCATTTTAACAGCACTACGAGAAATGGGTTTGTCATAAGAAACAAGTTTCACTTTTTGCGCAACTTCAATTGGCTCCACAACATTCAACGGTTTTGTACGAGCTGACATAATTCCTCTCATATTTGGAATTTTCCATTCAGCCATTCCTTCAGAAGCTCCGGCTACAAATGGCATTGAAGTAGTGATCACTTCTTTTCCACCTTCGATCTCTGAATCCAACGTTGCAGTTGTTCCATCGATCGTCAGACTTTTTGCAAAAAGGATACAAGGAATCTCAAGAAGTTCAGCTATCATTACAGGAACACTTGAGCCATTATGGTCACTGCTTTCACGTCCGCAAAGGATCATGTCAACAGGATTCTTTTTTACGTAGTCTGCAATTTGTTTAGCAACGAAATAAGAATCTCTAGGAAGAGCATTAATCCGAACTGCATCATTGGCACCGATTGCCAAAGCTTTACGGATCACAGCTTCATTTGAAGGATCTCCAACGTTGATAACCGTTACATTCCCGTTGTTTGCTGCAGCAAGGTCAACTGCTTTTGAAAGCGCAATTTCATCGTATGGATTAAGGATAAAAGTTACTCCAGCAGAGACAAACTCTTTATTGTCAGGAGTGAAATTTATTTTTGCTGTAGTGTCCGGTACACAAGAGACACAAACTAGTATTTTCATAATAAGTTTAATTAAATTCGAAGGCGCGAAGATAAATAATAATTTAGCCGAAATTCATTTAAAATCAAAGATGTCTGTCAGATTAAATTTACTTCAGGTTTATCTCAAGGAAGACCCCTTCGACGAGTTCCTAAAATATGCTTTAGCCCTGGAATACAAAAGCTTAGGTCGAATAGATGAAGCTTATTCTGAATTGAAGACATTGATTGAGATCAGTCCGGAATACCTTGCATCCTACTATATGACCGCTAAAACGGCTGAAGAACTGCACTTTCCATCAGAAGCTATAATGTGGTACGAAAAAGGAATTCAAAAAGCCATTGAGCAGAACAATGCTCACACTTTAGC
>JANOBV010000081.1:0-30427 GCA_031411835.1 Bacteroidota bacterium | reverse complement strand
GAAATTATTTAGTATAATTTAAAGTATAGAAGCGATTCAATCCGCCTATTTTTGAGGAGGAACTGGAAGTTCTTTTGTTGGTGCAGTTTCAGATCGCGCATCCACATCTTTATCTAAAACATATCGACCTTTTTTCAAGTTAAAAGAATCATAAGTGCCATCAGGTCCCGACTGACTTGACAGGTCAATGTCTTGTTTTGTTTTTGGGGCACTGATATGATCAAGAATAATTTTTTTTCCATTGTTATCGAAGCGCAACGACATTGTTGCTTGTGATGCGAATGAATATATTAATCGATTACGATAAACAGAACCGGATTTGAATAATGGGAAACCAAATTTCAAAACTCCTTTTTCTACATAACAAACTTCGATTATTTTTTTTGTGACCTGTTGATTGAACCCTTTCCATCCTAATAAAACATAGAAATTTTCACCTTTGTATTTGACTTTGTTGATTGCATAATACACTGAACCTAACCATCGGTCTGCTTTTAATTTTTCGGCTTCAGGTTTAAGAATGACTGAAGTGGAGTCGGAGAGAGGGAAAAATAAAATACTATCTGACTTTTCTAATTTGATTTGTACATAACCAAAGTAATAGTATTTATCACCATTGTATGTTGGATATGTCCATGTGTATATTTTGAATGAATTATCTTCAGACTTCACAACTGAAATATTTTTAAAATCAGAAAATGATTTATCGAATGATCCTACTGAATTTAGTGAATCCAAAAATCGTTGTTGAAATTCTGTGTTCGCAACAGTTCGAATGGAATCATTTTCTCCACGTTGCATTGTAGCGATTAGCACTTGCAGTGAATCACCATTTTGTGCAAACGTAATTTTCGGCTCAATCAAATTAATGAGTACGAAAAAAACAAGTAGGAGAGATTTAGTTGAAATCATTTTATAAAAAGAAAGGCCGCAAAGCATTAACGTTTGGCGGCCTTTAATATTATTTAGTTGATCAATCAACCGTGCATAGCTTCTTTTTTTCCTAGAAGCACTTCTTTTGATTCACGGAAATTTGGATCGTCTACGCAGCAGTCGACAGGACAAACCGAAGCACATTGTGGCTCGTCATGAAAGCCTACGCATTCAGTACATTTATCGGTTACAATATAGTAAGCGTCCATTGAAATAGGAGCCTGTGGAGCGCTGCCATCAACCTGACTTCCGTCTAAACGATTGAACATTCCTTTTATCGAAGTTCCGTCTGAAAAACGCCATTCGGCACCGCCTTCGTAAATTGCATTGTTGGGACATTCCGGTTCACATGCACCACAGTTGATGCACTCATCGGTTATCATGATTGCCATTTCTCTATTGCTTTTGAGGTTTATTGATTTGTACAAAAATAAATAGAAAAAGTTCATATCAAAACAACATCTTATCTTCTTTTCAAAAACTGTGTATTATCTTTGCCGCAATCATGGATATTAAGAATGCTTCTAAACAACTTGGACTTAGATTAAAAGCGAAAGTTGATGAATATAATGCCGCTCCGGCAACTTTTTCTGACCTCAAAGAGGTGATGATCAGAGCTTTTCAGTCGAATGGTTGGTTCACAGAGAAGAGCATTATCTCCTCATTGACTCAATGGGCTGATGCTTTAGACGAAAATAATGTCGAGCAATGGCTTTCAAAATATAATTTGAATCTGCCGCTGGAATCGTCTAAACGAGTAGGAGTGATCAATGCCGGAAATATTCCTTTCGTCGGATTGCATGATCTATTATCTGTTTTGAATAGCGGACATGTTTATTATGGAAAGAATGC
The DNA here is from genome assembly GCA_031411835.1 of Bacteroidota bacterium. GTDB lineage: Bacteria > Bacteroidota > Bacteroidia > AKYH767-A > 2013-40CM-41-45 > JADKIH01. The sequence continues at coordinate 28,642 of JANOBV010000081.1, read as the reverse complement.
ATCGAACGATAAATATCTATTACCATGGATTGCTAATCTATGGATTGAAATCGAACCTGAATTAAAATCACGAATTCATTTCATTGAAAAATTAAATGAGATCGATGCAGTTATTGCTACCGGCAGCGATAATTCTTCACGGTATTTTGATTATTACTTTGGAAAATATCCGCATATCATCAGGAAAAATAGGAATGGTGTTGCAATACTTACCGGAAGAGAAACGAATGAACAATTGTCATTATTAGGAAAAGACATTTTTCAATACTTCGGATTGGGTTGCAGAAACGTATCGAAAATGTATGTGCCTAGAGATTATAATTTCAATCTTTTCTTCGAATCAATTTACAATGAGAATGAATTGATGAATCATACAAAGTACATGAATAATTTCGATTACAATAATTCAGTACTCCTTTTAAAACTTGTTCCTTTTTTACAAAATGGTTTTCTAATTATTCGCGAAGAGGAAGTTATTCCCTCTCCGATTTCAATAGTGCATTACGAATTTTACGATGACATCAATTCACTTCAACAAAAATTAATTCAACAGAAAGATCAATTGCAATGTATTGTTGTTGATGAAAAAACAATTTCGTTCACAAGTGAATTGAAAAATATCGTTGTCGATTTCGGGCAAACGCAATCGCCGAAGCTGTGGGATTATGCGGATGGGGTGGATACTTTGAAGTTTTTATCGGAACTCAAATAAGGTTTAAAAAGTTCAAGGGGTTTAAATTGTTTAAAGTGTATCGAAACACAACAAACCATTTAAACCCCTTAAACAATTAAACTCTTTAAACCAACTTTTTACAAGCCAATACTCGGGATCGTATGAAACAACCTCTTCCATCTAATCTTCCCAAGGAACTCACCATTCGTATCCCAACTCATCCAGATGAATACTGCTTTGCCGACAACGTGATCCTCCGGAACAAATCCCCAGAAGCGTGAGTCAGCTGAATTGTGTCTGTTGTCACCCATCATGAAATAGTAATTCATTTTGAAAGTGTATGATGTAGCAACTTGTCCGTTAATGATGATTTGTCCGTTGCGTTCTTCCAATTTGTTTTGTTCGTATTCGCCAATTACTTTTCTGTACAAAGCAATATTTGAAGTATCGATTTTAATAGTCGCTCCTTTTTCAGGAATATAAACCGGTCCGAAATTATCTACGTTCCAATTGTATCGCGTATCAAATGGGAAAATGAAATCCTGATAGATTCCTTTCGGAACCGTATTAGGTTCAATTCTTTTTACGTTTCCGAATGTTTTCATCTCTTCAGCTTCTTTAGCTGTTAAATGAAAATTGAATTCGTTTGGTGAAAGTTGTTCTTCTCTTAATTGTAGACGTTGAATCGCTTGATATGAAAAACCTGATCCATCAGTTAATACATGATATGATGATTGAGAGAATTCCGGGTTGTGATAAATTTTATTGTCAATGTAAACTTGTCTTTCTCTGACTTCAAGCGTGTCACCGGCAATACCGATGCAACGTTTAATGTAATTTTCTTTTTTGTCGATCGGGCGACCTTCATTTTCTGCAGGCCAGTTGAAGACAACGCAATCGCCGCGTTTAACTGAACCAAATCCCGGTAAACGATGGTAACCAATTTTGATCCATTCAAGATATGATTTACCCCCAACCAATGGCATTGTATGATGAGCAAATGGAAATGAAAGTGGCGTCATTGGAATACGTGCTCCGTAACTAACTTTCGATACAAAGAGAAAATCGCCAACCATCAACGATTTTTCCATCGAGGGAGTAGGGATTGTATAGGCTTCAATAAAGAATGTCCGAATGATCGTAGCAGCGATTACAGCAAAAATGATTGCATCAATCCATTCACGAGTAGGTGATTTTCTTTGTCCCGGTCTTGATTTTAGTAAGAACCAAACTCCGACTGTAAAAATTCCGAAGATGATATCTTTTATAAGATCCCAGTTGATTTTGAATCTGTTCATTTTTGTGATTTGCTAGTTAATTTTGCGGAAAACTAAAACAATAGTATGAATTTAGTTTGAGTTTTTCGTTGCTTATAGTGATAGTGTACTCAAATACGGTTTAATCGTTCTTTTATTTGTTAAGGGTGCGTTAAACTTGACGTTTATCACAAAACCTACAGACTTAGCATGTCTTTCATAGTGAAAACACCTTTCTTTCCTTGGAGCCATTCTGCTGCTGTCAATGCACCAATCGCAAATCCTTGTCTGCTTAATGCTTTGTGTACGATCTCAATCTCATCAACATCAGAAAAATATTTTACGATATGTGTTCCGGGAATTTCCTCTTCTCTAGTTGAAAAAATTGGAACTTCTCCTTCGCTGTCTGCTCCCATACTCACGCTTTCGTCAGCTTTGTAATTGACCCAATGTTTAATTCGATCAACGTTTTCAATCACTTGTTCTGCAAGAGAAATTGCTGTGCCACTCGGAGAATCCAATTTCTCTCTATGATGACTTTCGTGAATAAGAACTTCATCGTATTGCTCTTGACTATTCATCAACTGTGCAAGTTTTTTATTCACTTCAAAAAACAGATTGACGCCAATGCTGTAATTTGAAGCATAAAAAAATGCACCTGAAGATTCTTTGCAATCTTTGGAAACAGAATCTAGGTGATCTAGCCAACCTGTTGTTCCACATACAACAGGAACTCCTGCTTTGAAACACTTTCTAATGTTCTCAGGGGCAGAATCAGGTTGTGAAAATTCGATCGCTACATCTGCACCTCTTAAATCACCTGTGTCAATGTATTTCGAATTGTTTACATCGACACGAAGAACAATTTGATGTCCTCTCTTTAAGGCAATTTGTTCAATGGTCTTTCCCATTTTACCATAACCTATCAATGCTATTTTCATATCTATTTATTTATAGTGATGACTAAATATTTTTTATCTGAATGTAAATGTAAGTTGTAGCCCTAGTTTTATCTGTTCTCCGGGTGCTGGAAATAGAGTAGGAGCTGTATGCATTGAAAGATTATCACTTACATCGAAGTCCATCAATTGTGAATCAACGTATGCATCAATGATGTTAAGTGTGTACAACACTCCTGCAAGTATATATGACAAGTCACGATTTCTTCTGTAATAATCTTTTCGAACTGTTAAGTCTTGATCACTAAGTCGAGGGAAATCATCAACTGTATTCGAATCGTTATCATTCCTGACGATCAATGCAGATTGAAATTTTTTGAATTCACTATTATTTGTGCGAATGAAATAATAAAGTGTTCCAAATCCTGCATAGATAATTGGAACTTTCCAATATTTCTTGTTGTAAACTTGTCCTGACCCGGGAAGAATTGCAGAATATAAAGCAGCACGATTTGCACGCTTCTTAGAAATATTGGTAATGGAATCTTTTTGTTCGCCTTGTGCTTTTGAAACAACTGACAGCGACAAAAAAATGAAAGTAAAAAAAAGAAATTTGGACAAAAAGTATTTCATCGGCAGTTCACTGCTGATCAGTAATTAAGAAGTTCCAAAACGCGATTCAAATCTTCATCGTTTGAGAAAGGAATTACAATTTTTCCGCTACCATTGTTTGCACGTTGAAGTTGGATCTTTGCTCCGAAATGACTGGTAAGGATATTTTGTATTTTACTGAACTCAAATGAAAGCTGATCTTTCATTTCTTCCTTTTTCTTTTTGATGGTCGATTTGTTGCCTGTCTCTCTTGCTAATAATTCTACATCACGTACACTGAGATTCTTATTCATGATCTCGCGGTAAATGTAAAGCTGCTTATCGATATCATCTACTCCTAAGATGGCACGAGCATGTCCCATTGAAAGTTTTCCGTCACGAACTGATGCTTGGATATCGGGTGGAAGTTTCAGCAGACGTAAAAAGTTAGTTACCGTACTGCGATTTTTTCCAAGACGCTCGCTTAACTCTTCCTGAGTCAATCCGCATTCATCGATCAATCGTTTGTAACTTAATGCTACTTCCAATGAATTCAAATCCTGACGTTGGATGTTCTCAACGATAGCCATCTCCAACATACCCTGATCATTCGCTACGCGGATGTATGCAGGAATAGTTTTCAGTCCACCAAGCTTCGATGCTTTGTAACGTCGTTCACCTGAAATGATCTGATATTTATCGTAACCTAATTTACGAACTGTAATCGGTTGAATGATTCCTTGTTCTTTGATTGACGCAGAAAGTTCTGCCAATGCAGTATCATCAAAATCAACACGAGGCTGAAAAGGATTTGGTTCGATCTGCTCCAAAGGAATTTGTGCAATAGAACCAACTACACCACCGGTTGAAGCAGGATTAATATTTGATGTTACATCTGTATCGTTGCTTTCAAGCAATGCACTTAGCCCTTTGCCGAGTGCGCTTTTTTTAATTGTCATCAGTTACGGCAATTTTTTTGTCAGCTTCTTTGATCTTCGTCAGATTATTTTTCTGCAGAATTTCACGAGCAAGATTTAAATAATTTACAGAGCCTTTGCTGCTGGCGTCATGCATAATAATAGTTTGTCCGAAACTTGGAGCTTCACCTAATTTTGTATTTCTCTGAATAATGGTATCGAATACCATTTGTTGGAAATGCGTTTTCACTTCTTCAACAACTTGGTTCGATAATCTCAAACGACTATCATACATCGTCAAAAGAATTCCTTCGATCGCAAGTTCAGCATTCAATCTGCTTTGAACGATCTTAATTGTGTTCAACAATTTCCCTAAACCTTCTAATGCAAAATATTCACATTGTACAGGAATGATCACTGAATCAGCTGCAGTAAGTGCATTGATAGTTACCAAGCCAAGAGAAGGAGAGCAGTCGATGATAATGAAATCGTATTCTCCTCTGATCTTTTCAAGAACATCTTTCATCTTGCGCTCGCGTTGCGGAAGATTGATCATTTCAATCTCTGCACCGACTAAGTCAATGTGTGATGGTAAAAGAAACAAGTTTGGCGTTTCAGTTGCCATAATGATATCTTTCGGATCTGCTTCATTGATGATGCATTCGTAGATACTTGTTTTGATTGTACGTGGATCAAATCCTACTCCCGAAGTAGCATTTGCTTGTGGATCGCTATCGATCAATAGCGTCTTATATTCCAACACGGCTAGACTGGCAGCAAGATTCATTGCTGTTGTCGTTTTCCCAACTCCACCTTTTTGATTAGCAATTGCTATGATTTTTCCCATAGGATTTATTTTTTCGATGTTCAAATTTCTCTTGTTTCACCAACGGATAAAAGAAACAATTCTTTTCCATTGTGTTCAAATTTTTGTTTCGCTTCTTTTGAATCGATTTTTATTTCATCGACTGTATCGAAGTGCATACCAATGATCTTATCGCATCTCACAAAATCAGAGGCAATAACAGCATTGTCAATTCCCATTGTATAATTATTTCCAATCGGCAAGAAAGCATAATGCATCTTTTTGAAATCACCGATCAGTTTCATGTCCATATGCAAAGCAGTATCGCCGGCATAATAGAAATTGAACTGATCAGACTCGATCAAGAAGCCCATTGGATTTCCGCCATAAGAACCGTCAGGTAGCGAACTAGAATGGACAGCATTCACACATTTGATTTTCCCAAAATCGAAGATCCAGTGACCGCCGATATTCATTGAGTGCGTGTTCGTGACACCTTGCTTTTTGACCCATTCGATAATTTCAAAATTCGAAATAACGATTGCATTAGTCTGTTTTGCAAGTTCAATCAAATCTGCAATGTGATCCCAATGTCCATGAGTAACCAGAATATAATCAGCCTTTATCGTTTTTAAATCAATAGAAACTGCAAGCGGATTAGACCGGATGAATGGATCAAATAAAATTCTTTTCCCGCTTATTTCTACTAAAAAGCAAGAATGACCGTAATAGGTTAGTACCATAATTAATTCACAAAGTGCAAAAATAAGCGATTTATCCGCTTGTTTGGCTCTAAAGTTACAAACAATTTGGAAGTAAATTTCCCGCTGATTATCGCAGATGAAGGCGCAGAAAAGGACGCAGATTTTTGTGTTTTGATTGGTTACCTAGGTTTCGTTCCTAGTATAAAATCTGCGCCTTAATCTGCGATTTTATCTGCGCCTTCATCAGCGCAATCTGCGGGAAATACACCAAATAAAAATTTCCCGCTGATCTCGCAGATAAAAACGCAGATCTTTAGTACTTAATGATCATTCTTAGATCTTTACTTTTGGCTTAAACCGAGTCATAATCTGCGATTTTATCTGCGTATTTATCTGCGGAATCTGCGGGAAATAAACCCAATAAAATTTCCCGCAGATCTCGCAGATAAAATCGCAGATTATTCTAATCTTAAGTACAGCAGTCAATTATTCATAAATAACTGAAATTAACCCCTATATCCATGTTTTGTTAAATGCTTTTTCCAAAGACCTTCAAATAGCAATTATTTAATTTCGTCCGTATTTTGCACATTTAAATAATTTTCTATTTTTGTCACGTTCCAATTCTAAAAAATACTGATAAGCTATATGTCTGAGCAAAATAATCAACGTGAAGAGGTTTTTTCAAAATCTGTCCGAGCGGGAAAACGTACCTACTTTTTCGATGTAAAAAGTACGAAAGCAAATGACTACTATCTTACCATCACCGAGAGCAAGAAACGCATCGGTAATGACGGAACTCCATTCTACGAGAAGCACAAAATTTTCCTCTACCGCGAAGACTTTGAAAAATTCATGGACGGAATGAATGAAGCATTCGACAAAGTTCACTCAATAAAAGGTGATGAGCCCGTAGAATATTCTCGCAATGATTCAAACCATGAAGCAAACCATGATTCCAATAATGGTTCAGAAGAATCTACACCAAATCAAAATACATCATCGTATAGTGATGTAAATTTTGATGACTTAGGAAATTGATTTTTTGAAATCAGTTTAAGATGCCTAAAATGTTTAAGGGGTTTAAAGTGTAGTGATACATTTTAAACCCCTTAAATATTTTAAAATTGATTAAATCTTTTTCATATCCATCGAAGCAAACTTCTCTCTCAAATACTCTCCGGTAAATGACTCCTTACACCTCGAAAGATCTTCAGGCGTTCCTTCGAAAATAATATTTCCGCCCTCTTCGCCGCCTTCAGGACCAAGATCAATTGCCCAGTCCGCGCATTTGATGACTTCGGAATTGTGTTCGATGACGAGAATTGTATTTCCTTGGTCAAGTAACATATCAAATGCTTTCAAAAGTTTTTTGATGTCGTGGAAATGTAAACCTGTTGTTGGTTCGTCGAAGATGAATAGGGTGTGGGTGTGACTATTTCCTTTTTGTAGAAATGATGCGAGCTTGATACGTTGCGCTTCACCGCCTGATAAGGTACTTGATGATTGTCCGAGCCGAACATAACCCAAGCCAACATCAGCAAGCGGTTTCAACTTCGCTGCGATCTTTGCATCGTTGCCAAATGATTTTATCGGGGAACTGAAAAAATCGATCGCTTCATCGACTGTCATGTTCAAGATGTCTGCAATATTCGATCCTCTATATTCAACATCAAGGATCTCTTGCTTGAAACGTTTACCATGACAACTTTCGCATAACAAATGTATGTCGGCCATGAATTGCATTTCGATGGTTACTTCGCCTTCGCCTTCGCATACATCGCATCGTCCGCCTTCAACGTTGAACGAGAAATGACTTGGTTTATATTTTCGCGAACGCGAGAGTGGAAGGTCAGAATACAATGCTCTGATCTCGTCATATGCCTTTACATACGTAACTGGATTTGATCGTGATGATTTTCCAATTGGATTTTGATCGACAAATTCTACTGCTGATAATTTATTGTAATCGCCGCTGATCTTATCGAATGCTCCAGTCTGTTCGCCATAGCCACCGTGAATTTTTTTCAGCGCCGGATAAATAACCTTCTTTACTAATGAAGTTTTTCCGCTTCCGCTGACTCCGGTTACGACTGTCATAACTCCAAGTGGAATTTTTACACTAACATTTTTCAGATTATTCTCACGAGCGCCTTCAATCTTAAATGAACTATTTGAAGTTCTGCGTTTGTATGGAAGTGGAATAGTTTCTTTACCACTTAAATATTTTCCTGTATAACCTTTTTCGTCTTTTAATATTTCTTCGAACGTTCCCTGGAAAATTAATTCACCACCGTTTCTTCCTGCATCGGGACCAATATCTATTAACTGATCTGCTGCTTTCATGATCTCTTCTTCATGCTCGACAATGATCAATGTATTTCCAACGTCACGAAGTGATTTCAAAACTTTTATTAATCGAACAGTATCTTTCGGATGTAAACCAATACTTGGTTCATCGAGTATATACATCGACCCAACTAAGCTACTTCCTAATGATGTCGCTAAATTGATTCTTTGGGATTCGCCGCCTGAAAGTGTATTCGATAAACGGTTCATCGTTAGGTAACCCAATCCAACATCACTCAAGAATTGAAAACGATTGGTGATCTCCACTAAAATTCGTTTAGCAACCTTTGTATCGTATTCATTTAATTCAAGGCCTGAAAAGAATTTACTACTTTGACTTACGGGCATTAGAACAACATCAGTGATCGACTTTCCACCGATCTTTACATAATTTGCATCTTGACGTAATCGTGTTCCTCTACATTCGGGACAAAGTGTTTTTCCGCGATAGCGAGAAAGCATTACACGATATTGAATTTTGTATGTCTGTGTTTCCAGCCATTTGAAAAATTCATTTAATCCGGTGAAGTAGGAGTTACCCGTCCACAGAAGTTGCTTTTCTTCCGGCGAAAGTTGATACACCGGACGATGAATTGGGAAATCGAATTTGTAAGCTTTCTTAATAAGTGCATCGTTCCATTCTTTCATCTTCTCACCACGCCAGCAAACAATTGCGCTTTCATATACTGAAAGAGATTTATCAGGGATAACAAGATCTTCATCAATACCAATGATAGAACCAAAACCTTCGCAACGTTTACACGCTCCATAAGGATTATTGAAGCTGAACAATTGAGTACTTGGTTCTTCGAAAGTCATTCCATCCAATTCAAAACGATTGTTGAATGGAACTGCAATATTTTTTTTATCGTCGGGAAGTAAAATTGAACATTCACCATGGCCTTCAAAGAAAGCTGTCTGAATGGAATCACTCATACGCGACAAATTCCCTTCGTCATCACTATTCGATACGGTTAATCGGTCAATTACAATCTTCACAGCCGAAATAACAGGAACATCATGAATTGAAAATTCGGGTTCCGCAACTTTTTTCTTTTTTGTTGCCTTTGTTTTTTCTTTCCCAATAACAGAAGAGCCGCTTATACTTTTTAATAATTTTTCGTGTTCCTTGCTTAATAGATCTTCTATCTTATAAATAGTTTCAGCAACACTTACTCTTACAAATCCTTTTTGCAAAAGGATGTTTAGTTCTTCTTCGATCGTACGACCGGGATGCAAATAGAGTGGAGCGAGGATATAAAGTTTCGTCCCTTCACTGAGTGATTGAATATACTTTACAACATCTTCAACAGTATGCCTCTTTACAGGCTTTCCGGAAATAGGTGAAATTGTTTGTCCAATTCTTGCAAATAGCAATTTTAAATAATCGTAAATTTCTGTTGACGTACCGACTGTTGATCTCGGATTTCTGGTGTTTACTTTTTGTTCAATTGCAACAGCTGGAGAGATGCCTTTGATATAATCCACATCCGGCTTATCCATACGACCAATAAATTGTCGGGCATAACTGCTCAGACTCTCTACATAACGACGTTGTCCCTCTGCATATAATGTATCAAATGCCAACGAAGATTTTCCTGAACCTGATAAACCTGTAATGACAATAAATTTATTTCGAGGAATAGCAACGTCTATATTCTTTAAATTATGGACACGCGCGCCTTTTATTATAATGAAATGGCGAGCATCTAATTTATCAATGTTTTGCATAGAATTTTTCAGAATTGCAAAGGTACTTAATATAATGATTGAGGATTTATGAATTCGATGTGCGCACAGCGAATTAAGGAATGTGAGAGGTTTAAGGAAGAGAGGCGCAGACTTTTCAGGAGAAAATTCTTTTCGGATTTTGCTAAGAAGTGTTTTCTGCGCCTTAATCTGCGCCTACATCAGCGCAATCTGCGGGAGATTCGGATTTGAGATTTCGGACTAAACTCCAGCAAAACCCTAAATCCGAAATAACAATTGTAAATAGGAATTTTCAAGCGTTTTTGACGAAATCTTCATAAATTGTTGATAACTGCAAGGTCGCCCGTAAGATTTACTAAACTTTTTCTTGCTTTTGCCGATTACAGTATATATATTTGTTGTATACCGATGCAGGAACCATTTCTGCAAAGCCCAAAAAAACAGTATCACTTTTTTAAAAAACAGGAGGAAAAGCATAGCTAAAAATCTACTTTAAGAATTTAATCTTATTAAAGCAGAACAGCTATGACAAAACTCACAGTGATGGACGATAAAGACCTTGTGCGTCTTTATCAAAACGGTAATCAAGAAGCTATAACAGAATTAGTCAACCGTTACAAGCAACGGATCTTCTCGACTATTTTTTTCCTTGTCAAAAAGCAGGAAATGGCGGAAGATCTTTTCCAAGAGACTTTTATTAAGATCATTACCAGTTTGCGTAAGAATCATTACAGCGAACAAGGAAAGTTTTTGCCTTGGGCTTTACGGATCGCGCATAATCTTGTGATTGATCACTTTCGTAAGGAGAAATTGATGCCCTTACAACACAACTCGGAAGAGTATAGTGTGTTTGACGTTATTCCGGCAAACAGTCGCAATGCAGCTGATCAAATGATCTACGATGAAAAAATCGCTACCGTAAGAAGTCTATTGGACAAATTACCACATGAACAAAGAGAAGTTGTTATTCTTCGTCATTATGCCGGTCTTTCATTCAAAGAGATCTCTAAAATGCTGGATATCAACATTAATACAGCTTTAGGACGTATGCACTATGCTATCCTAAAAATGCGTGAGATGGTAGAAGCCAGTCCGATTTCATTAAAAGATTAAAAAAAGTTAGTTCGGATAAAATAAGCGAGAATTGGTAGCGTTCTGACTATATCTAAAATGATATAGGATGATAAAAACTACTACTTATTCAGACTTAATTAACTACGCATACAATGAGCACGGGCTTATTGATGGTGATCGCACGCAACGTGCACTCGACGGTGATCCGAATTTGAAAAGTGAGTATGACGAAATTTTTCAAGTCATGAACACATTAGATTCTGCAGCACCGCAAGTACCGGACAGATGCATAAAAAAGATCCTTCAGTTCTGCTAAAAATAGGAGGCAATAAAAAAGCCGACTTGTCAATGACGAGTCGGCTTTTTTGTTCTCTCTAACCTTTTTTCTGTTCTCAATGCATAGGCAAATGTGTTTTGAATTATGAGTGCAATGTATGTCCGCACAGAAGTGATATCAATTTTTTTGGCCCATTCTCTTACATATATGGGTGAAAGTTGTGTGGGGCATGGGGAAACCGCTTCATTGAATTGTTTAAGGGGATTAATGTGTTTAAAGGGTTTAATAAGGACTAAAATTTTAAGCCCTTTAAACTATATCAAATGTGAAACTCCTTACCTTCGCACATATGACCAAAAAAGAACTTTTCTCATCCGTGATCGACTACTTCGAAAAAGAAATGCCGGTTGCAGAAACGGAATTGAAATACAAAGATCCTTACCAGCTTTTGGTTGCAGTAATTTTGTCGGCGCAGTGTACTGACAAACGTGTCAATGAAACAACGCCTGCATTGTTCAAAGTTTTTCCGAATGCAAAAGCGATGTCGCTTTCATTCCCTGAAGATATTTTTCCATACATCAGAAGTATTAGTTATCCGAATAACAAAGCGAAACATTTAGCCGGAATGGCAAAGATGCTTGTCAACGATTTCAAAAATATAGTTCCGTCTGATGTGGATGAGTTGCAAAAGTTACCGGGAGTAGGACGGAAGACAGCAAATGTAATTGCATCTGTAGTGTATGACAAAGCTACAATGGCAGTTGACACACATGTTTTTCGTGTCGCTGCAAGAATCGGTTTAACTATAAATGCAAAAACACCACTACAAGCAGAATTGCAATTGATCAAACATATTCCTGAATCAAAAATTGCGACAGCGCACCATTGGCTCATCCTGCATGGCCGATATATTTGTGTTGCGAGAAAACCGAAATGTGAATTGTGCGGGTTGCAGTCGGTTTGTAAATACTATAAAAAAATGAAAAATGAAAAATGAAGGATGAAGAATGAAAAATGGGGGTGTGCATTTTTCATTTTTCATTCTTCATTTTTCATTTAGAATAATATTAGCTTTTTCAGCTTCAGCTTACCAAGCTCATATGTCTTTACACTATCTGCTGCTATGTGCATCTGACTTGGATCCCAAAAATTTTCTCGAAGAGTAGAGTAGTTGGTTGCTGATGCAATCCAATGCCCGAAGGCGAAATTGCTATAGAGTTCGAACGTTCCATCTTTTTTTGTTACAGTATGAACGGCTTTGCTCCAGTCGTCGATCCATCCCATTACAACTGCACCTACAATTGGTCTGTCGCTGTTATCCACGATAGTTCCTTGAACTCGATATTCTTTATAGCCGGAATAGTTGTAATAATTTTCATACTTGAAACAATCTTTTGCATTTGGTTTTGGAAAATATGATTGAAAAACTTTTTCCAATGGTTTTATCGTTCCAAAAATCGTGTGTCCTTTTTCATTTATAGTTGTTCCTTTCCAGTTCACGATACCCATGAAATCAGAATGAAACTTTCCCCACTTAACATCTTTATATTGCCACCACGAATATCCAATTCCACCGCAATCGCAAACTTGCTTCAAGGTTTTCTCTGCAAATTTATTTTGCTCTTCATATTTTATGGAATCGTTATTTGCAGGAAAAGAAGTTTCACCGATTATCCAAGGTTTCGTAATATATTTTCCGTACCAATACACTTCATTCAATACTTGATTTGGCTCGTATTCGTAAGGATGAAAAGAAAGAAAATCTAAGTCAAGAATATTCGGATCCCATTCAAAAACTTCACGAATTCCGGTGAGTCCGATAGTACATAATTGATTCGGTGCATATTTTTTGACCATCTTATGCCAATCTTGAGAGATGTTATGAATAGCACGTTTCTCTCTTCTTGTTTTCTCAAAATACAATGGCTCATTGAAAAGATCATAAGCCATAATAGTTGTATCATTTTCAAAATGTGACATCACTTTTTTGAAGTGATCTTTTGAAGGTTCAAATTCCTCATGAACTTTTACCAGAAAAATTACTTTCAATCCTGCTTGTCCGGCTAGATCGAAAAGTTCATCGAGTGCTATTAGATACTTCGATAAAATCTTATCATCAGTGAACACGATCTTTGTATCTGCAACATCTTTATTATACGATTTAATATAGACTAAACCATTTGCAGAATCTTCCACATTCACTTCACCAATATGAGTGAAACGAATGGTATTAAATCCCATTTGTTTTATTGTTTCAAAATCTGATTTTAGAATTGCTAAGCTTGAATCTTTGGAAAAGTAAGTAGTCACTCCTTCAGGACCATATTCCGGAAGAGGAGAAGGCCAGTAGTCTTTTGAGTTAGTTCCTAATGCTGCAATATAGTTGATCGTAATTGGGTAAAAAGGTTTTTCGTGAATGGAAAAAGCATGGTCTTTCATGGAAACGAAACGTGGATCTGTTTTACCAGGACGAAAATTTAACAATGAAACCACAATGATGACAATTATTGCAGCGGCAATAAATATTTTTTTCTTCATAAATACCTGAGCCTGAATAAAACAAATAATAACTTCTTCATTTGTTTCGTCATGCAAATTATGAAAAATAAAGGCTTTATCAATGATATTTATAAGTGAAGAGTAAACGGCTTTACTTATCTTTGCCAAACAAATCTATTACAAAAAACAATATTATGGTTCGTTCATCAACTGCCAATTGGCAAGGTACGGGTAAGGAAGGAAAAGGAACTCTTTCTACTCAAAGTGGAGTTTTAACAAACTCTCAATATTCATTTAATACTCGTTTTGAAAACGGTATCGGTACAAATCCGGAAGAATTAATTGGTGCTGCTCATGCGGGTTGCTTCTCAATGAAATTAAGTTTCGTTTTAACAGCAGCCGGATTCCCACCGGAAAATATCGATACAAAATGTGAGATCACATTAGATAACGGTGCAATTACTCAATCAGCGTTAACTGTAACTGCAAAAGTTCCCAACATCACTGCAGAAAAATTTGCGGAAGCTGCAGCAGATGCAAAAGCGAATTGTCCGGTATCGAAATTATTGAATTCGGAAATTACGTTGGATGCAAAATTAGTGTAGTCTTTAAATGGGATTTTAGTGATTTAAAAGCGATCAATTGAATTCACACTTGAATATTCAAATATTAGAAGTCATCATCTATAGAAATGGATGATGACTTTTTTTTGAAGCATACTTTCAATTGAAGGGATTATTACGGCAATTCATTTTAGTAATTAAAATCGAATTTCAAAGGTCTCGATAATTCTATTTTTATAAGAATCCTATTTTTTTTCTGTTATCCCACTTTTGTTGTTCTGACCTTTCGTCAATGAGGTTTTCCATTGCTAGATAAATTTGGTTTAGCTGCTCATCATGTTCACCTAACTTTTCTTTTAATTCTTTTAATTGTTCTTTTAGATCGGTTTGTTTAGCTACAATTCGTCTTACTTCAACAAATGTCCTCATTATTGCAATATTCATTTTTATTGCTTTAGTTGATCTAAGGATGCCACTTAACATTGCTACTCCTTGTTCTGTAAAAGCATATGGTAAATACTTATTTGTTCGATTTTGTGGTAAATTGCCAATCATCACAGTTTGTGATGATGAGTTTTCTGCCATAACGTTTGTTTGGATTTTGATTTTTTCATATTCAAAAGATTCAAGTTGAAACATAAAATCTACTGGAAAACGAATTAGGTTTCGCTTTACTGCTTGATTAAGAACTCTTGTTTCGACTTCATAAAGTTCAGCTAAGTCTAAATCTAGCATAACTTTAAGTCCTCGTATTTCATAAATTTTGGTTTCAATTTTTTGTAGTTGCATTTTTAAAATCAATCTATTTGCTATTTCATTGTTTTAGTTTTTTTTAATGTGGTCACAATTTGTGACCGCATTAAGTATTACTCGCTTGCTGAATTTCGAAATATAAAATCGATTTTAGAATTATTGTCAGACCTCTGCCTTTTTCTAAGGTCGCGTATTGCGTCCTTAGAAAAATGTATTGCTACCCTTTTGATTGAGGTGCTATTATTGCACCTCAAAATTTCCCATTCTATTTTGGATAATTCAAACATAAAATCCAATGGAAACCTTCTGATATTAGTTCGTACAGCTCTTTTTAAATACTTTGTTTCAGTTGCAAAATAAAGTAAATTATTATTTAGAAAAGTTTCATTTATGCGGTAAAAAACTCTTATGTATGTTAACGTGAAGAAAATTGTTTTGCTCGGTTATTTCCCAATACAAAACTTCGAAAAAATATTTTCCAAAAGGTCGTCAGTTGTGATAGCGCCTGTAATCAACCCAAGGTGATGCAATGCAAGACGCAAATCACCCGCAATAAAATCATTCGTTACTTTTTGTTCTAAACCATTGTAAACATTTGTGAGTGCTTGTGCAGTTTCACGTAGCTCTTGAATGTGTCTAATGTTTGTTACGATTGCACTTCCTTGAGCATTCGTTCCTGAATTAGCAAATGAAAGTAGGAGGGAAACGATGCTATCGATATTTGTCTTTTCTTTTGCTGAAATGAAAGTGATATTACTAAAATGGCTAAATTCGTATTGAATTGATTTGCTATTCTCTTTGTCAGATTTGTTGCCAATCGGAAATAATCGAATTTCGGTATCTAATCCTTTTCTAATTTCATCCAACTCTATTTTTAAATCTCCGGCACCTGTTTCATTGAGGTCGAAAAGATATAAAACGACCGGACTTTGTTTCATCTTCTCAAATGTCTTCGAAACACCGATGCTTTCTATTGCATCTTTCGTTTCTCGAATACCAGCTGTGTCAATGAAACGAAATTTGATCCCGCCCAACGTAATTTCTTCTTCGATTGTATCTCTCGTTGTTCCTGCAATCTCGCTTACAATTGCACGGTCTTCGTTGAGCATTGCATTTAGCAAAGTCGACTTGCCCACATTTGGTTTGCCTGCAATCACAACAGGAATTCCTGTTTTGATCACATTACCCAAATCAAACGATTCAATCAACCTGGAAATATATTTCTGTAATTTGTTAATCGTTTGTTTCAACTCATCACGATTCGCAAATTCAACATCTTCTTCAGCAAAATCCAATTCAAGTTCGATGAGCGATGCAAAATGAATCAACTCCTGACGAAGCATCGTGATCTCTGCTGAAAATCCACCACGCATTTGTTCAAGTGCAAGTTTATGTGCGCCTGCAGAATCTGAGGCTATCAAATCTGCAACTGCTTCTGCTTGTGAAAGGTCTAGCTTTCTATTCAAGAAAGCTCGCAATGTGAATTCACCCGGCTCGGCATATCGAGCACCATGCAATTGACAAACATTTAAGATCTGCTGCTGAATGAATACCGAACCATGACATGAGATCTCAACTGTATTTTCTCCGGTATAAGAATGTGGACCTTTGAAGACAGAGATCAACACTTCGTCTATCATCTCTTCGCCTTTTTTGATCACACCAAAATGCAGAGTATGTGTTTTCGCATTGGCCAATCGTGCCCCTTTTTTTCGCGCAACAAAAAACTCATCCGCAATCTCAATCGCCCGTGTTCCTGATAACCGAATCACAGCAATGGCACCCATTCCGGGAGGAGTGGCGAGGGCGGCTATGGTTTCAGTTGAGGTTGTAGTCATTTATATTGAAATGGAAAGTTTGTTGGTGGTTTGCAGGTTTCAGGTTTGCAGGTTCTGGATTTGGAAAGCTATTAATCGAATGTTTGGTATTATTTCAATTGTGAAAATTACTACTAAATGTTTGATTTCAAAAATTATCTTAAATGATTGATAGTAAATTTTATAAGCTTAATCAATTAGAGTTATTGTTTTTAAAAAAACAGAAGCAATTGTCACTGTATCATATTGCTTACTTCTAGAACCTGAAACCTTATAACCTTATAACCAGAAACATTATAAAAGAAACAATTTTCCCCCAACCGCCAACACTTCAAGAAAATACTCTAATTTCGCCAACCACATAAATACCATAAAAAAGCAACAGAAAATGAGTGTACTGGTTAACAAAAACAGCAAAATAATCGTTCAGGGTTTTACCGGTAGCGAAGGAACTTTTCACGCTACACAGATGATTGAATATGGAACTCAGGTAGTTGGAGGTGTAACACCCGGAAAAGGTGGTACTCAACATCTTGATCGTCCGGTCTTCAATACTGTAGCTGATGCTGTTAAAAGTACCGGTGCCAATGTTTCTATCGTTTTCGTTCCACCGGCATTTGCTGCTGATGCAATCATGGAAGCAGCTGAAGCGGGTATTGAATTGATCATCACCATCACTGAAGGTATTCCTGTGAAAGATATGATCATGGTGAAAGAATATTTAGCCGGAAGAAAGGCTCGATTGATCGGACCAAATTGTCCGGGAGTAATTACGGCTGACGAATGCAAAGTTGGTATCATGCCCGGATTCGTTTTCAAAAAAGGACGCATTGGTATCGTTTCAAAATCAGGTACTCTAACATACGAAGCAGCTGATCAAGTGGTGAAAGCAGGATTGGGAATTTCTACTGCCATTGGTATCGGCGGAGATCCAATTATTGGAACTACAACAAAAGAAGCAGTTGAATTATTTATGAATGATAAAGACACAGACGGAATCATCATGATTGGTGAGATCGGTGGAAGTCTTGAAGCAGAAGCTGCTCGTTGGATCAAAGCGCATGGTACTAAACCAGTCGTTGGTTTCATCGCTGGACAAACTGCCCCGGCTGGTCGTCGTATGGGTCACGCAGGTGCAATTGTAGGTGGAGCAGACGATACAGCTGCAGCTAAAATGAAGATCATGCGCGAATGTGGAATTACAGTTGTTGATTCTCCGGCCGTAATTGGTTTGACTATGGCGGAAGTTCTTAGTGCTGTTACTTCGAAATAATTTTCGTAATTCGAATTTAGAAAGTAAAAATATTTTTTATTGAAAAATGAAGAATGAAAAATGGCGGGTAACTTTCAAGTTCCCGCCATTTTTCATTTCACTTCATTTCACTTCATTTCACTTCATTTCACTTCATTTCACTTCTTTATTTAAAGTCTCCAACTTGAACTATTGTAATATCTGTCGGAGCAATCCATTTTTTCATAGCAGCATTTACAGTTGCAGTTGAAATAGTGGAAACTGTTTTATCGAGGTTGTCATCCCAAGTAAGAGTACGATTGATATTTAGATAATCGTTCAAACGATTTACTAAGTATCCATCATCTGAACGATTTTTTCCGCGACTTTGAATGAAACCTGAAATAGCATCTTTCAATTCTGCTTCTGTAAATCCGTCTTTGATCATTTTATTCAATTCTTCATTATATGCTGTGATCAATTTTGTAGAGTTCTCCGGATTGTAAATCGCATATGAACCGAATTCTCCGCTTTGATCTAATGAAGATGCTCTCAACCATGAACCAACTCCATAGCTGATTCCTTCTTTCTGACGAATACGAGTTGCTAAACGTGAATTTAAAAATCCACCGCCTAACATATAATTACCCATTACTAATGCCGGATAATCTGCATTGTCATCTTTCAAAGTAAGATTCATACGAGCAGCCATAGTTGCATTCTTTTTATCTGGAGTTAAGATCTTCTCTGACTGTTGAACTGCTTTTGCATAATTGTCTGCTGCACGTTCATACTTTTCAGCCGATGTCCAATTTGCTAAAATTGCATTTACTCCGGCAAGAACTTTTGTTTCATCAAATTCTCCAACTGCAGATACGGTTGCATTTGAACTATTGTAAAAATCAGTATAGAATTTTTTCAAATCATCTACAGTCACTTTATTTGCCGCTGCAGTCATTTCATCGAATGTTGAAGCATAACGGAAATCTGATTTCGGATAAACTCTTGTCAATTGTTCGATTCTTAAAAATGCAATCGCTTGTGGATCACTTTTCTGTTGATCAATTCCTGCAAGAATTTCTTCTTTCATTTTATCAAATTCCGGTTTTGGGAATGTTGGCTCACGTAAAATTTGTTTCACGATCGATAGTACATTCACCAAGTTATCTCTGGTTGTGCTTACGTCGACAGTTACAACTTGACCACCACCGGAAACGCCAACTTCTGCACTCATCTTTGCAAGTGTATCGTTGATCTGTGCTTCTGTCAATGATTTTGTACCTTTCATTAACATAGCTGCTGTACCATCAATAAAATCTCCTTTGTTTACTAAACTTTTCTCACTTCCAATACGAAGAGAGATTTTCATTTTTACAAGATTACCACGTGTAGTTTTACTCAATAGCGCATATTTTCCACCACCTGACAATTCACCACGTTTTGTTCTCTTTTCAATGTTAGCCGGCGTTGCATCAAATGCTTCTGCTTCTGCAGCAACTGCTTTCCCTTTGTAGTTTTTATACGTTTCATTTAAATCGGGCGAACCAGGAATGATTGAACGTGAAGGATCTTTTTCAGGAATGAAAAGACCAATTGTGCGATTCGATGGTTTCAGATATTCAACAGCTACTCGATTAACATCTTCAAGTTTTACGTTTTCAATTCTATCGCGATAAAGGAACATTAATCTCCAATCACCTGCTGCAATAAATTCGCTGATATAAGTACCAACTACTTCACTTTTGTTGAATGCTAGTTCGTAGTCTCTGAGCAACGATGTTCTTGCACGATCCAATTCTTCTTGCGTGATCGGATTTGCTTTCAGATTATCCAATAAATTGAACATAGCTTTTTCAACAGTCTCAATTGATTTATCTTTCAAAATCTCCGAGTCAAAATATAGAAATCCCGGATCTTTCAATGGAAAAACAGAACCGCTAACTGATGTCGCAAGTTTTGTTTCAACCAATGCTTTGTATAAGCGACCAGATGGTTCATTAGTCAATGCATGATTCAAAACTTCAATTGCAATATAATCAGGGTGCGATGCAGATGGAATATGATATCCTGCAGCAACTGCTTGAATATCTCCAACACGACGAAGAGTTACCTGACGCTCGCCATCTTGCGGTGGTTCTACAGTATATGGTTCTTGCAATTTTCTCGTCGGACGAGGTATGCTTCCGAAATACTTAGAAACAAGTGCTAATGTTTTTGCTTCGTCAATTTTTCCTGATACCATTAGTACTGCATTGTCAGGTTGATAAAATTTACGATAAAATGCTTGTAGATTTTCTATTGGAACCTTTTCAATATCTTCTTTTGAACCAATTGTTGATTTACCGTAATTATGCCAGATGTATGCAGTTGACATCACTCTTTCTTGTAAAATCGATGTGGGATAATTTTCTCCGCTTTCAAATTCATTTCTTACAACCGAAAATTCAGTTTCAAGATCTTTTTTTGCAACGAATGAATTGACCATACGATCTGCTTCAAGCGACAATGCCCAATTGATATTCTCATCGGTAGCAGAGAATGTTTCAAAATAATTTGTTCTGTCATACCACGTTGATCCGTTTGGACTAGCACCATGCGAAGATAATTCCTGTGGAATGTTAGTGTGATTTGTAGAACCTTTGAAAAGCATATGCTCCAGCAAATGCGCCATTCCTGTTTCTCCGTAACCTTCCATTCTTGAACCTACCAGGTAAGTCATGTTCACGGTCGCAGTTGATTTTGTTTGATCAGGGAAAAGAAGTACACGGAGTCCGTTGGACAATTCATATTCCGTAATACCTTCCACTGAAGCTGTTTTTTTAGGTTGTGCTTGTTGTCCATTCACATTAAAGAGAAGACAAAGCAGTAACCCCAATATTAAATGCTTTTTCATAGTGTTTTGTTGTGTTGATTAGATAGGCGCTAAATGTAGGAAAAAGTGCTTATGTGACCTCTAATCGTTGATATTTATTTGTGTGTAATTCGTCAAATCTTTCTATTTTGCGTGCTCTTAATATATATCAGACGTGGAAAAACTCTTATCAGGAAAAACTGCACTTATAACCGGTGCATCGAAAGGCATTGGTCGTGGAATTGCTGTTAAACTTGCTCAACAAGGTGCTAATGTTGCATTTACATATTTGTCATCTGTTGAAAGAGGTCTAGCTTTAGAGCAAGAACTTTCTCAATTTGGGATAAAAGCAAAAGGCTATCGTTCCGATGCTGCCGATTTTAAAGCAGCAGATGATCTTATCAATGACGTTGTGAAAGAATTTGGTTCTCTTGATATAGTTGTCAATAATGCAGGCATTACCCGCGATGGATTATTAATGAGAATGACAGAGGAAAATTTCAATGAAGTGATTCGTACTAATCTGAATTCTGTTTTCAATATCACAAAAGCTTGTCAACGCCCAATGTTGAAACAACGCAGCGGGTCTATCATAAATATTAGCAGTGTTGTAGGAGTGAAGGGAAATGCCGGCCAATCCAATTATGCTGCTTCTAAAGCCGGCATCATAGGTTTCACAAAATCAATTGCATTGGAATTAGGAAGTCGAAGTATACGTTGTAATGCAATTGCTCCGGGATTCATTGAAACTGAAATGACAGAAGTACTTCCTGCAGAAACGGTGAAGCAATGGCGAGAAGCAATTCCACTTAAACGTGGTGGCTCAACTGAAGACATTGCGAATGCAGTCCTTTTTCTTGCATCTGATATGTCGACTTACATTACCGGACAGGTTTTAAATGTGGATGGGGGAATGCTTACTTAATGAAAAATGAATCCCGATAGATATAGGGATGGAAAATGGCTTTTTGGGAAGAAGATGTAATTTTGAATTACGCGATTATTGCTACCTACCAATCACTATTTGCCACTTACTTTTTTGCTACTTACAACTTACAACTTACCATTCACATTTTTGAAAAAAAAACATCTTCCTGCAATTATAATTTTGATACTAACAGGTATACTGTTAGGGTACTTTGCATTTTATAACGAATATGCTGAAGGTGGTGCTGACAATATCTGGCATTACTATTTTTCACGGTATGCTCTAGAGTATCCTCAGTTCTTTTTACATCACTGGGGAAAACCATTTTTTATTCTATTAAGTACTTCATTTTCACAATTTGGGTTTTATGGATTGCAAATGTTCAATATCATAGTTGGGCTGGCTGCATCAATAATAACTTACAAATTTTGTGACGCTTTGAATATAAAATTTAGTTGGTATTCGATCATATTACTTTTATTTACTCCATTATATTTCGTAATTCTTCAAAGCGGAATGACGGAACCATTAATGAGTTTGGTTCTTGTCGCAGCGATATACCTTTTATACCAGGAGAAATTTTTAGCAGGAGCATTGTTGATGTCTTTCTCAATTTACACAAGAACAGAAGGCACCTTTTTGACAGTATATATTTTACTTTATTTGCTCTTGATTGGAAAGTGGAAGTACATTCCTTTACTTGGCGTTGGCTTCCTGATTTATTCATTCGTTGGTAAATTTTCCGGCCATGATTTCCTTTGGTTCTTTACTGAGAATCCTTATAAAGCGGAGAGCCCTTACGGACATGGAGGATGGTTGGATATGATTCAGCGATATAAAGTAATTTGGGGAACTCCACAAACCATTTTACTTGTCATAAGTTTATTGATATTGATTTATTCTTGCCTGTCTTCCATAAAATTATTTGACAGGAAAAAATTAAATGCAAACTTCAAAATTTTATTACTTGTTGCTTTCCCGGCCTTACTATTTGTAATATTCCATGTGGTTGCGTGGCGATATGGTAAGTTTGCTTCGATGGGTTTAGAAAGAGTTTTGGCTTCTGTATCTCCGTTGTTTGTAATTCTTTGTTGTTATGGAATTAATAAATTGATTTCAGAAAAGTTGTCACACAAATTTTCTTTACCAATAATCATTTTGTTTTTGTTGTTTGTGATTCGGTCAACATTTGAGACCTATAAATATCCATTGAAAGCTAATTACGATGTAAAGGTTGAGTTCGAAACTGCAAAATGGTTTAAGACAAATTTTGATCAGAATTGCGTAATCTATTATGCTCATCCGGGAATTGTATTTTACACAGATAGAAATCCATTCGACAAGAAATTGAATATTGAACAATTTGATTTGAATGTCGACAATATTACCGATAAATCTTTGCCAACATATATCTTCTGGGATTCACAATTCTCTGAATCATCATGTAGGTTAAAGCTTAATGATTTGTTAAATTCCCCGAAAGTTAAGTTGATACATCCATTAATTGAAGATTCAGGCTTTAAAATGTATGTATTTGAACTTGTCAGGTAAGTGGAAAAGAGCAAAATTTCTATCTTCGCATTTCGAAAAACTCAACTCTTATGAAGAACTCAATATTATTTCTCTTCGCCTTATCATTATTCACAAATGTAAAAGCCGATTGGTTAACACCTGAATCATTATGGAAATTAGGACGAGTAAGCGACGCTCGTGTTTCTCCGGATGGTAATAGCGTTGTTTACAACATCAGAAATTTTGATGTTCAAAAGAACAAAGGGAATTCTGATCTATGGCTCTATAATTTCAAAACAAAATCTTCAATTGCAATTGCGAATGATTCTGTCAGTAACGAAACAATGCCACGTTGGAGTTCTGATGGGAAAAGAATATTCTATTTGAATGATTCCGGTAGTAGTCAGATCTGGAGTATGAATGCAGATGGAACAGATAAAAAACAAATCAGCAAAACAGAAAGCGACATTAGCAATTATGGTTTCTCTTTAGATGGAAATACTTTTTGGATGACAATGGATGTTAAGCTAGATAATTTTAATGGAAAAGATAAATATCCGGATCTTCCGAAAGCAACAGGAAGGGTGTATGATGATCTTATGATGCGTCATTGGGACTCTTGGGCCGATGGAACGTATAGTCATGTATTCGTTTCTCGAATGAATGATGGAGCCTTGAGTACTCCAAGCGATTTATTAAAAGATGAACATTACGATTCTCCAACAAAACCAAATGGTGGTGATGAAGAAATTGCAATTAGTCCTGATGGAAAATTAATTGCTTACACATGTAAAAAAATGTCAGGAAGAGATTATGCATTGACAACAAATTCAGATATCTATTTGTATGATGTTGTGAGTGGAAAAACTTCGAATATTTCAAAAGAGAATATTGGATATGATAAGGTACCATCGTTTTCACAAGATGGAAAATCAATTGCATGGATCTCTTGGGATGAGCCGGCGAATGAAGCATCAAAGCAAAGACTATTGATCTATGATCTTGCGACACAAATAAAGAATGATGTAACTTCTGATTTTACATTTAATGTAGAAGCAATTCAATGGTCTCCTTCCGGTAAAAGAGTTTATTTCACATCTGATATAGCTGCAACAGATCAAATCTTTTATTATGATTTGGCAGATAAGTCGAAAGTAAATTCTATCGTTCAGTTAACTAGGGATACAGCTGACTACACAGGATTTTCAGTGGCACTTTTAAATGGAAAAGATAAGATTGTTGCAACACGTATGTCAATTTCAGAACCTGTAGAAGTATTTTCGGTTGATGAAAAATCCGGCAAGTCAGAGCAATTAACATTTACCAACAAAGAATATTTAAGTAAATTCACTCTTGGTCGTGTTGAAAAGCGAATGATAAAAGCAACAGACGGCAAAGAGATCCTTACATGGGTAATTTATCCGCCTAATTTTGATGCAACAAAAAAATATCCTACACTCTTATATTGTCAAGGCGGACCACAATCAACCGTAAGTCAGTTCTTTTCTTACAGATGGAATTTTCAATTGATGGCAGCAAATCAATATATTATTGTAGCTCCTTGTAGAAGAGGTATGCCGGGATTTGGTCAGCAATGGAACGATCAGATCAGTAAAGATTGGGGTGGACAAGCGATGAATGATTTATTAAGTGCAATCGATTCAGTAGCGAAAGAACCATTCGTAAACAAAGCGAGAATGGGTGCAGTAGGAGCAAGCTTCGGTGGATTCTCCGTATTCTGGTTAGAAGGAAATCACACTCATCGTTTCAAAGCATTCATTTCTCATTGTGGTGTTTTCAATCTTGAAAGTATGCTTGCAACAGAAGAATTGTTTTTCCACAATTATGAATTTGATGGTGCTTATTGGAGAACACCAAAACCAATTAGCTATGAAAAATTTTCACCACATCGTTTTGTTCAAAATTGGGATACACCAATTCTGATAATCTCAAATGAAAAAGATTATAGAGTACCATATACTCAAGGATTAGAAGCATATTCAGCTGCACGAATGAAAAATATCCCGGCTCGCTTTCTAAGTTTTCCTGATGAAGGGCACTGGGTTTTGAAACCACAAAACAGTATCATGTGGCAGAGAGAATTTTTTAGTTGGCTCGATAAATATTTAAAATAGAATTTAATAAAAAAGGGTTGAGTCTTTGGAGTAGTGATTTTGAAAAAAAACAATACTTTTGCTGCCCTTCTTAAATAGATTGCCCAGGTGGCGAAATTGGCAGACGCACCACTTTGAGGGGGTGGCGGGAAACCGTACGAGTTCGAATCTCGTTCTGGGCACTGAAATTCAGTTTGAGTGTGGTGTGTGAAAATCAGTGTGAGTGTGGAGTGTGGAGTGTGGGTCGACCCACTCCACACTCAAACTCACACTCACACTCACACTGCTTTTCACACTCCACACTCACACTCCACACTCAAACTCACACTCAATCTCAATCTACATCCCACAATCACACTGAATTTCCAACTTTACTCAATAAATACTTACCTTTTTCATTAGTAATTGTCGTTTTCTCTTCATTTATAATTTTTATTTCAAGCAATTCCTCCACTTTTCTTGCATTTGTAATGAATTGCCTGTCTATTCATTAACGAAGGATTGAATTAACAATATAAGTCTAAAGAAAAACCATAGACTTATGTCAACGAAAAAAACCTACCTCGTCTTAGTATTGATCATTGTGAATGTCTTAACAGCATTTTTTACTAATGCAGAGATCAATCCCAATACTACCCAACAAATTAATAGTATTAGTGTTGGTGCAATAAAAGGACCGGCGGCAGTTTGTACAAATCAGAGTAACGTTATTTATTCTGTAGATTCAATTGCCGGAGCAATTTCTTACAATTGGAGTGTACCTGCGGGAGCTTCCATTGTTTCGGGACAAGGTTCTAACTCTATTACAATAAATTTTGGTTCTGCATTCGGTGATATTTGTGTTGCTGCTGATGATGGAAGTGGATTTGGTCCTGCGACATGCTTGACTACGTACTACGCTTATGCTAGACCCGCAGATCCGGATACAATTTATGGACCGATCAATACTGTTTGTCCCGGACAAACGATCACATATAGTATTGCGTCTGATTCAATCGCTTCAAATTACGTTTGGACAATACCTTCGCACATGACAATTGTTTCTGGTGCTAATACTTCTACAATTGAAGTTTTAGTTGATACAGGTTTTGTATGGGGATATTTACGAGCTGCGAAATCGAATTGTCGTGGTATCTCAGGACAATATGTAATTGGAGTTTATTCTGCTCCTACAAAACCCGGTTCAGTAACCGGTGCCTCGGTTGGTGCATGTTCTAATGGTACTTACACATATTCATTCGCTCCTGTGCCGGGCGCTACTTCATATACTTGGTATGCACCGCAAGGATGTATTGTTACATCTCCTGCAAGTTCAGGCAATCCGTTAACAACACAAACTACAACAGTCGACATTACTTTCCCAAACAACTTTGTGTACGGTACACTTTACATTACTTCTAACAGTGGGTGTAATTCTAGTGACCGTCGTGAAATGAAATTGAGATCACTTCCTATGAAGCCCGGTGCTATACATGGACCATTCTATGGTGTTTGTCAATCAAACAGTGTAGTCTATACTGTGGATTCAGTTGCAGGGGCAACTTCTTACAACTGGAATTTCAATTCTAGTTATGTTGTTGTTAATGGAAATGGAAACGATACAATTACTGTTGACTTCCTACCGGGATTTGATCAGGCTACTTTATGTGTAACTGCAGACAATTCATGCGGAAGTAGCGTTGCTCGATGTGGGGTTGTTTTTGCTCGTCCGCAATTGTGTTATGAGATACAAGGACCAACAGGCGCATGTAATTCTATTCCTGCATCTAGTATTGCTTACTATCAAATAGATTCATTGTATGGTGCAAGTAATTATATCTGGAGTGTTCCACCGGGAGCAACTATTGTATCCGGACAAGGAACGACTCTGATCACAGTTGATTACATGGGAGCATCGAGCGGAAACGTTTCGGTGATCGCAGAGAATTCATGCGGAGTTAGTCCGGATAGAAATCTAAGTATCGTTGTAAATGCTTGTCGATTGAACAGTAGAGGTGAAGTTGTCTTCAATTCAGAAGCGAGTGTTTATCCTAATCCTGCGAATGCAGAATTTACAATCAATTTCCAAACAGATATCAATAAATCATATACTATTCGAATCTTAGACATAACAGGAAGAGAAGTGATTTCAAGAAATAGAATTGCGTATGAAAGTACAAATAATGAAATTTTCAATGTTGCAGATTTACCACGCGGGATCTATCTCGCAGAATTAAATCTGAGTAACGACAAACAATTTATAAAAGTCGTTGTGAAATAAAGACAGGTTTTTTTGGTTAGACGAAGAAGCCCCGTTCAGCATTGCTGGCGGGGTTTTCTTTTTGACCAAGATTTAGTTGATTATTGGATTCGTCAGATTTAGCGGAGTAAAAAGATGTAGTGTCTAACCATTTAATTCGGATGATATTTTAGAGCCTTTAACCAATCAAACTAGTTAAACACTGTAAAATTGGATTTTTTCGCCATGTTTTGCTCTACTTTTAAGCAACTTTATTTTTAATTTTTCATCCCGAGTTATCGGGATTCATTTTTCATTGAACCCGTTTTTAAGTGATTTGTACTTGCTTTTACAACTATTTTGGTAGGTTAGTCCCATCGATATGGGCCGTTTACCAATCTTTCTTGCTGTACTACACTGTCTGAAGCTACATTTGAAAACTATTCAAACAATAAAAACACTTAAACACTTAGACAATATGAGCACGAACGAAATTCAAAATTTAGTATTTCAACAAGGACAATTTACATTTAGTGATGGACATAAAAACGATGGGATGATCGTTGTCCGTTACAACATTGTTGATGCACGAATTGAATATTATTTAATTCCTGAACAAAACATCCTTGCATACCAAGCAGCGAAATCACACGCAGAACCAAATGCACACAAAACCCTTGGGATGAATATCAATATTGATGAAATCATTCAAGTTAAACTTGCAGCATAATTATGAAAAGACTTACCATTTACAATAAACTATTCATTGTATTTTGCGCTGCAATGATTTGCTTCATCGTCTGGAAAGTTCCACACGAGAAAGAATCGAAAGGCTCCAAAAAACAAAATGTTGAAGGAGTTGAAAAGGATAAATTATGATCTTAATTTAGGGAAAAACAAA
>JANOBV010000080.1:0-4848 GCA_031411835.1 Bacteroidota bacterium | reverse complement strand
GAATTCGTGGCTGAAATTTAAGTTATCTTGGTGTTTCATTTTAAGTCAGAAATCAATAATAATCCGCGGCTTTATCTGCGAAAATTTGTGGCAATACCATGGGAAATATTTTTACACAAACAAAAAATCAGAGGGAAATAAATTTATGTATAAACTAACTACAATCTTCCTAATTTTTATTTCTTCCCTTGCCTTCACGCAAACTCCCGACCCTGCTCTAGTCGGCTATTGGCAAAATTGGAATGACGCCAACGCTCCATACATCCAACTCGATCAAATCGATACACGATATAACATTATAGAAGTTTCATTCGCAGTTCCACAAGCAGGAACAGATTTTAAAATGGAATTTGTTCCGGACATCGTTTCGCAACCAACACTCATTGCACAAATTCAAACATTGCAAACGCAAGGAAAAAAAGTTCTCATCAGTATGGGCGGAGCAACTGCACCAATTTCACTTAGCAATAGTTCAGAGCGCGATACATTTGTGAGTACGATGAATAACATTATCAATACATATGGTTTTGATGGAATTGATATTGACTTCGAAGGAGGTTCATTATCAACTGCAGGTGGTACAATATCGTCTCCTGTTGATGTGCCTATCATTAATTTGATTGATGCAGTAAAACAAATCATGAGCGACTACTATGCCAGTCACAACAGAAAATTGATGTTAACAATGGCGCCAGAAACAGCATTTGTTCAAGGTGGACAATCAGCTTACGGCGGAATGTGGGGCGCATACTTACCGGTCATCGATGCATTGCGAGACTCGCTCGATATTTTACAAGTACAACTTTATAATAGCGGAAGTATGTTCGGAATTGATGGCAACATTTATTCGCAAGGTAGTGCAGATTTTATTGTTGCAATGACAGAAGCGCTCACTCAAGGATTCAATACAGGTGGTGGAATATTTTCCGGATTACCACCAAGTAAAATTGCAATTGGTTTGCCCGCATGTTCGAATGCTGCAGGTGGTGGATATACAAATGTAGATACAGTTAAAGCAGCTATGGATTATCTTCGTGGTCTAGGACCAAAGCCGGGAACGTATACGCTTATGCAATTAGGTGGTTATCCAACGCTACGAAGAATGATGACCTGGTCTATCAATTGGGATGCAGTAAGTACATGTGGTGGCGAATATGAGTATGCGAATAATTTTGTAAACATTTTCAATATGCCAACAAGTATTCAAAATAGTGATCAAGAAAAATCATTCACTCTTTATCCAAATCCGGCGAACAAATATATTTCCTTTGTCAATTCAAAAATTACAAACATAGAAATTGTTGATGTACTCTTCCAAAATGTATCAAGGAAAATTACTTCAACAGAAGATAATATAGCAACGATTGATATTTCAAACTTATCACCGGGAATTTATTTTATAAAATCAAATAGTATTTTTCATCGATTTATCAAACATTGATTATTATTGTGATCTCAAAATATATTCAATCAATACGATGAAATTTATACTTTATACGCTTATTTATCTCTTTAGCATATCTCAGTCGTTTTCACAAAAGTCTGTAGTAAAAGAATTCGGTGAAGTGGACAAAAAAGTGATGCTGATCCCTGATTCACTTACTAATTCAACAGATGGAATTGCTACCTTTATAAATGAAAATTTTACCAATGAAAATGAAAAAGCGCGAGCGATCTTTTTCTGGATTGCTTCCACCATTCGATACGATATCGACAATATGTATGCTGTCAATTTTTATGAGAAAAAAGAAGCAAAAATTGCATCAGTTCTCAAAACAAAAAAGGGAATCTGCGAACATTATGCAGAATTATTCAATGAGATTTGTACAAAGTCCGGTATTAAATCAGTTGTAATAACGGGCTTCACACGCGAAGATGGTCAGGTATCAACAATTTCACATGCATGGAATGGAGTACAGCTTGATGGAAAATGGTGGGTCTTTGATCCGACATGGGGAGCCGGCTACGTTTTTAACACACGATTTTTTAAAAAGCTAAATAACGATTATTTCAAAGCGTATCCTTCAGTTAGAATTCAATCTCATAAGCCATTCGATTACTTGTGGCAATTTTTAAATTATCCTGTGAGTAATCAGGAATTTTATGATGGAAAGACGAAAGAAAATAAATCAAAACCGTTTTTTAGTTATGCTGATAGCATAGAAGTTTATCAGTCGTTGAGTCACATCGAACAGTTAGGAGCGATTGCTCGACGAATGGAAATTACGGGAATGAAAAATTCCTTGATTTTCGATTATTATCAACATTTAAAAGCAGAAGTTGAGAATGACAAACAAGAGAAGAAATTCAATTTGTATAATTCCGCTGTGAGTGATTATAATTCCGGTATTAGGAGCTTTAATGATTTTATAAAATATAAAAACAAACAATTCAAGCCAATTAAGAGTGATCCTGAAATTCAATCCATGCTGGACAGCTCAAAATTTAGTCTTGATGAAGGCAAAAGAAAACTCAGTGAAGTAAAAAATCCTAATGAACACTTAACATCTTCGATGATTGAATTAACGAAATCAATTGAAGACGTTAGCGTACAAATTCGTGAACAACAAGATTGGTTGACAGAATATTTCGGCAAGAGTAAGCTTTCGAGAAAGAACATGTTCTATGAAAGAAAAAGTATATTTAGTAAATAGAAGTTGGTTTGTCCTTATTAATCACGGCAGAATTTTATTAAAAATTAATCGTTTTGTATATAAATATTGGATTTCTTCTTGCAAATTATCTAATTCTTATCCATATTTGTGTTATAAATTCACACAATAATTAAAAACAAAAAAATGAAATTTATTTACCATTCCCTTCTTGTTGCTTTTTTAATCTCCATGTCACCTAATTATTCATTTGCACAAGAAGTATTGAGCAATCAGAATATTGTTAACATGGTGCAAGGAAAATTAGATAAAAAACTTATCGTAAGTAAGATCAACAATACACCAAACAATTTTGATTTAAGCGCTGTTGAAATTGTAAAACTGAAAAACGCAAACGTAAATGCGTCGATCATGGAGGAAATGATTCTTAATTGTAAAAAACTTCCTGTGATGAACAATCAAGAAGTGCTTGTAATGCAAGATGGCAGCGTTTCGAAAGATGTGATCATTAAAAAAATAAATTTATCAAATTGTGATTTCAATGTTGAAAGCGATGCGCTCATCAAATTAAAAGCAGCTAAAGTTCCGGATAGTGTGATTAATTCAATGATGGCTGCAAATACAAATGGAAGAAACGTGCCTTCAAGTAACGGTGGTGGAGCTACAACTACTTCTAATGCGGCACGAGCAGAGCTCCCTACTCCTCCTATGACAGCATTTAATGAGTCGGGCATCTATTACGAAAAATATAAACCAAGCACTCAATATGAGCAGCTAGAACCAACTACTACTAACAATAAAAAAACTGACGCTGTTAGTAATGTTTTGTCAAACGGTTTAGCCAATAAGAAAGACAAGGTTGGACTTTCAGGTACTTCATCAAATACCGTAATCAACGATACTCGTCCTGTATTTTACTTTGTTTTTGACGGCTCCAGAAAAGACATGAACACAGCAAATGAAGATATGTTCTCCGGAGTTGCAAGTCCAAATGATTTTGTACTTATGTCTGCCAAAGTAACAAAAACGGGTCGCGAGATAGTTATCTCAAAAAGTAATGTATTTGGTAGTGAAACCGGATTTAACGGAGGCGCAATTCCGTTCCGCTTTAAAAAGATTTCTAATCAGCTTTATAAAATTTATTTCGAACAAGATATTCCTGTTGGAGAATATGCATTCTACTATAATAAAGGTAGCGAAGCGCGTTCCTCACTAAAGTTATATGATTTTTCATTGCGGAGATAATTTCGATTTTGGATGGAAATTAAAGGCCCTGCATTTAACTATGATCAGCCGG
Organism: Bacteroidota bacterium; assembly: GCA_031411835.1. Classification (GTDB taxonomy): domain Bacteria; phylum Bacteroidota; class Bacteroidia; order AKYH767-A; family 2013-40CM-41-45; genus JADKIH01. The sequence continues at coordinate 939 of JANOBV010000080.1, read as the reverse complement.
AGATAAATTATTCCGGTCAAAGAAAAACTGATCCGCGAATTGCAGAGTATCTTTATAATGCCCTGGGCAATTCCAAAACTATATTAAATGTTGGCGCTGGCGCAGGATCGTATGAGCCGAAAGATCGTTATGTAATCGCAGTTGAGCCTTCTGCAATTATGCGTGCACAACGATTGAACAATAATAAAGTTCCGGCAATTAATGCAACTGCAGATTCGCTTCCATTCAGCGATAAATCTTTTGATGCATCAATGGCAATTGTAACTGCTCATCATTGGCCCGACCTTGAAAAAGGTTTGCAAGAATTGAAAAGAGTTACGAAAAATAAAATCATCATCATGACATTTGATCCGGATTCATTGAATGATTTTTGGAATGTAAATTATTTTCCGGAGTTGATAGAAATAGAAAGACAACGTTACCCAAAACTTGAACGAATAATAAAAGCGCTTGGCGGAAAATCAGAGATCATAAAAATTCCAATTCCGCTTGACTGTGTCGACGGATTTCAAGAAGCATTTTATGGAAGACCTGAAGCATTTTTGGAAAAGAGTGTCCGCATTGCACAATCTGCTTGGGGATTTTTATCGCCCAAACTCGAAGAAAAATATGTGAATGCGTTGGCCGAAGATTTAAAATCAGGTGAGTGGGATAGAAAGTATGGGCATTTTAGGAAGCAGGCGACTTTTACTTGTGCATTGAGGTTGCTTGTATTTTCATTTGAATAACCATTTTATTGTCTGTTGAAAACCCCAAATTATCAACAACCACAACATTTCCCGCATAAAACCGCCCATTTTTTCACCCCCAAAACACCAACGCCGTATCATTAACCGCCCAACTTTTCTATCTTTGCCGAAAACAAACCAACCCCATGAGCCTCGTAGTAGTCGGAACAGTGGCATTTGACGCCATAGAAACACCATTCGGAAAAACAGA
>JANOBV010000079.1:0-2735 GCA_031411835.1 Bacteroidota bacterium | reverse complement strand
AGGAACTGTTGTATTTGTAATTGTAAAAAGGTATGCGCTTCCTGCGGCACAATTTACTCTAGCGCTTTCAGGATTTTTTTTGATGTCAGCAAGTGAAAGCGTTTGATTATTTTTCCATTCAGCATTTCTCGAAATCGTCTGATAAGCACTTGCAACAATTACCGGCAAAATGAAAAATCCTGCTAGAATAATTTTTTTTGCATTTATCTTTTGCGAAAGAAAAGATATAAATCGTTCTCCAATAATTACAATTGCTAAAAGAAAAAAGATTGAAGGAATAAATACAAGTCGTTCCCCCATTAACATTCCGATCTCTATGAATAAATTACTTCCAATAGAAAGCGTGATCAGAAACATTAGAATGCTGAATGATAATTTGTCTTTCTTCTTAAAGCCGGTCAATGAAAAAATAAAAATTCCAACGTAAAAGAGAAGCGACAACAGAACAAGTGGATTGCTGAATTGCTGATAAGGAATTTGATTGTATGAGTAGTCGTAACTAAGCGGACTTGGAAAAAGAAGCAGCTTGATGTAGAGTATCAGAACATAGAACTTTGTTGCAAACGCTTCCATTCCTGTTGCCTTTAAAAATGCATTGTTGATTATTTCCGGATTGGCAACAACATTTGTGAATGGAACAAATGCATTTCTCATTACTAAATAAAATAAAGCCATTGCGATAAAACCTGATGTGTAAGTCAGAATCTGTTTTGTTTTTAATTCAGTAAAGAAATAAAGCATCAATGGAATCCCAAGAATAAAAGTTATTCCTGTTTCTTTAGAGGTGAATGCAAGAAAATAAAACAGATAAGAAAGCAGTAAATGTCGATTTCTTTTTTCGGAAAAATATTTCCATAGTTGGATCAACGCCAATAAAACAAATAGTAAACACAATAATTCATCGCGGCTTTTTATATTTGCAACAACTTCTGTATGTATTGGGTGAATTGTAAAAAGTAATGCAGTAAAAAACGAAAGCCATTGATTTTTCAGAAGATGATTTTTCAGAAATAAATAGAGCACGGCAACAATTACAGCAAAAATCATCACATTGATAAAGTGACTTATGCCGGGATGATTGGCTCCAAAGAAACCAACTTCCATGGAAAATGTAATCATCGATAATGGACGCCAGCCGGCACTTGCTGCTTTGCGACCTTTTGTATGTGTGTATCCATAAAGCATATCCTGACTGATATGTTCTTTGATTCCCGCAAATCCTTTTTGTGTACTTGTGTTTTCAGTGATAACTACAGAATCGTCAAGACAATAATCGTTGTAACAAGTGTTACCATAAAAAATAAAACTAACCACAATTAAAGCTAAGACATACCACTTTTGGCTCTTGTCTTCTACAAGCTTTATTGGCTTATTGGGAATGACTTTTTTATTTTGCTTCATCGTTTTTCGTAATTCGTGAATCGAAGAGTGAGTCGACAGAATCGAATGGCTAAATATAATAAAAGTTAAGGGGTTTAAAGTGTTTTGAAAACACCCTAAACCCCTCAAATTTCTATTCTCAAATTACGAATCTAGATTTAAGATTCGCAAGTGAAATTGCCGTGCAATGTTACTTACTATTCACTACTTACTACTCACTTAAATAATAAGCATCGCATCCCCATAGCTATAAAAGTGATACTTCTCTTTCACAGCAACTTTGTATGCATTCATGATATTATCGTAACCTCCGAAAGCAGACACCATCATCAACAATGTTGATTCAGGCATATGGAAGTTTGTTACCATACAATTCGCTACACTGAAATCGTATGGAGGGAAAATAAATTTGTTTGTCCAACCGTCGAATGGTTTCAATTCACCTTGCGTTGAAACAGAAGATTCAATTGCACGCATAACTGTTGTTCCAACTGCACAGATTCTCTTCTTTTGTGTCTTTGCTTTATTTACTACTGTACAAGCTTCAGGTGTAATGATCACTTGCTCAGAATCCATCTTATGTTTTGTAAGATCTTCTACTTCTACCGGACGGAATGTTCCTAATCCAACGTGTAAAGTCAGGTCAGCGAAATTCACACCTTTCAATTCTAATCTCTTTACCAATGGCAAACTGAAATGCAAACCTGCTGTCGGTGCTGCAACAGCTCCTTCATTTCTTGCAAATACTGTTTGGTAACGTTCCATATCTTCCGGCTCAGCTTTACGCTTTATGTATTTTGGAAGTGGAGTATTTCCTAAAAGTGTAATTGTCTTTTTGAATTCTTCATAAGGACCGTCAAAAAGGAAACGTAATGTTCTACCTCTCGATGTTGTATTATCGATTACCTCGGCAACTAATAGATCATCATCACCAAAATAAAGTTTGTTGCCGATACGAATCTTACGAGCCGGATCAACTAATACATCCCACAAACGACTTTCACGATTCAATTCACGAAGTAAAAACACTTCGATCTTTGCACCTGTCTTTTCTTTGTTGCCATACAGACGAGCAGGAAATACACGAGTGTTGTTCACAACCATTGTGTCGCCTTCAGTAAAATATTCAAGGATGTCTTTAAAGTGCTTATGTTCGATCTTTCCTGTCTTTCTATCCATGACCATCAAACGTGCATCCTCACGATTCTTCGCCGGATGTGTCGCAATCAGATTGTCCGGTACATTCACTTTAAATTGAGATAATTTCATAGTTTTAATTTAACGCTTGAGATGGTTAGGTAGACCCCAAACGGGCGGCAAATATACTACAGCGATACCCCCCTTGTAAAGGATTT
>JANOBV010000078.1:0-8460 GCA_031411835.1 Bacteroidota bacterium | reverse complement strand
CGTTTAGAAGTAGAATCTACTGTGCCTTGGGATCTTTATGCTCAACCAAGTACTCAGTACTTTACGCAACAAATTGCTTATGGTGCAGGTACTAACGGTCAAGGAACTCTTCCTTCAGAAATATTGGAAATGCAAGCGATTCAATCGAACTCTGTTGCAGCTCCTTTAACATTCAATAGCTTCATCGGTCTTTCTAGCGATGCAGGTGCGAACACAGCTTCTTTAACTCCTTCATTGAACACGCAATTCCTTGCGGGTGAATTTGCTCAAGGTGTTTCTTCTAGCTACGCTCCATCAACTTCGACTTCTAGTCCGTTGACAAACAAATTCCTTATTCACTACCGTATGAAGCCAGGTGTTCCAGCGAACTTCCCTGATTTAACTACGCAATATCCTGCTCTTGCAGCAACAACATTTACTGCAGTGAATCCGTATGCTCAACCGGGCTACTATGATCTTGAAGTAGTGTATACACTTACTGAAGATCTATAATAGTTATAGAAATTTAAGATAAAATGCCCGGCCTAAAGAACCGGGCATTTTTTTTATTTTATAAACTGAAACTTTCGTCCCAAAAAACAGTAAATCTCCTATGAGGCGCTATGCCTTTCACACATGCATATTATCAGAAAAATAGCTCTATTACTTTTCCTTTGCCAGGCCCCAAACTTGTGCAAGGCACAAAATGTCAATATCGATCTGATAAGTGCAACAAATGTCGATTTCAAATTCGACTCCTTCTACAAACTTACCAATGGAATCTTTATTGCAAATGCAATTACGTTTAACGTAGAAGCAATAGGTACGCAATGGGATCTGTACATGGGCTCTAATACAGTTATTCCCGGCGTGTGGGACAACATTCAATATTACGGTACTAGTGGTAACCCTTCACCAAGTGTAGGCATCGTTCAAACGAGAGTTCACAATCTAAGTAACACGCCACTCATTTCCGGATTCGTTCCGTTACAAGATATTGCAACTTCTACATTAGATATCATCGGCAATCACAATGCAATCGATCCTGCAATAAATTGTTCCGATCCTTCGCCCACAGGAACTAACACAGCAGGAAGTGCACTTGCAGATCCGCAGTGTTATCAGTTTCGTGTTGACTTAAGAATTGTACCGGGATATAATTATCGACCGGGACTTTATACACTGCAGATTGATTTTATTATTGCTCCGGATCTTTAAAAAGTGAAGTAGAATGAAGTGAAATGAAGTAAAATGAAGTAGAATGAAGTAGAATGAAGTAGAATATAGGACATCATTTCGTACATTCATTTCACTTCATTTCATTCTACTTCACTTTATTTTAAGTAGGTCATCCGGCGTGTCAATAGCAATACTCTCAAGATTCGTTACAGCAGCTTTTATACTATACCCATTTTCAATCCAACGCAATTGCTCTAGCGATTCAGTAATTTCTAAATTCGTCTTTTCAAGTTTTGCGATCTCCAAAAGTGTATCAGTTTTGTAACCATAAATTCCAATGTGCTTATAGTATGTTGAATGCTTCAACCATTCATCTTCCGGAAAATTTCTGTTGAAAGGAATTGGTGAACGACTGAAATAAATTGCATCCATTTTATTATTCAAAACAACTTTCACATTGTTGTGATTGAAAAGATCTGATTGTGCATCGATCATTTTTACTAAAGTTCCAATTACAACTTTATCTTCTTGCATTACTGAACATAGCAAATCGATCTGCTCCGGATGAATATATGGCTCATCTCCTTGTATGTTGATCACAGCATCCCAATCACCTGCTTTTCCTGAATCAATAATTTCTGCACAACGATCAGTACCACTTTGATGCTCCGGCGATGTCATCCATGCTTTCCCGCCAAAACTAATTACGTGATCATAGATCCGTTGATCGTCTGTCGCAATTAATACAGAACTCAACTTATCTGCTTTTTTGCATTGTTCATACACACGTTGGATCATACTCTTTCCTTGAATATCTACTAGTGGCTTTCCGGGAAATCGTGTTGAAGCATAACGCGCGGGTATAATGCCGATAATTTTCATCTTGCTGTTTTTATCGAGGTGAAATTATTAAAAACAATTCAATTGTTGCCATGATTTTTAGAAAGTAAAATTAACCTGACCAACAAATTGTCGCGGCGGTTGCATATCAGCCGGACGCTGCATGTATATGAAGTTGGTTAGATTCTTGACTATGAATGACAACTTTACATTCTCAGAGATTGTCCACGATGAACGCAGATCGAATACTGTATCAAGTTGGCGATGGTATGTTCTGTAATGCCCAATTCCTAAACCCGGAGAATACGCCCAGTCGAGCAAACCACTTACAAAGATCTTATCGATATTTTCCATCCGACTTGTAAAACGTGCACTCAATCCCAATTCAAATTTTTTCCATTCAACACCAAGATCCGCTTTGAACATGTGTTGCGAACGATATTTCAAGAAGTCTGTTGAATCACTTCCCATAACATTTGATCGGCCAACTTTTGTGATATATAAACTGTCGTAAGTAATTTGTCTTGGATCTAGCAAAGTATAACTCGCCATTAAATTCAGTTTCCAATCTTTTCCAATTTGTCCATTCATGAAAAAGGAAACATCCATTCCATCTATTCTTGTATCACCAATATTCAACGACTTAAATCCATTTCCAAACAATGGCTCTGTTGCGGGTGCCCACTGCGCGAAAACAAATTCCATCATACTATGATATTGATTTCTGAAAAGCGCGAGATCAAAATATCCTGACCATTTTTTTACTTTAAATAATTGCTTCACTCCTATTTCGTAACTCAATCCGGTTTCAGAAGTGAGATCCGGATTCGGATAAATGACCAAGCTGCCGACATTTGTTTTAATAAACATTTCTGCAATAGAAGGGAAACGATACCCTTGTCCAACTGATGCTCTGAAATAGGTTCCTTGAAGTGCATGATAGTTTACACCCGCTCTGAAAACCGGTGTCCATTTCTCTGTCAAACTATCAACACTATTTCTTTCTGCTCTTGCTCCCGCCGAAAATGAAAACTTCTTGTACTTGAAATCGCCTTGCACATAAGTTGCCAGTTGAAGTCCGGTGTGATTTCCATATAACTCACTTTCGACTTTCGATTGCGATCTCACAATTCCACCAATGAGATTCAAACGTTCATTGATCGTTTTCTGATATTGCAATTCAGAATAAAAAAGTATAGCCGTTGAATTTTGATTGGTGTTGTTCTCATTGGTTGTGTTGAACCAACGATTTCTGAATCTGAATGTTCCGAGTTTTTTATTTGAGTACGTTACAAAAGGATCAATATTGGCTCTATATGTTCTTGCATCACTTAACGTATTTGTAGCCGGCGTATATGCTCCTGCTGTATCATTTTGAAAAAGAAAAAAGATTGTACTGTTTGTTGCCATTGTATTAAAATTAACGCCTGCACTCAGCCCTTCGAGTTTTTTGAATCGATAACGAGTATTAAAATTGAATCGCCCGCGTCTTTCATTCTCACCATTACGATATCCTTGGTCATCAAAAACATTTTCGCCAACAACCAGATCAAGATTACCGATTTGCTGACTGTGAAAAAAACTGAATCCTGTTGTGCGAAGAACATTATCGCCCCACCATTTTAGGTCGTATTCTTTGCCGTCAATTTTAAAAACCGGACGATCGTAAATTCCCGTGAAAAAAGAAAATTTAGTAATTGGTTTCAATGTCGGATAAGCAGTTCTGATATTGATCACACCATTCAATGCAGATGAACCAAACAACACACTCGATGCACCTTTGATGACTTCTACTTGTTCGAGATTTTCAACAGGGATAAAATTCCATTTCGCATCATTTGCATCGGCTGTCAATTGCGGCAGATCGTCGACCAAAATCTGAACACGACTTCCTGCGCCATAACTCCATCCGCTACCACCGCGAATATTTGCTTGTCCATCGATGACTGTCAACCCCGGAATGAATTCCATTGCCTCTTCCATATTGACAACATTTCTGCTTTCAATCATCTTTGGCTTTAAAACTTCCATGGAAACAGTTACATCTTCTAACTTCTGTTCGAACTTTCCGGCACTGATCACGACTGTAGTTAGATCAGTGATTTTTTCCGACAATTTTACATTCACTATTTTTTTCTCGCCAATTGCGAGTACTACTGTTTGAATATTTGTTTCATAAGATAACAATCTAAAACTGATCTTGTGAGTTCCTGCAGACACGGTCAAACCATATTCACCATTAATATTAGTGCTGGCTTTTACTAATGAATCGACATAAACAGCAACGCCGATCAAAGGTTGATTAGAAGTTGCGTCTGTTACTTTTCCCGATAGATCTGCATTCTGTCCAAAGACAGAAGTTGTCATTATCAGAAAAAACAGAACACTTATTGAATTTCTCATAGTATATTAAATGTAAAAAAAGCAGCGATGTCGTAATATTGTGCGCTTTTTCTTTTTTAAGGAAATGATTTAACAATATTACTGAAATAATAGAAACATAATAGAAATGGATCAGACGGATGATGAACAATTGATGTACAGACTTGCACTCCACTTGCTTCCCGGAATTGGACCGGTAAGCGCACGAAACCTGGTAAGTTATTGTGGCGGAGTGAAAGAAATTTTTCATACCCGCAAAAGTGAATTGCAAAAAATCCCTTCGATTGGCACAGAAAGGGCAAAGGAAATTGTAAGCACCAAAAATTTTAATAAAATAGAGGAAGAAATAAAGCATATAAAGAAGAACAATATTGAAACGCTTTTTTATCTCGATAAAAACTATCCCCAGCGATTAAGAAATTGTGAAGATGCTCCCATCCTACTTTTTTACAAAGGCAATGCAGATTTGAATTCAGAAAAAATTATTTCCATTGTTGGAACGCGGCATATTACAACTTACGGAAAAGAGTTCACGGAAAAATTCATCAAAGAGATTAGCGAGTATCGACCTTTGATCGTCAGTGGATTAGCATATGGGGTCGATATTCAAGCGCATAAGTCTGCGCTTAAAAACGGATTGCCAACTGTAGGCGTTGTCGCACACGGACTTGACAAAATGTATCCTGCCGACAATGCAGCGACGGCAGAGAAGATGTTGGTCAACGGCGGATTGCTTACGGAGTACATTCACGGAACAAAACCGGAACGCGATAATTTTCCGGCAAGAAATAGAATTGTTGCAGGACTAACCGATGCTGTGATAGTGATTGAATCGGCTTCACGCGGCGGTGCGTTAATCACAGCAGAAATTGCCAACAGTTACAATCGAGATGTATTTGCTTTGCCGGGACGAGTAAACGATCTTTATTCGAAAGGTTGTCATTCACTCATTCGTCAAAACAAAGCAATGATCTTTGAAAGTGCCGCCGATATTGCTGATGCGATGAACTGGAATCAAAAAGAGAAATCAATTCCGCAGCAACAGATGATGTTGTTTGAAGATTATTTACCGGATGAGCAACTGATCATTCAAGCTTTAAATAAGAAGAGTATCTTATCAATTGATGAAATTGCATTGACTTCACTTTTACCGGTAAGCAAAGTTTCTTCCTTACTTTTAAAACTTGAATTCGCCGGTGTCTTAATTCCATTGCCGGGAAAAGTCTTTAAGCTAAACCATTGATTCAACAAAATAATTTTCGTTACTTACCATAAAATTTTTAGTAGCTCATGGTCAAGAAATTTCTGCTGATGGCATTTTCATTCGCCATCACTTTTCTAAGTGTAATCGCCGAACGACCAAACTCTGCAGACTCCACTTTGCAAGCAGAATCATTTAACAGTCACGCAGAAGAATTAATTCAAAGCGGAAAATGGAATGAAGCATTAGCAAGTTTAGAGAAAGCACTCCCTCTTTCCGAAAATAATAAAATTCAGAAAGCCATTGTTTTAAGAAATATCGGAATTGTAAATTTCAATAAAGGCGAGTATGCAATTGCCACAGCTTATTTTGAAAAAAGTCTAGGCGCAAATTTTCGCCTGCCATCACTTCGACTTTTACGTGACACTTATTTGAAGCAATATGCATCGGGAAAAATAATCGGCGATGTAAAGAAAGAAAGTTTTTATTCTGCTAAATATAAAACGCTGAAAGATTCAGTTGAAAATGTATTGAACAGCAGAATGCTTAGTCCGGATTCATTCACTCTTGAACTGAAAGAAAAAGAATATGTGAACAAGCTCCTCTCCCGCACGAAAAGCATGAGTAGTGAAACGAACAGAAACAGTTTAGAATTCAATCAGCGGCTTACAGAAGCAGAATTGGAGCGACTAAAGGCAGAAGAAGCATTGGATCGCTTTCGTGAAGAACGGTTGACAGATCAAAGCACTAATCAGGAACAGCAAGACAGACTAAAACAATTAGAGCAAGAAAAGGCTACCCAACAACTAGAATTAACTAAAACGGAGTTGGCTAGAGAAAGACAGCAACGATTGATCGTCATTCTATTTAGTGGCGTACTATTAGTGACAACCATTCTACTTTTCTTGTATAATCGATATCGGTTAAAGCGGAAGTCGCACAATGAAATAGATAGCGCCTATGGCGAACTTAAAAATGCACACAGGAAATTAAAAGAGACACAAGAGCAACTGATTCGTTCGGAGAAAATGGCTTCCTTAGGACAAATGACCGCCGGTATTGCTCACGAAATCCAAAACCCGCTCAACTTTGTATTGAACTTTGCCGAAGGCTCTACGGAGCTTTTAAATGAGCTGCGAGAATCGACAGATGAAGACGACAGAAAAGAAATTGCGGGGAGTCTGGAAATGAATCTGAAGAAGATCAGCGAACACGGTAAACGAGCCGACGCGATTGTAAAGAACATGCTTCAACACAGCAGAGTCAATAAATCTGAGCGAACACCAACAGATCTGAATAAATTAGCAGATGAATATTTTCAATTGGCCTTTCACGGAATTCGGGCGAAGGATCAATCTTTCCAATGTAATCTTGAAAAAGAACTTGATCCGAATTTTCCTGTTTTAAGTTTGATCCAACAAGACATCAGTCGAGTGCTATTGAATTTGTTTAACAATGCTTTTTATGCAGTGAATCAAAAGGCTTTGAAAAATAATCCGGGCTATGTGCCAACAGTTAAACTTTCAACTCAGGTATATGGCAATTTTGCTTTTCTATCTATAAGTGACAATGGTACAGGTGTCCCAAAAGAATTGAAAGAAAAGATCTTTGAACCATTTTTTACGACTAAACCTACGGGACAAGGAACAGGATTGGGACTTTCGTTGAGTTTTGAGATCATCAAAAACCACGGAGCACGGATGGAAATGAAAAGCGATGAAAATATTGGAACGACTTTTAAGTTGATATTTACTATTGGCTAACCCAAATGATTCAGTTAGTTTAAGTGTAAGTCCGTGTATGAGTAAGTGTAAGTAGTCAAAAGTAGCTGGCGGGAACTTACACTACTTACACTGACATTTACACTGACTTACACTTAAACTAAAACAAAGTCTTAGACAAAAAAAAGGGCGACCAACTTGGTCGCCCTTTTTAAAAAAACTTTTCTTTACAATTAAGAAAGGTGCTTGCTTACAAGTTTTGTCATTTCGAACATAGAAACTTGTTTTTTACCACCGAAAATTTTCTTCAAATTGTCATCAGCGTTGATGTTTCTTCTTTCTTTAGGATCTTGAAGATTGTTCTTCTTGATATAAGCCCAAAGACGTTTAGTAACTTCAGTACGCGGAAGTGGTTTGCTACCAACAACTGGCTGAAGAGCATCAGAGATGTTCATCGGCTTCATGAATGCAGCATTTGGTTTACGCTTTACTTTAGCTTTAGCCGGAGCTTTTTTAGCTGGAGCTTTCTTTGCAGGAGCTTTTTTAGCAGCTACTTTTTTCTTAGCAGGTGCTTTTGGTTTTGCTTTAGCAGCAGCTTTTTTTGCCGGAGCTTTTTTCTTAGCTTTTTTAGTTGCCATGATTTTTAAAACGATTTAAGGTTTTCTATTGATACAAATCAACGAAGTTTTTCATAGGGAAAACACAACCCCCTCAAGAAGTTTTCCACAATCCAAGTTCGGATTTTCATAGGTAAAAGCAACACGATTTTTTCTTGCTACAGACGTAAATTATACACGCATTCCCACTCACCTGCCACTTCATTTTTCATTTTTCATTTTTCATTCGTGAATTTTATATAAACCTCCCGAAAAGCCCGTAAACAGTGGCTTTTCAAACTTTTTCATTGGTAAAAATGAAATCTAAATTTGCTTTTCCCTATGAAATTTTACTATTAAAAATGCGATTTGCCTATTCGACTAAATATTGATATTATTGTAAAGAGTACGGCCGTGTTTTCAGTTATCCACATCGCCCACTTGTTAACAAAGAGAAAATTTACATCGTGAACACTACCATCTTTCGGCTTTTTATTCTTTGCCTCTTGCCATTCTCGTCTTTTGCGCAAGACTCTACTTCCACTCGTACTCATGTTGGATG
>JANOBV010000077.1:0-7863 GCA_031411835.1 Bacteroidota bacterium | reverse complement strand
GAGTGTGTACTTTCAGAAGTGAAAGAAGACAAAGCATCTGCTCCTGCTATGCCGCATGGTATGGGTGGTGGAATGGATTACTAATCTTAAAGCTATTGGGATTGAAAACAAAAAAGCTCCACAAATTGTGGGGCTTTTTTTGTTTTAGGTCAAAGTTCAGAGTTCACTTCAATTCCACTTTAAACATACCCTTACACCTCCATATTTTTTCTATTAATATTTTTTTATTTAGCAATTGGAATACGTGGTTGAGGATTATTATTTTTTAGTCCTAATAGAAAGAGAAAAATTCAATTTGCAACATCTTATTTAACATCCACAAAGTGTATATTTAGAAACTTTCTTCACCAATTTTTTAGGATCACTTCCTGACATCAAAAAAACTATATCGGTGCAAGCAAAATGATTGCTTTCATTTAAAAGTATATCCAATTCACCATCACCATTAATATCACCTATCCAATGAATGTAAATTCCATTTTCATATCCACCCATTGGCCATGTTTGCAAAGTTCTATAATACAAAGTTTGTTTTCTTTTCGAAAGAGGTAATGAATCTATTTTTATCTCTTCTAAAGTAAGGCTATAATTTTCAATTTCAAAAAATGGATGAAATCCATCCTTTGATTTAATCACTTTTCCATTTGCGTATAGCAAGTAAAATTTGTTTTCCATATCAAAGCGCACACATTCACCGGGATAAATCAACCCTAACTCTTTTAATCCTTTAATTGTATCATGTTTCACATTGATTCCCGAAAAAATAAATTCAGGTTTTATTCCGTTTATTGGTTCAATGATTTTATAATCACCAATCGCCCCATATTTTTCAAGTAACTCCTCTCCCTCAAATTTCGAAATTAAAAAGTCATTATCGTTATTCAGATAATAAACTCCGTAAAATGTGCGGTCGCCCTCGAATAATGAGCTATCGGGATCTCCGGAGTACTGATCCAAAATGATCACATCGATTTTCTGACCCCAAATATTCAACCATGAAATAAAAAACAGAAAGCAGCAGATCGACTTCATAGAATATTGAATTAATTTAGGTGAAATGTACGAAAGGAATCGGAATGAGCAAGAAAACACCACGGTCCTTGTGTTCTAATTATTCAAATTGTTTCCCGCAGATTTCGCAGATTAAGGCGCAGATAAATACGCAGATTCCATTTTCTCTCAAGGCAAATATTTAACTCAAACATCTGTTGCAATTACTTTAATTGAAAGAACTTTTGGACCTATCCAAAAGGCAATCAGCGTATTTATCTGCGCCTTAATCTGCGAAATCTGCGGGAAATGTATTTTGCTCTATAAATTAAAGCCTAAACCGCCATTGCAGTGAATTTAATAAAGATTTTTGTAACTTTAATATTGAATTCCAAAGAAAACCATTTCGATTTGGGATTGTTGTCTAATAAAAAAGCAACCCTATGATCTTCCAACGCCTAAATATAAAAGAAGAACTAATTAAAGAACGCAGCAGGCAACAACGCTTGATAAATGATGTTGCAGGCATATTAAATGATTCGCTTGAACAGGACAAGGATGTTCTTGGACGGCTTAAGAAATCAGACGGATCTAAGTCAAATGAGCTTCAAGTTGAAGACGAAAAAAATATTTACTCATTAGAACAGATCAAGAAAATTTGTATTCGATACAGACTTCGCTTTTTACCTACCCGTTTGTTCAAAGCAGAATTTCCTTATGAGGCTATTACAAAGATCAATGAATTGGAAAGGAGTTTGAATACAAAGATTGACGATTTCAAAATCATTGCTCCTTCAAAAGCATTTGATCTGGAAAACATAAACAAAGATCCACTTCTTTTTGCTCAACTTGCCGACGGAAGATATTATTTGATCCATCAATGGGGAGCCGATCTTAAATGGTATAGAAAAATTCTTACTTGGCCGTTGCAAAATTTCACAACTTACTTTATTACACTTTGGTTTCTTGCTGCTTCGTTAGCATTTGCAATTCCATCTTCAGTAATGCAACAACTCAGTCAGGATAGCGAAACTTTTTTGAGACTCTGGTTGACTGTACATACATTCATAGCATTCATGGGACTTTCCTTCTGGCTAGCGCTTTCGTATGAGAAAACGTTTAGTAGTCTGAATTGGGAGAGTAAGTACTATAATTGGTAGTACCGGGTCAAAGGTCAAAGGATTTATAATTTAAAAATTTTATCATGAGGATACAAATCTGTTAATATAAAATTAACTATGGAATTATTGATGAATTAATATAGTTCAAATTACTCTCGAATAAACTTACCTGTGAAATTTCCATTTTGAGAAATTATTTTGATGAAATAAATTCCGGGGGAGAGATCGGATACTGCAATTTCATTTGATTCCAATTTCGAAAATCTAATACGCTTTCCATCATAACTATAGATTTCGAAATCTGATTTTGATAGATCATATTTAGAATTGATAGTAATATTTTCAGATGAAGGGTTTGGGAAAATTTTTATTGCATTCAAATTAGAAATTTGACTCTCCTCTATTCCAAGTGATATATTTCCCGACTGAATTCCATTTATTCTAAACCCAACAAGCTGCACACAAAGATCACCCCATGCATAATCACAACTTGAAATTAATCCGGCTTTATCATTAAAGATCAGTTCACGAAAGATGTCAGCAGTCATGCCAAGAGTACAAGCAGCTGTATCTACAGTATTATCTTCTGTCAACAATCTTATTGTTGTAATTGTATCACCGGAAATTGAATCCTGATCAATTAACATTTCATTGGTTGAATAATAGAAAGTCTGATCGAATTGAGAATGATATGAATCGATATAATGATCATCTCCAAAAGCAAACCACTCAGGAGCAGATTCAACAATTGACTGTAAATCATTCCGACGAAAATATTTGGTATTTCCATATGAATATGACAAAGAAAGATCCTGATGCTCTACCACTCTATCATAAGTATACACTACACTATCCGGGTAAAAATCAGCTGCTGTTATTGTATCTCTATAAAATTCATCCACTGTTGGCTGTTGAATATTTGTTGGATCCCAATGGTATTGCCACAATAAAATATCGCCTGAAGATAATTTAAAATAATCCGAGAAAAGAGGTTGCAAATATCCTCTTTGAATTGTCCCAATATCTAATCCTATAATTTGCATAGAATAGAAATTAAAATTTGCCTGATGCACGAGAAACATATTGAATGGTATTAACTCTATCATTCCATAATTCTTACTCAATTTCATTGTAAAATTATTGATTGGAACTTGATTAAAGCTTGTCCCATTTGGCATAAATGAAAACAATTTAACACTATCAGTAATTCCAAGAAATGTTTCCAAATAAATACTGTCACATGTAATAGAAATCTGGTTATAATCATTTCCCACGTAATCTGAGGCTATTGTCCACGATTGTCCGACCTGACAGTTAGTAAAAAAGAAAAACGGCAATGTGCTAAAAGAAGAATAATAAAATGAAGTATCACCAATTGTTTTCAGTGAATCGATAAGTTTAATATCGTGACCATTAAAATTCCAAAATTCAGGGAGTAGTGAATCAACATTACACTGACCCAAATTTACATTCGCAATTTTCTTTCTAAAATAATCATCCTTGACCTGTCCATTTGTAATTGTTGAATCTAAGATATAGAATTCTACGCCCGTTCTACCTGAGTAATGCGGATATGAGAAATACGACTTTTGTCCATATTGAAATAGATCCCAATCAGCTGAATTCGATTTCGAAGAAATCAGGATAAACAAAAAGAGTAGACACTTTTTCATTTGCAAATTCTTTATTTGAAGTTTAAATAGCATTACAAAATAGTAATTTTTCTATTGCTTCAAAAATTGAATTGAGAATATTTCATTTTCCTAATAAAACCATTGATTTACCCATTTTATTTTACCTCTATCTCATCCACAAAAATAAAAGTCTGCCCTCCTGCCCCTTGATGCCATTTTGGAAGTTCGCCGTAGTTTTTTGCTTTGACTTTAATATATCGCGCTTTTTCAGAGGGGAAAGTTGTTACAAATCGTTTTACTGTGTTTGTTAAAACTGTATCAGCTAGATCATTTTTTGCTTCACCAATTTTTTTGAAAGAAATATCGTCAACTGAAATTTCATAAGAAATATTTTTCGGCATTAGGATCCACGAACGAGTGTCTTGCAAAAAACCGGAAGTCAATTCTGAAATATTTTTTTCTGTTCCCATGTCGATTACGGCTTCGAAATCTTGGCCTTGATAACCTTGCCAGCCACCTTTACGCCATTCTTCATCACCGTATAATCCATCGATAATTCCATCGTCACCACCGGCAGTGTACTGCGGATTGTATGTTGATGCAATTGCAATTTTCCAATCGGGATGTAAATGTTTGTGCAACGAAGCTCCAACAAAATTCCCGGATCGATCATTCGAATCCATTGCTTTCGCTTTGATGAAACATGAGTTGGTAATAGTTAAAGGCGTAGAATACTTTTTCAACGGACTTTCAATATCATTTTCCTTAATTGAATACCAAACTGTTGTAGCCGAATCAGAAGAAAAACTTACAACAACCGAATCTTTGAAATTGTCATTTGAATAGTTGATTGTCGGTGACGAAATATAATTAGGATTTGCTTCTGTTACTACTTCTGCTCTACTCGACCAACCCTCTCTTGAACTTGACATCATAAACTTCAATTCACCACCATTCATTAGATCAGCATGTGCAAGTCGTTCGATTGAAACGTCATTCAATTTTACATCGGCAAGAAATGGATTTGTTTCGCCATAACGCTCAGACAATATTCTTAACTTATTACCATTTTCCAGATGCAGAATTACTTCTTTGAACATTGGTGACGTCAATTCATACACAGGATTTCCCGGACATATTTGATAAATTCCCAATGCACTCATTACTAACCACGCACTCATTTGTCCACAGTCTTCATTCCCTATCAAACCATCAGGAGAATTTTTATACATTTCATTGCGAAGTTTGTTTACCATATACTGAGTTTTCCAACGCTCATCGGTAAAATTATACAAGTATGCCATGTGATGACTAGGTTCATTTCCATGTGCGTATTGTCCAACCAATCCTGTAATGTCTGCTTGTTCTCGTCCTGAAGTAGCAGTATTCTCTGAAAACAATTGATTCAATTTTTCTTTGAATGCTGCTTGTCCACCAACTTTTTTTATCAACCCTTCAATATCTTGCGGAACAAAAAATGTGTACTGCCATGCATTCGCTTCTGTGAAATGATTATTTACTTCACGTGGATCGAATGGCGTAAGAAATCTTCCGTTACGTCTAGGGCGAATGAATTTCGTTTCCGTGTCAAATAAATTTTTCCAGTTATTGCTTCTTTGATTAAAGATCTCATACTTCTCAGAATTGCCTATTGCTTTTGCAAATGTCGCTATACAATAATCATCGTATGAATATTCCAATGTTTTAGAAACGGATTCTGATTCATCAAGTATATCGAGATACCCATGATCCATGTATGCATCCAATCCATAGCGTTTTTTACTTGTCGCGCTTTTATTCATTGCTTCAAGCGCGTACTTTAAATCAAAATCTTTTAGTCCTTTTGAATATGCATCGGCGATCACACTTACTGAATGATACCCGATCATACATTCCGTTTCATTCGAAGCGAACTCCCAAACAGGAAGTAATCCGGCTTGCTCATATTGGGACAAAAACGTTCGGACAAAATCCAATGAACGTCGACGATCGATAATTGTCATAAGCGGATGCCATGCGCGAAAAGTATCCCATAATGAAAATACAGTGTAATAGTTCGTAGCCGTTTTGTGAACTTTTCCATCACGACCTCTATAGCGACCATCGATATCATTATAGACATTCGGAACCACCATACAATGATAAAGCGCAGTGTAAAAGATCTTTAACTTTTCATTGTCTTCACTCATCACTTCTATCTTTCCAAGCTCCTTGTTCCATGCAGAAACAGCAGCTTGTTTGACCAACATAAAATCCCAATCCGGATTCTCTGCCTTCATATTCTTTTTTGCTCCATCAACACTCACCGAAGACAAAGCAACTTTTACCATAAGCTGATTTCCTTTTGTAAACTTAAAACGAAATGACCCATAGACATTGCCTGCATAAGCTTGCAACTTTTTTTCATCTTGAGCAGTCGTCATTGAATCACATTTAATAATTTCAGGAGCAATTTTCTCGGAAAATTCAATGTAGAAATAAATCAATTGATCATTTGCCCAAGCAGAACTTCTTCTGAAGCCTGCAAGATGCGTTGCATCGATTTGATATAATTGAGCTTCTATTAAGCGATCGCGATGACGAAGATCAATAAGAATACCTGCACTATCGCCTGCAGTTTTATATGTGTAAGAATGCAAGCCTGTACGTTCTGTTGCAGTTAGTTCAACATCAACTTTCGGTTCTTCTAAGTAAACAGAATAATATCCAACACTTGCTTTTTCCTTGGTATGAGAAAAATGGGATGCATATTTTTTAGTGGGATTAAAATTTTCATTCAACGGATAAAGTAAAATGTCTCCGTAATCGCTAACTCCGGTTCCACTAAGGTGAGTGTGTGAAAAACCAAAGATCAAACTATCGTCATAGTGATATCCTCCACAGCCATCCCAACTTCCATCTATTCTCGTATCCGGACTTAATTGAACGAGACCAAATGGAACGGTTGCTCCCGGATATGTATGGCCGTGACCGCCCGTACCAATGAATGGATTCACGTAGGAAGCAGGTCCGGGTTGAGCACTTACAAAGTATGTATTTATTAGAAGAAGGAATAGGAATCTATATTTCACAGGGGTAGATTTAGTTGAAGCAAGATATATATTTTTGGGAAAGGGGAAAAGTTTCTTTGTGTTAAAAAAGTTCCCGCAGATCTCGCAGATAAAGGCGCAGATAAATTCGCAGATTTTTATAGTTATACTTTATTCAATATTTGTTTCTATTGTGCTCTCATACTAAGCTACGTTTCCTTCCTTTTTTCTCCTTTTTCTCCGTGTTAATTTTTAGTAGACGCAAGGAATTAGGTGTTTTAAAAAGCTCTTACAGATTACTCTGAACTTGTAGAAATAAAATTTTAGTATGAATCAATCAAAGACCGAATGTTCAACCCTTCATTGGGCTTAAGTGGTTCCAAAGAATAATGATCAATGATGTATTTCGTATCCGGAATCATATCGAAATAGTTATCCGAAAATCCACCGGTCTCATTTTTAATTGACAATTCAACATTTTTTGCGAAATAATTAACTGATATTTCAAAACGGGAAATATTTCCGGGAAGATCAAAACGTTTCATCGAAACAGACGGTCGCTTCAACATTAAGTTTTTCTCAACTGTGAAATAGTGAAAAGCTCGATTTAAAGATCTTCCTTCATAACTGAGATCAATAACAATCATCGAAGACTTTTCTTCAATCAATCCGTCTAAAAATTTCAGATTGCGATCATACACCAATTCAGAAATACCCGATTGAACCGTTACCCCTATTCGATCTGTCCATCGAATATTACCCTCGAAGTCTATCAGACTAATAGTAAGATCTGCCGGAAAATTAGAAGCAGAGTCAGAAATAACTTTCACACTAAGCATTCTGTCATTCATTTCCGATGCAATGATCACATTACTGAAATCAGACTTCACTTGATAATACGCAGCTTTTTCATGGCCATAATAATCAAACAAACTCCATGAAATTGCGGGCCAACAATCATTCAATTGCCAGATCAACGAGCCCATACAATTCGGCATTGCAACTCTATGGGCAATGATTGCCGTGTGCATTCCCTTTGCTTGCAGAATATTTGATAAATATATTTGAGAGCGAAAATCTTTATTAGGC
>JANOBV010000076.1:0-16883 GCA_031411835.1 Bacteroidota bacterium | reverse complement strand
CTAGTTAGTGAAATGGCAAGCGTTCGTAAAACGGTATTATTGCTATCAAAAATTCCAATACTTACAGGATCATCAAAAGGAGGAATTCCATTATAACAATCACGATAGACCGTCATTTTAATTTCGAAATTATCATTGCCCAAATATCGATAGGTCATTTCTCCACCAATTAGATGTGTTGAATATCCACAAAAAGGAAGGAACAGAAGAATTAGCCAAAATTTCATTTATTGTTATTTATATTTCAGACCAAATTAAAGAAAACTTTTAAAAATAGGTCAAAACCCATATTAAATGACAATTCTGCCTTCTAATTAACACTCAGCATTCACTTTTCTCCCAATCATGTAAACCATTTCCCAATACCCTACGTGTTACCTAATAAGAACTAAAATCTCTAACCCTCATGAAAAAAATCTACCTCTTACTACTGTTATTGCTTTCTTTCACTTCGATGAAAGCACAACAGAATTGTACAATCACTAATTCGTACGATGCATCAACTTTTAGATATACATTCGCAATGACTCCGAATGGAATAAACACTTCGGTTCTTTGGAATTTTGGAGATTCAACTACAGGTGTTGGTCTTCCTGTAAGTCATCAATTTTCTACAAGTGGCATTTATGTAATTTGTGCTACTGAAATTGATATCACAACTCAAAATGTGATCAGCTATTGCTGTTATAGTTTAAACGCAATCGGAACTACAACGACTTGCACTTTTGCAGCACTTTCATCTAATGGAACCGACTTTACTTTTAACAGCAATGCTTCAAGTGCAGCTACTGTAACGTGGGATTTTGGTGATGGCACTATAGGTACAGGATTAGCAACAGCACATACTTATGTTATTTCCGGTGTATACAATATTTGTATGACGACTAGCGATTTTCTGGGTACATGCACAACTTGTCAGACAATTACAGTAAATGTCGGACCAAGCCCTTGTTCGATCAGTATGGCATATGATTCTACTAATATGAATACTGTTTTCTTCGACTATACTCCTATCGGCGGAGCCGGTAATACAATTACATGGACATTCGGAGATGGTGTTACTGCATCTGGAGGAACATCTCAACAACATACTTATGCTTCAGCAGGAGTATATACTGCAATCGCTATTGAATATGACAGCACGGGTACAATGGTTTGTCAAGCGGGTATTGGTGTACAAGTTGGACCAGCAACAAATTGTACTTTTACAGTTATACCGTCAATGGGAGCATTGAATACATTCTTCTTTAATACTAGTTACGATACAACTTTATATGTTGCAGTATGGGATTTCGGTGATGGAATTTCTTACACAGGCGGACAATCAGAAACACATACTTATGCGGGTCCGGGAACATATTTTGCCTGCATGAATATAATTGATCAGGCTACTCAAAATATTGCTTGTACATATTGCCAACCAATCATTATTCCAGGGCCAACACCATGTGCAGCAAATTTCACAACTGTTCCTTTCGGATTGGATGCATATTTCATCGACTACTCTTCTGCTGATCCTTCAGTAACAACTTACACTTGGGATTTCGGTGATGGAACTCCATATAACACTTCTCGTTTCCCTGTTCATACATACAGCATTCCTGGAACATACAATGTTTGTCTGCAAATTTTAAACTCTACATGTGCTGATACCGTTTGTCAACAAATTGTAGTTGATTCAACGATCATTGCTCCTGTATTCTGTACTTCATATTTCATCTTTACACAATTGTCACCATATCAATTAGCAGTTGTGAATCTTTCTAGCGGTACTAACTTAAGTTTCGCTTGGGATTTCGGTGATGGAAGCACTTCAACAGCAGCATATCCAATTCACAACTATACAACAACAGGATCATTTATCATATGTTTGACTGTTGCTGATGGAAGTGGTTGTACAAATACATATTGCGATAGTTTAACAGTAGATTCAACAGGGATGATTACTTATCGCAGTACGAATGTTGGATTTACGATCAACGTCGTTTCGCCAACTCAATTAAGTACAGTTTCTATCGATGAAAATATCTCTTCCCTAATTTCTAATGTGTACCCTAATCCTTCTAAGGATAGAATAGTCGTTACATCCCCCTCTAAATCAGATGCGACGCACTATTCTATTCTTTCTATCTCAAGTCAGTTGATGAGCACAGGAAAGATCAGCGGTGAAAAAACAGAGATCAATATTTCAGATCTATCACCTGGAATATACTTCTTAGAGGTCAGAAATGGAGACGGAGAAAAAACTTTTGCTCGATTCATTAAAAACTAGTAAATTAATAATTGAATTAAGGATGTTGTAGAATCTACAACATCCTTTTTCGGTTTTAAGATGAATCCACAAAGGGAACTTTTAGAGAGATGCCGGAAAGATGACCGGAAAGCACATTACGAATTGTATCGTGAATGCTTCCAACATATCTATGCAATTTGTCGCCGGTACTACATTAACAAAGACGATTGCATGGCGGCTCTTAATATGGTTTACTACAAGATCATCAAAAACATTTCTTCTTACTTGTCCAAGTCGAAAGATATTCCATTTGAGTTATGGACAAGAAAAATTGCCATCAATTATATCATTGATGAATTCAGAAAGAACAGTAAATATAAAAATCTGATCGAGCCAACAGAAGTATCTGTCTATGAAAATCAGATGCTCATTGAAGATGAATTTGAAAGTTCAATAGACAAGGAGCAGATCATAGAAGCAGTAGATAAATTACCGGAGATGAACAAAGCGGTATTTAATTTGTATGTGATCGACGGATATAAACACGAAGAGATCGGAAAACTATTGGGTATCTCCTCTTCTACTTCAAAAGTACATTTGCACAGAGCAAAAAAAACATTGCGAACATTAATTGATGATGTCAGAAAAAATGGCAGCATATCAAATAAGATATTATCATGAATAAAGATCTGAGACCGGAAGATTTTTGGCCGGAAGCCGAAAAGCTCCTCGACAATCACTACAATGCGAGACGTAAACGTAGAGCAATTATGTGGTTTATTGCTGCATTGACAATCATTGGTGCTTCGATCTATTTTATTTCGGATCGTCGTGATGGTGCTGTTGTTGTTTCTGAATCGGGGAAGCAAGTTAATACTAAGTCTGAGGAAAATTTTACAAATAGGTCAGAGGTTATTCCTGAAAGCTATCGGGACCAAATGTCAAATGCTTCAAATGTAAACGTTGCACAAGATGATAACTTAAAAGAAAAAAGAAAAAAACGGGTACGGAAACTGACACAAGCTCGAATGGAGTAATTGAGGTTTCAATAGCAATTTCAACAAATGAAAAGACAAAACCGTTCGTGAAAGAAAATAATTCTCAAACAAATTCAGAATCTGTAGCTAAGTCAGAAATTAAAACTAATTCATCAGAACCAAATACTGTTTCACCAACTATAAGCAATTTACTTATAGAAAATATTCCAATCGCGTCACTTTCTTCACCCTTGTTTGCCGGAATAAAAGTTGGAAAAGTTTCATTTCAAAATGCAGCAACGCACAATTCATCTGTCAAAGAACCCAAAATTTCCGGGGCAGCTGAATACAGGTTTAATGTTTTAGCAGGAGCAAATTTGATGACAAAAGAAATAAGTGGCTATGTGAATCCAACAACGGAAGCAAAAAGAAACGATGGAGAATCAAATGTTATTACTCCACAATTAAGTTTAGAAGTTTCCAGAGTGACCAACAACTATTCCATTGCGCTTGGGTTGAATTATATTCAATACGGAGAAAAAGTAAATTACGACGCGACGAATCAAATTAAAATTGCGATTGACAATAGCTATTGGAATACATACACTACAAATGTTTTAGATACAGATACAAATTATGTTTATGGATATGTGTATTATTCACAGCAAACAATACAACGACAAGACAGTAGTTTTGTAAATCAGACTGACACCGTAGAACAAACAGTTGTGAACGGTAACATTTTAAAAAGCACAGGTACCAATGTCATTTCATACGTAGAATTGCCTATTTCTGTAAGCTATTATTTTGGCAAAAAGAAATTTCGTTACGGTGTTTCTGCGGGTGTTTCTGCAGGGATCCTTGTTTATTCAAAAGGATATTACTTGAACAATGCGGGAGTTGATGTGATAAATATCAATGACGAAAAACTTTTTAAGAAAATAATATTCAATGGACAACTAGGACTTGACTTTAGATATTGCTTTACACCAAATACCCATTTTCTACTTCGTCCGCAATACAGAATGAATCTTGAATCCATTTTCAAAGATCAAGGTGGTCCAAGTCAGAAGTATTCATCGTTTGGCGTGAGTGCAGGAATTTCATTTTTGATAAAGTAAATGGATTTCGGATTTCGCTGTGCGCACAGCGGAATCCGAAATCATTCATAAAAGTCGTATCATTCACCAAGCATTCACCCACTTTTACGACAAAAAATGCCCTTTTTACATACATATTAAGGAAATCGCCTTTTTGAGAGCTACCTTTCGACCATCTGTAAACATCATAAATTCTTGATAAAACGAATTAAATGTTTTTTCAAACGTGCTGTTTCACGGGTGAAGTTTTAATTACTTTTGCATAAGCGTCTACAGTGCCTGTAATTCAATGAATTAACGAGGCCTGAAAACATAGTTATGTATTTAAATATTGATGAACACGGCCCATTGTAGAATATTAATTTCTTTTCCCAGATGTGCTTAATTACTTGATCTCTTTTTGAGAGATTAATTTACACGAGTAAAAAAGAGACACACTCTTTCAACATACACAAGTTCGAATACACATAGTTTATTTCATCATGAAAAACATCTACACACAAAAATTCAAAGCATTTCAATTTGCTTTAGCAATTATTTTAACTACACTGATTCCTAAAGTAAACTTTTCACAAAGTTTACCGATATCAGATTTTGTGATCTTTGGAGGAAATGGAACCGGTGGTGGTTGCACATCTCCATATTCACCCGGCTACGGTGTTATTGTTGGGGCATCTACTACTATCAATGGCGGATCGGTTGGAACATATACATTATTTCAAACGAATTCATCTGCAACTTTGAATTCGAACATCCATTCAGGTGGAAAAGTTCAGTTATCGAATAATGTAACTGTTACAGGAAAAATTTCTGCTGCGAATACACAAAATTCAACTACAACAATTTTTACTGCAGGCACAAATACTGTGGTAGGAGGAAATATTGATGTAAAAGGAAATACGAGTATTGGTTCAGGAACTATTTCCGGAATAGTAACACATCCAACAGGAACAACATATTCCGGCCCTAGTCCTGCAGGTGGAAATGTTATTGGAACACCAACTCTGCCGACATTGCCTGCATTACCAACTCCTGTAACATTTGCAGCATATGGTATCAACAATATTTTCTCAACAACAACAATTACTCCCGGTGCATATAAAACACTAAATCTTTCCGGTGGAAAAGAAATTACTTTCAATGGGCCCGGTGTTTATATCTTCAAATCAATTTCAAATTCAGGATCCGGAAATAAATTTATTTTCAATTTCCAAAACAGTGCAACAGGAACAATAAAAATTTATGTTCATGGCGATGTTTCCCTGGGAAAAAATAATGTTGACTTCATAAATGGCGGAGGTGCTTCTCGCTTATATCTTGAAACGCATGGTTCAGGTTCAACATCCTCAAATGGAACTTATGCATTTGACATTGCAAATGGAACAATTTCAGGAAGAAATTCAGAATGGTTTGGAACTGTTTATGCACCTTATGCAGCAATCAATTTCGGGGCGAGTACCGGACTTTCAAATTTATCAGGCGCGCTTTGGAGCGGCACACAAGTAAACATTCAATGCGGAGTGGCTATCACATATGTGCCATTCAACATGCCATCTTGCACATCACCAAATGCAAATGCGGGAACTAACAAAGTAATTGATTGCAACAATTCAACTGTTCAACTAAACGGTTCTTCGTCGACTCCAAATGTAAATTATTCATGGGCTGCAAGTAATGGTGGTGTAATTTCTTTAAATGGAAATACAGCAACACCAACTGTTAGCGCAGCCGGAACATATACTTTAACAGTAACAACTCAAACAGGTGGATGTACATCAACTAGTAGTGTAAGCGTAAGCTCAAACCTAACGCCACCAGACGCAAATGCAGGAACAAATAAAGTGATCAACTGTACCAATTCAACAGTCTTACTAAGCGGATCTTCTTCAACATCAAATGTAAATTTTGCATGGACTGCTAGTAATGGTGGTACAATTTCATTGAATGGCAATACAGCAACACCTACAGTTAGTTCAGCTGGCAATTATACTTTGACTGTTAGTTCACAAACAAGTGGTTGTGCTGCTACTAGCACCGTTTCAGTTTCGGCAAATATGGCTCTGCCAAATGTAAATGCGGGACCAGATATTGCAACGGATTGCACTACTCCTCAAGGAACACTTTCAGGTTCATCGTCAACTGCTAATGCACAATACTTATGGACTACATATGGTAAAGGATTTATTGTTTCAGGTGCCAACACAACATCACCGACTGTAAATACAGGTGGTAATTATGTATTGACAGTTACAAATCCTGCGAATGGATGTATTGCAAGAGATACAGCATTCAATGCATTTACACCTTGTATTTTCCCTGGTTATCCACCACCGGTTGATGGAAAAACATATGATCTTATCGGATCAGAATTAAATTCATTGTTCTTCAATTTCGGCGCAGTGAATGATACTTCGAAGAGTGTATTCTTTTTGCAAAATGATAGCGTGTACATTGAAGTTATCGCATTGCAAGGACAGTATGCAAGCTTACTTACACTTTTACAGTCACTCGGCATGGTTGACTTTATCGACAACGGACCAAATTCATTGATTATTACCGGTAAATTTCCTGTATCAAATTTAACTGCACTGAATCTTTATCCTAATCTAATTGACTATGCTCGTCCTGTGTTCCCTCCTATTGCAACAGTTGGTGTTACAACAACAGCGGGTGATCTAGCATTGAAATCTGATTTCGCTCGAAATGGCTACCATGTCGAAGGAGAAAATGTAAAAGTTGGTGTGATCTCGAATAGTTACAATACCGATCCACTAAATGGTGCATTCATAGATGTTGGGAATGGAGATCTTCCCGGAGTAAATAATCCTGATGGACATTTATTACCGGTTCAAGTATTGAAAGAATATCCATATGGTCGTCAAACAGACGAAGGTCGTGCTATGTTACAAATCGTTCATGACATTGCACCCAAAGCAGAGTTGGCATTCCGTACAGGATTTATCAGTGCAGGAGATTTTGCACAAGGTATTCGTCAACTAGCAACAGCAAATTGCGACGTCATTGTTGATGACGTAACTTTTATTACTGAACCATTCTTCGAAGATGGAGTTGTTGCAAAAGCTGCCGATGAAGTAACAGCTGCAGGTGTATCTTATTTTTCTGCTGCGGGAAATTATGGAAACAAATCCTACAGTAATTTCTTTTCTCCTGTACCACCACCGGTTGGTGTTGTTGGAACTGCACATGATTTTGGCGGTGGCGATATTTATCAGAAATTAAATCTCACACCGGGAACATATACGATCGTTCTTCAATGGCAAGATTCAATTTACTCGCTTGGGCAAACTCAATCAGGAACAAACAATGATCTTGATATTTATTTGACAAATGATAATGGTCAACAACTCTTTGGTTTTAATCGCTTGAATACCGGTGGTGATCCATTAGAAGTTTTACCATTCACAGTCACTCAGAATACATCAACTAATCTTGTGATTGTACGTGCAGCAGGAAGTGTGAATATTAGATTCAAATATATCGTATTTAGAGGTGAGTTAACAATTGCAGAACACAACAATGGAACATCTTCACTTGTTGGTCAAGCGAATTCAGCCGGAGCAATGGCTGTTGGTGCCGTTCTTTATTCGAACACACCGGCATTCGGTGTTAATCCACCAACGATCGCTTCTTTCTCTTCAATTGGAGGAACTCCTGTGAATGGTGTTGTCCGCGCGAAACCGGACTTCACTGCACCAAATGGAGTAAACACTTCTGTAAATTTAGGTGGACCGAACATTGATGGTGATGGTTCACCGAATTTCTTCGGAACATCTGCGGCAGCACCACATGCAGCAGCAGTAGCAGCATTGTTAATCAACGGAAAGAAAAAATTCTACAATCAAGATTTATTACCTGCACAAATTCGGTCTATCTTAACTTCAACTGCCTTAGATATGGATATACCGGGACCCGATTTTGTTTCAGGTTCAGGTTTCATTAGAGCAGATGCAGCTATGGCAACATTCGCTGCACCAACTCCTATAATTACAGCTCTTGACATTCCTGCAGGAACAACTCCAGGAACTACACCATTCGTAGTTACAGTTGAAGGCGGATTTTTAAATCCTCAATCAGTTATAGTAGTAAGAGGAGTTGAGGTTCCAACAGTTATTCTAAATAATAATCAAGCGCAAGCAGATATTCCTTCTTTCATAGGAAACCCACCAATACAAGTTTACACTCCTCCAATTACTCCTCTTGGAAACGACGGTGGTTATTCCGATTCCCTATTCTTCTTTTCACCTATTAAAAAAGCTATAAAAATTGTAGCAGACAACAAATCGAAAAAGTATGGAGAAGATATTCCAATGTTAACAGCTACTATCACAGTTGATGGTGCTGATTGGTCAACTACTACTTACAGTTTAGTTGATCTAGGATTGGAAAATTTAGCGATCACAACTCCTGCAACAGACACTTCGAATGTTGGATTGTATATTATTCGCCCATCGATTGTAACACTTAATCCTGCAATCTTACACGACATTGCATTGCTAGAACAATTCACTTATGAATTTGTAGATGGACAATTATTGAATTCGAAGTTACCAATGACAATCACTGCAAGAGACACAACTGTTGAATATGGTCAAAGTCTTGGTGATATTGGATTTATTTATGAATACGATGAAACAAATGTTGCACTTACAAATAGAGCAGCATTGTTGAATTCAATTGAAGCAGATCATCAAGAAAACATGAGTAATGTATTGGGTCTCCTTGAAGATAGTCGTTTAGTAAATGGCAGAGCAGTAGCAAATTCAGATTTGCAACAACTTGCATTCTTAGCAAGTGGAAGAGCAGTTGCTAATGGTCGTGCAGTTGCAAATGGAAGAGCAGTTGCAAATGGAATTGAAACAACAACTGGAACAACAACTGTAATTGATCTAGCCAATGAATCACTTTTTGCATATCAGATCGACGATGCAAATGCAACATTGGTAAATGGTAAAGCGTCCGTAAATGCAAAGGCAGCAGTAAATGGAATTGCTGTAGTAAATGGAAGAGCTGTCGCTAACGGAAGAGCTGTTGCGAATAGTACAACAATCAATGACTCTACAAATAACACTGTTGTAATTATACTTGACGAAACAGATGTCTATGCACCTGCAGATGATTCAATAGTTGGCTACAAAGCCATCAATCTTGTTTCAGGACTTAATGTTGGTGAGCATGCAATTGTTCCTGCAGCATTGCTTTCAGAAAATTACAGTATCACTTATTTACTAGGCAAGTTAACTGTAACGCCTGCAACATTAACTGTAAAAGCTGAAGACAAATCTTCAACATATGGGACTGACCCAACATTCAGTTCTGTCATTACAGGCTTCCAATATAGCGATGATGAAGCATCAGTTGTAACAGGTACACCGCAATATTCATTGTTGAATAGTTCAAATGCAACTGTATCAACAACACATGTTCCGGCCGGAAACTTTACAATCGTCCCTTCTAATTTACCTCTTATTTCTAATCCGAATTACATCGTTCATTATGAAAACGGGAATTTAGCAATGGCAAAAGCGGATCTAAGTGTTACTGCAGATAATAATTCAAAAGTTTATGGTACTGCAAATCCGCCATTGACGATCAGCTATCTTGGATTCAAATACACTGACAACAATTCAAGTATTGTTCCGCCATCAATTTCTACTACTGCAACTTCATCATCAGGTTTTGGTAGTTATCCAATAACATTAACAGGAGGTTCCGCAGCAAATTACAATCTGATCTTGAACAATGGAACATTAAGTATTTCAAAAGCATCATTAAATGTAACTGCTGACAACAAATCGAAAGTTTATGGTCAAGCAAATCCTGCATTCACATTGATCTATTCAGGATTTATGGCATGGGATAATTCATCGATGATCACTCCACCAACTGCAACATCGACTGCAACAGTATTAAGTAGCGTTGGACAATATCCAATTACTTTGAGTGGTGGATCAGCAGCGAATTACAATCTGACATTGAACAACGGAACATTGACAATTACTCAGAAAGCACTAACAGCAACTGCAGACAATCTAACAAAGGTTTACAAAGCAGCTAACCCGACATTAACAATTTCTTATTCAGGTTTTGTGAATGGCGATAATCCGGGAAGCATTGTTCAGCCGAGTGCTGCGACTACTGCAACAACAACTTCAAATGTTGGGGTATATCCGATTGTATTGAGTGGTGGTTCTGCAACAAATTATTCGATCACAAGAATTAATGGGACATTAACAATCGTAAAAGCAACTGTTACATGTAAAGCTGACGATAAAGTAATCTATTATGGCACTTCCATTCCAACGCGAACTGCAACAATTACTAGTAATGCAGCTTATACTGTTACGGGTGGCCCTACATTTAATATCAGTCCAAGTTGTGTAGGAAATGCCGGAGTGTATACGATCACACCATCATGTCTGGTTCTTTCAAATTCGTCGAACTACGATATCATCTATTTGACAGGAAAATTATACATTAATCCAAAAGGATCTGGAGCATGTAAAATTATTCCTGCTCTAATATGTTTTGACACATTAATTGGTGACCCTTCCGGTTATAAATATGTTGCTAAATTCAAATACACAAATAGTAATTCAACGCAATTGTATATTCCTTCAGGAGCAGGTACAAATAATTCATTGTCTTCAACAGGAGCCTTCATTGGTGAAGCACCACAATTGTTCAATGTTGGAACAGGATATTTCGATGTCAAATTTACAAGTGGAACAATTTCATGGGTTGTTAAATCGTATCAAAGCTCAACTCTTACTACGGTTACAGCTACTGCAAGTCCAACTTCCACGCGTTGTACATCAGGTAGTGCGAGAATGATTGCTGATAATGGAACAGAAGAAAGTATCAACAATGACTATCACGTTTATCCGAATCCTGTTCAAGATAAAGTTACCATCCTTTCGCCTCTTGAGATCAAAGTCGAAAATGTTATGATCTCAGACATACTTGGCAGAGTTTACAACATCGGCGGAAATTATTCACTTTCCGATCAAGGAATAACTATAGATCTATCAGAATTGAAAAACGGTATCTACTTTATCAGAATACAAAATGCTGAAGAAGTTAAAATTATTAACATCGTGAAAGAATAATTCACTTTCCACAAATTGAAAAGACCGGTAATAATTACCGGTCTTTTTTTTTCCAAAGATTTTAATTCATCAACACAATTAGAATTTATTTATTACTTTCAGCCGTATAAAACCGAGCACTTTTAATGAAAAAGATTTTACTGTTTTTAACGATCGTATTAAGTATTCAAGTGCATGCAATGGAAGCCGGCGACAGTTTGCTTACAGCTTTGAAGAGTGCATCTGAAGACACCAATAAAGTCAATATATTAATTTCTTTAAGCAGGCATTTTCTTAGTTCTAATCCAACCGAAGCGATACATTATGGTGAACAGGCTAAATCATTAGCACAAAAATTAAATTTTCATTATGGATTGGCGCAAGCTTACAAGCGATTAGGACTTGTTTATTATATGCAAGGAAACTATTTGCAAACATTAGATTACTGGGATAAGTCATTAGAAGAATTTCGTAAAATAAAAGATAAGAACGGGGAAGCCAATATTATCAACAACATTGGTACTGTTTATTATGACCAAACTGATGAAACTAAAGCTCTCGAATATTTCCTTAAGTCATTAAAATTATCGGAAGAATTAAAAGACACGATTAGAATTTCAACTGCATTATGTAATATCGGAAACGTATATAACAATAAAGAAAAAAGATCTACATGGGACAAAGGCCTTGACTACTATTTTCGCGGACTTGATTTAAGCACAAAAGTTATCGACCAAAAATTATTTAAGAATCAAGATGATTATGATGTACATCTTGATCTAATTGGAAGTTTTTCCGTTGGTATTGGAGAGATATACTTCAATAAAGGCGAAGACAAAAAAGCGATTGAATATTTTGAGAAATCATTGAAAGCTTACGAGGGAACAGAAGCGTATCCATATTCACTTAATGCAATTGGAAAAGTCTTTACTAAAGACGGGGAAATTGACAAAGCATTAAAGAAACACAATGAAGCCTACAATTATGCAGTAAAGCTAGATGCAAAATTGGATATGGTTCAGTCATTATTAGGGATTGCAAAAGCATATGAAGCTACGAAGGATTATCCAAAAGCAATAACCTATTTCCATAATGCAGCCAATTTAGCAGATACATTAGGTTCGCAACTTGAATTGAAAGATGCATATCTCGGTCTTGCTAAATCGTATGCGAAAATAAAAGACTATGACAATGCATATAGTTATCAGGCGAAATTGACTGATATAAAAGATACGCTTTATAATATCTCGACTGATAAGAAAATGGCAAGTTTGCAGTTTGATTTTGACATCGAGAAAAAGCAGGGGCAGATAGATTTAATGACGAAAGATAAAGAGTTACAAGATTTATATTTAAAGAGACAGAAAGCAATTAAGAATGCAACAATTGGTGGACTATTAGTGGTGATGTCATTTTTGATCGTGGTATTTTTTCAGAAAAAAAGAATTGCAAAAGAGAAACAAAGAAGCGACGAGTTATTATTGAACATTTTACCTGAAGAAACAGCGGAAGAATTAAAAGCAACAGGAACGGCCAAAGCCAAGAGTATTGATAAAGTGACAGTGATGTTCACCGACTTCAAGAATTTTACGCAAGCCAGTGAATTATTAAGTGCTGAAGAATTAGTCAGCGAGATAAATTATTGTTATTCTGAATTCGACAAGATCATTACTAAGTTCGGCATTGAAAAGATCAAAACGATAGGCGATAGTTATATGTGTGCCGGTGGATTGCCAGTGGCAAATAACACACATCCCGTAGATGTAATCAAAGCCGGTTTAGAAATGCAAGCATTTATCTTGGCAAATAAAGAGAGAAGAAAAGCGAAAGGTGAACCATTTTTCGAATTGCGTTTAGGAATTCACACCGGACCGGTTGTAGCCGGAATTGTTGGAATAAAAAAATTCGCCTATGATATTTGGGGTGACACAGTAAATACAGCATCACGAATGGAAAGCAGTGGCGAGATCGGAAAAGTAAACATCTCCGGTACTACTCACGAATTAGTAAAAGACAAATTCATATTCAAACATCGCGGTATGATTGAGGCGAAGAATAAAGGGGTGATTGAGATGTATTTTGTGGAAGGAATAATCTAAATTTCATATAAAAATTTGTCTAAAGCCAAGCTTCCTTCGTAGGCTTCCTTATCCGTCACCTAAAGGTGACGGTAATAAAATTCTCGCCCAATATCTAGTCGATTCTTTGTTAGAAGTAATTTTCTGCTAAGTTTTATTACCCTCACCTTTAGGTGAAGGAACGGTTATAAAATCGCCGCTTTTTATTTTAGCTGTTCAATATCAAAATAATATTCTGCCAAATTTTATTACCGTCACCTTTAGGTGACGGAACAAGAACAGCAAACCCTCGACTGGCTTTAGCCAAATTTTTTTAGTGAAACAACTTAAGACCGTGTTCTTTTATTAGCTCATCTAATTCCTCACCAAACGTTTTATTAGCGTGGTGCTCCTCTTGATTATTAATATACATGGCAACCCTCTCAACATCAGATTCACAAACAGAAACGGCAAAATAATCATCTTGCCAACTAAACTTGCTATTGGTTAATTGATTTTTATTTATCCAATATGATGACTCTCCCTTTATCAATTGCATTACTTCAGAAATCGATTGATCATTCCCTAACGAAAGTAAGCAATGAGCATGATCCAAATGACAATTTACATTCCGCAAATAAATTCCTTTCTTTTTGCAATTCTCAGAAATATGCTCGAAAACAATTTTTCGAATATCCTTTTGCAAAAGTGCTTGACGATCCTTTGTAGTGAATACTGCATGCACCCAAATTCTAACATGTGACATAGTAAATAAAATAATTTTAGTTTTCCAAATTTACAAAGGATAATTTCACAAATAACAGAAAAGCGAATTTGTACGCATTAAATAGAATTTCAGTAAAATACTGTTGCGTTTTTATTAAAGAAATTTATTCAGAAGATTTCGAGGCATGGCAAGAGATTAATCGCAGAAATTTATTACAGATCCTCATTCGAAGCCATCACCAACTTCTTAACTTCGCGCAGATGAAGAATTTTTTTCTCTTCACGCAATTGTTTTGAGGTATTCGTAAAATATCGATGTGTAGTAAGGAAGTTTACTTGCAAAGAATTCCATTCGCTTTCACTCGAAAGAGAACCTTGCGAACGTAATTCATTGAAGAGCTTATTTCCAATTTCAAAAAAATCATCGCGACCTAAATAATCGAGATCAGCGTCACAAATTATTTTTTCGCAAAGTGTCTTTGGCGTTGGCGGATATTTAGTCGCCATTATCATTCCACCAATTGCATTAATTTCTGACTCATCAAAGCCAAATTGAGGAAGTATATCGGATGCCATTTTTTTACCTACTTCTTCATGCCCTCTCACTGTTTCAATAAATCCGGCATCATGAAAAAGCACAGCAACTTTCAATAGTTCTGTATCGTTAGCAGATAGGTTTTCCATTACTGCTAATTCGGTTGCCGAACTTAACACATCCAATATGTGATTTAAACTATGGTAAGAAAGTCTGGAAGGCATTTCCGATTCCAACTTTTCCACCATCATGGCATATACTTTTTCATACCGACTCATATGCAACTTAATTATGCGTGAACAAATGTGTTTTTAAGTATTTTCTCTTTCAGTATCTCATGCGTGAATGGCTTCATCATGTAGTCATTCATTCCTGAAGCAAGACAAGCATCGATTTCATCCTTTGTGACATTGGCAGTCATAGCACAAATTCTTATATGCTTTTTATCGCTTTGCAATTTACTTCGAATCTGTCGTGTAGTTTCGTAGCCATCCATTTCCGGCATTTGAATATCCATAAAAACGAATGCATATTCTGATGCTTCCAACATTTTTAAAGCTTCAACTCCATTCTCTGCAACTTCAACAACAACGTCCGGGAAAAGATCATTGATGGTATCAACAGCAACCAGTTGATTGAATTCATTATCCTCAACTAATAAAATCTTTTTTCCTTTCATATTGTGCCCAGCAGCTGCGTCGTCAACAATTTCTTCAACAGGTTTTGTTGTTGCTTTGTAATCTACAATAAAATAAAAATCGGATCCTTCCCCTACTACACTTTTTACTTTCACTTCGCCACCGTGCATTTCCACTAATTGTTTTGAGATCGTTAACCCAAGTCCAGTTCCACCAAACTTACGTGTTGTATCAGCAGAAGCTTGACCAAAACTTTCGAAGATCTTATCGATCTTATCTTCAGGAATTCCGATGCCTGTATCTTTTACACTGAACTTGACTTTGCAATCATCACCAATTCTGCTTTCAAGTGTCACGTCAATAGTAACGCTACCTTTTGTTGTAAATTTTATTGCATTTCCTGCAAGGTTCATTACGACTTGAGTAATTCTTGTTTCATCACCTATAACCCATTCAGGAATATCGGGTGATACATTTTCAATCATCTGAATTCCTTTTTCCTCCGCTTTCAGATTAAGAATCGTATGAATATTTTTTATGGCTGCTACCAATGGGAAAGGCACTTTTTCCAATTCCATTTTTCCGGACTCTATTTTTGCAAGGTCAAGAATGTCGTTAATGATCACTAATAGATTCGCGCCGCTTTTCTTAATTACGTTTAAGTATTTGTCTTGCTGAGCATCGAGTTTCGATTTAAGAAGCAGATTTGTCAATCCGACAATTGCGTTCATTGGAGTACGAATCTCATGGCTCATATTTGCCAAAAATTGCTGACGAAATTTTTGCGTTTCAATTAGACTATCACGAGTTTCTTCTAACTCAGAATTTGTTTTAACAAGATCATCGAGAGTTTTGTTCAATTCTGCCGTACGTTCCTTTACCAATTGCTCAAGTTTCTCCTCTCTTGCATGGGCCTCTTTCAACGCAGATTCATTTGAATTACGTAGGCGTTGATGATTGATCGTAAATAAATTGAAAATTAGCTGCGGATACTTTACAGCCAAGTTATAAAAGTGTCCCGTTTTTATTTCGACAGTTTTTAAATCTGTCAAGGCAACAATTGTTGCAGTTGCTGATGCATTAGCAAGAAAACTTTCTCCCATGATCGACAACTCACTTAATCGAGCCAACAATACGTCTTCATTATAAATACCTACTGTTCCATTTTCGATTATAAAAAGTGATTTTGGTACAGATCCTTTTTCAATCAATGTATCTCCCGTCGAATAAGAAGCCTTTTCCGACGACGATAAAATTTCAGAGACAATTTCTTTATCCATCTTGTCAAATAGAATACAAGAGTAAAGTGATTTGTGCAATTCAGACATAATGTGTGGGTGAATGGGGTACTTAGAATATATCTTGCAAGATAAATTTTATTTTCAAATGTTAAAAAAAAAATGCTCCCCCACCACAGAGAAGCATTTCATTATAACTATAACACGAAAACAATCTTAGGGAGTTATTTATTGATTAAAAGTAGTTTTGAGATGATTTTTGATTTACCGGAT
>JANOBV010000075.1:0-3468 GCA_031411835.1 Bacteroidota bacterium | reverse complement strand
TCTAGTATGTGCGAAACAAATTCCAATTTGCTTTTTTACACGAATGGTAAATGGATAGCAAATTCAAATTTCGATACATTGCTGAACAGTGAGAATTTTAATTCCGGTTGGGCGACTGATTCGTTTTATACGTCGGGATTAGGTTTTACTCAAGGTATAATTGCACTCCCCGCGCCAAATGAAGCCAACAAGTATTATCTGTATTACATTACTGGAGAATCACTTTTTCCATATCATCTACCTACTGACAGTACTACTTATTATGACGGTCAGCCATTCCATTTAAGTTATAGCGTAATTGACATGAGTCTAGATGGCGGTCTAGGTGGGATCGATACGTTTAAGAAAAATATTCATGCGATTGATGACACTATAACATTAGGAAGGTTAACAGCATGCAAACATGCAAATGGAAGAGATTGGTGGATTATAACAAGCAAGTGGTACAGTAATACATATTATAAGATTTTGATTTCACCTGATGGTGTTTCTCCAGCTTATTCTCAGCAAATTGGATCGATAGTATATCCGTCAGATGGATTAAGAGATTTTGATTACAGAAGTCAAGCAGTTTTTTCACCAGATGGGAGCAAATATGCAATGGTGTGCCAAAGTAATGAGTTGCACTTATATGATTTTGATAGGTGCAGCGGCGATCTAAGCAACTTTCGAATAGCTTATGTTGACACTACAAATGAAAGAACTACTGCATGTTCATTTTCTCCAAGTGGGCGATTTTTGTATGTGTCCGGTTATTATAATTTGTATCAGTTCGATACATGGAATCCAGACTTACAGGCATCTCAAGAATTAGTTGCGCAATGGGACTCAACGGTTGATAGTATTTTCGGTATTCAGCAACTTTTTTTTACTCATCAACTAGCTCCTGATGGTAAAATTTACATTAATAATTTTGGAGGAAGCAGAACAATGCATGTAATAAATTCTCCGGATTTACAAGGGGTGTTGTGCGATTTTCAGCAGCATAGTTTTGTCTTACCGAATTATAATACATCAATTCCTAACTTTCCTAATTACGATCTTGGTGCACTAGTTGGAAGTGTATGTGATACACTAACAGAAATCAGCTCTGTTGAAAAAAACTTTGAGATAAAGATTTTTCCCAATCCTTCCAAAGATTATTTCACCATCAACTATGATTTCCAACCTATCAAAGAGGCAGATTTTGTTCTTTATAATGCTATAGGTGAAATAGTATTAGAAGAAAAACTATATGGCGTTTTTAAAACTCTTGTTGTACATACTGAGAATCTTTCAACCGGAATTTATTACTTTCATATTTCAGATCAGACGACAGAAATTTATAGTGGGAAAATTAGTTTGATTAAATAGTACATCAAAAAAAAATCCCACCACTCGGCAGGATTTTTTTGTATTAAAGAATGTTCTAACTATTCACTATTAGTTATTAGCTATTAGTTATCAGTTACTTTTTGTCTTCTTTCACTTCTTCGAAATCAACATCAGTAACTTCACTGTCTTGTTTCGCTTCTTGTCCACCATCATTCGGTTGACCTTGAGCTCCCTGACCTTCGTTCTGAGTTGCTTTGTACATGTCTTCAGAAGCGGCTTGCCATGCTGTGTTTAACGTTGCAAGAGTTGTATCAATAGCTGCGATGTCTCTGTTCTTGTGAGCTTCTCTAAGATCATTAAGCGCTTTTTCAATTGCTTCTTTTTTATCTGCGGGAAGTTTATCGCTGTAATCCTTCAATTGCTTTTCAGTTTGGAAGATCATTGAATCAGCTTGATTAACTTTTTCAGTTTCTTCTTTCACTTTTTTATCTGTCTCAGCATTTGCTTCAGCTTCTGCTTTCATCTTTTTGATTTCTTCATCACTTAATCCTGAAGAAGCTTCAATTCTGATGTTCTGAGATTTACCTGTTGCTTTATCTTTTGCTGTAACATGTAACAAACCGTTTGCATCGATATCAAAGATCACTTCGATCTGAGGAACACCACGCGGAGCCGGTGGAATACCATCTAAGTGGAAACGACCAATCGTTCTGTTGTCTTTCGCCATTGGACGTTCGCCTTGTAATACATGGATCTCAACCGATGGTTGATTATCAGATGCAGTACTGAACGTTTCGCTTTTCTTAGAAGGAATAGTTGTATTTGATTCGATCAAACGAGTCATTACACCACCCATTGTTTCAATTCCTAATGAAAGTGGAGTTACATCTAGAAGAAGTACATCTTTCACTTCACCTGTTAATACAGCTCCTTGAATTGCTGCACCGATTGCAACTACTTCATCAGGGTTAACACCTTTATGAGGAGTTTTACCAAAGAACTTTTCAACTAATTGTTGAATCGCAGGAATACGAGTTGAACCACCTACTAGAATCACTTCTTGAATTTCTGAAGGATTCATTCCTGCATCAGCTAATGCTTTTTTGCAAGGCTCAAGTGTACGACGAATTAAATCATCACAGATCTGTTCGAACTTCGCTCTTGTAAGAGACTTCACTAAGTGTTTAGGAATTCCGTCAACAGGCATGATGTATGGCAAGTTGATCTCTGTAGTCATTGAACTTGACAATTCGATCTTTGCTTTTTCAGCAGCTTCTTTCAAACGTTGAAGAGCCATTGGATCTCTACGTAAGTCAATGCCTTCATCGTTTTTGAATTCATCAGCCAACCAATCAATGATCTTCTGATCGAAATCGTCACCACCAAGGTGAGTATCACCATTCGTTGATTTAACTTCGAATACACCGTCTCCTAATTCAAGTACAGAGATATCGAATGTACCACCACCTAAATCGAATACTGCGATCTTCTCGTCTTTTTTATCTTTATCAAGTCCGTAAGCTAAAGCAGCTGCTGTAGGTTCATTGATGATACGAAGAACCTTAAGTCCTGCAATCTCGCCTGCTTCTTTCGTAGCCTGACGTTGACTGTCGTTAAAATATGCCGGTACTGTGATAACCGCTTCAGACACTTCATAACCTAAGTAATCTTCTGCAGTTTTTTTCATTTTTTGAAGAACCAATGCAGAGATCTCTTGTGGTGTATATAAACGATCACCGATCTTTACACGTGGTGTGTTGTTATCTCCTTTTACGACTTCATATGGAACGCGATCTTTTTCTTTTGTAACGCGGTCAAATGTTTCTCCCATAAAGCGTTTTATCGAGGAGATCGTATTTTTAGGATTTGTGATGGCCTGACGTTTTGCAGGGTCACCAACTTTACGCTCTCCATTATCTAGGAAAGCTACGATTGAAGGTGTCGTACGACGACCTTCGCTATTAGGAATTACAACAGGCTCATTGCCCTCCATTACGGAAACACAGCTGTTCGTTGTTCCTAAGTCAATTCCAATTACTTTTCTCATGTTATTAGGTGTTAT
Organism: Bacteroidota bacterium; assembly: GCA_031411835.1. Lineage (GTDB taxonomy): Bacteria > Bacteroidota > Bacteroidia > AKYH767-A > 2013-40CM-41-45 > JADKIH01. The sequence continues at coordinate 92 of JANOBV010000075.1, read as the reverse complement.
TATTTTTCAGTTTGATTCTTGGCCAATGTCAATGTTAATGCCATCGGGAAAATGACAGTAATATTGGCAGTCTTAATAAAAACGCGGTTTTT
>JANOBV010000074.1:0-19574 GCA_031411835.1 Bacteroidota bacterium | reverse complement strand
AATGTTTCCGGAATTGGTAAGATCAAAATTAGTACTGATTCTTCAGCTAGTGAAAAGCAGGACACAACACGTATCAACATTGGTGATGCTCAAGTATTATTCATTGGTAAAAAGAATGAAGTGAAAGCTAAGCGTTCAAATGCAAAGCCAATTTGGGGCGGATTAGAATTAGGAATCAATTCTTACATGGATAATGGAGGAACACTAACATTGTCGCCTGGAAAGGAGAATTTCGATTTAAAGGTTGAAAAATCAGTTAGTGTTGGTCTGAATATTTTACAAAAGAATATTGAACTTGGACATAGCAATATTTGGTTCTTTACAGGTTTAGGCTTTACTTGGAATAACTATCGCTTCGACAACGACATTCTTTTAACGAAAGGCGATTATACAGAAGCTTATCATGATACAACGCCGGGTGTTGGGCACATAAAAAGTAAATTAGTGACTACTTATCTAATGGCTCCAATTATGTTAGAAGTATTTACTAGTAAAAATACTAAGAAAGCATTTCACATAGGAGTTGGTGGAATGGTTGGATTACTAGTTGGATCGCATACTAAACAAAAAGTTGAGATTAATGGTGAAACAAGTAAAGTAAAAGATTTCAGCAATCACAATGTAAATCCATTCCGTTATGGTTTCAGAGCAGCAATTGGTTATGGACGATTTAATGTCTTTGCAGATTATTATGCCTCAACATTATTTAAGAATGATAAAGGGCCGGTACTTTATCCGGTTAATGTCGGAATAACATTTATCGGATTTTAATTCAAAGTAGAAAAATAAATTGCCGAAATAAAACCCTTAACGACAACGCAAGACCTGCAAACCTAATTAACATACATATAAATTCAAAAATCACACTAACAAAAATAAAATGAAAGCAAATCTCTTAGTTTTAGCAATGATGCTTCTTATTAGTACAACTTCATACAGTTGCCGAACAGAAGGCTCAGGAAAAACAACATCAGAAGTCCGCCAATTAGAATCATTCAGCGGCATTGAATTAAAAAGCGCAGCGAATGTTTACATAACGCAAGGCGATGTTCAAGAAGTTCGTGTCGAAGCGGAAGATAATCTGCTCGGAAAAATTAACACGACAGTAAAAAACAATTCACTAGTGATCGATGACGAAGACAACATCAAATACACAAAGCCGGTTACAATTTATATTACAGTGAAAGATCTTTGTCTACTCGAACTTTCAGGTTCAGGAAACATCGTAACACGCAGCCAATTTCAATGTGAGTTTATGAATATCAAATTATCAGGCTCTGGCGACATCAGAGTGATGGTCAACAGTAAATCAGTAAAAGCAAATTTATCAGGCTCCGGAAATTTAGTTCTCAATGGTAGTTCAGCCGAAACAGATTATCGCATCAGCGGAAGCGGAAACATTAATGCGCGTGACCTGAATTGTTTTTCGAGTGTAGTCGCAATTAGCGGAAGCGGAACAAGTACAGTCGATGTAAAGAACGATCTGAATGTAACGATCACAGGAAGTGGAAATGTACACTACGTTCAAGAGCCCGGAAAGATTTCTTCGAAGATCATCGGAAGTGGTGAGATTTCTAAATTATAGAGCGTGAATATTTTTTGTGGATTAAGTTTCGAGGTTCAAAAAAGCCGGTCTGTATTGGCCGGTTTTTCTTTTATAAAATTTATTGTTGTAAATAGATTTAAACTACTATTTAGTTAATTAAGAGATTGGATTTATTTAATGGAATTTTTCTTAAAAATAGGCACAAACACTTATAGGATTCGTCAGTTCGTTTGAAAAATAGATATAAAATACGATCTGTTTCAAATAGGAGTTTAATTTTTTTTGATAATTTGTTTTTTATATTTCTTTTTTTATATTTGTTAAGTAGTTTTTAAAATATTTAAAATGAATAGAATTTTTACAAGTATCGCTCTGGTGTTTATTTCTACATATTTATTTGGTCAATCTCAATGGAAATTTCCAATTTATTTTCAGGATGGATCCGGAGCTCGTGATACAATTTGGTATATCTGGGATTCAGCTGCCACCGGTCAAATAGATACTTTGTTGGGTGAAGGGAAAGTTAATATGAATACTGGATCCTTTAACGTTTTTATTACTGACTTTAATATTGATTCAACTAAAACTGTAGCGTTGCCATTTAGTTTTTCCAGCATATCAACTGAAGTTAAAGCAATAAATATTATTTATCCGGTTACTATTTCCTGGGATACATCCTTGTTCAATCATACATTTCCTATTGGTCTAGATACTATAAATGGAGCCTTTTTATCTAATCAATATTTTTATTTTGTAAATAATGATCCTGGTTTGCAAGCATATAATATGTTGATTGATAATCAAGTTGATTGTGTACCTTTTTCGTGGGGAAGTCAAAGTCACTTTCCCATGCTCATAGTTGTTGTTAGAGATACATCATTTGGTGTGGGCATACAGAATATAAACCTTGAAAACAAAATAATGATAATCCCAAATCCATCTGATCGATTATTTACAATTTACAGTGAAAAAAACATAGAATACTTTGAAGTACGAAATCTGAATTATGAAATTTTAAGAAAAGGATTTGTTGATTCGAATGTTGATCAGTTTGATATTAATTTGGACGGTTTTGTCAATGGAATTTACTTATTAACTTTTATAACCACAAATAAATCTATATGCCATGAAAAAATTATTAAAATTAGCTCTGATTAATTTTGCAATAATTATTATTATTTTCCCAATTCTTTCTTTTAGTCAGTGCGTTTCAGGAACAATTTCTTATCCTCCTCCGGCTGCCGGAATAAATTATGAAAGTAAAAATGGTTTTTTTTGCCCTACAAGAGGTACATTTAGGTCTTTAATTATTTATGCTGAAGCTGATTACACTTCAGGTTCGGATCCTAATCCAACTAATTCCGATTGGCCAATCCATTCATTTCCTGTATGGGCGCATAATGTATTAGATGTTGTACAAGGTAGTATGACAGGTGAGTTAACAAAGTATTATTATCAAGCTTCATCAGGCCAATTAAATTTATTAGGTGACGTCTTGATAAATCCCAACGATCCATCCCATATTTTTAAAGTTCCAATGAGTGCAACAGAAGCAGCAGATGGAGATCCGCACTATGACATGCTTTTCCCATATATAAATTCTGTTACAGGTGGTGTTTTCGCAACTGCAAACGGACTTTCAATAAATGACTTTGATTTGTGGTCTGCTACTTTTTCCGGCTCTGTAAAATCTTTTCCTAGTGTAGAAACGCCGCATAAATTTGATTGTGTATATATAGTTTGGCGAAACAGACCCGTATTCCAAGGTGATGGTAATACAGGTATTGATGGACTAAATTTACTTCCTGAACCTTTGTTTAACTGGTTAAGCAATATAGTTATTGGTACTGGTAGTTATAATGTAATGCCTCTAAAATGTTTACGTCACGAATTCGGACATCCATTATTTGGTGATAATACATTTCATACTGCGGGAGAACAAGCAAGATTTACCTATGACTATTGGTTAGATGTACCAGGAGGGTATAGTGTTATGGGTTTACATGGGAGCTCATTAATGACTTGGAATGGTTGGGATCGTCAGAGGATGGATTGGAGACCTATTGGAAATGCTTTTAATCCTTCAGCAAGAAACTCAACTAGCTCTTCTGAAGTTGATGGTGACATTGATCCAATTAATACTTCTCAAGCAGGTGATTATATTTTAAGAGATTTTGCAACTACCGGTGATGCGCTAAGAATTAAAATTCCATTTTTAAATCCTTCTTTGGAGTTTCCTGAGTTCTTATGGATTGAGAATCATCAAGGGGCATTGAACAATGGTATTGTGTTTGATCAATTTCAATATCAAGATCAAAGTTGTGTCACTCCTTTTGTTTCTTGACTTTTTATTCAGTTACAAATAGATGCTAATGTAAGATCCTCAACTGCTGCTGGAGATGTGTTCAGATCAAAGCCATTTTATACAAGACCAATAACTGCTGAAGGGTTTTATGATGAATCATATGAATCAAATCAGGTAAGTATATCATGTGTTTCTTCAGCTCTAACTTACCCATTTATACGTGAACCAGCATTTCAAAATCCGTTGACTGGTACAGGTGATTTACAAAATCCCGCTACTGATAAAAGTAATAATGATAATCTAGAGCATAACGAAGCTAATTATCATGAGGTGGAAAGTTCAGGTGGAATTAATTATTTTAATTTACCTTATTTAGGCCATAGTCGCCAATCATTTCATCTTGGGGGAAATTATAAAATAGGCATGGGTACAAATCCTTCAACATGTTCCTTGATTAATATGGTGAGTTACAATACTGCTCCGAATGGATACAATAACGTCAGACATTCATATCTTAATGGATTGTCGATAGAGATAATAAATCAATATTCTAATGGTGATACTAAAGTAAGAGTAAAGTTTGATGACATTGATATAAATAATGATGTAAGATGGTGTTCACCTAGTATAATTTTAAATCCAATCACAAGCCCAAGTGGGTTTTCTTTGAATTTAAAAACAGGTAAAACAATGACTCTCGATCAAGGTCTTACTCCGATTCAAATTGATAATCCTATAATTGTTAATGGAAAAAAGGCATTTACAACAACCACTGTAATGACCTTAAAGTCGAATGCTATTGTAAATCTTGAACCCAATAGTTATTTTATAGTTGACAATAATAGTAAGCTTGTGCTTGAAAGTAATTCTACAATAATCATACGTAGCGGGGCAGAGTTAAGGATTAAACGAGGGGGAACTTTGATTTTAAATTCAAATGCTAATTTGAATGTTGAAAATGGTGGAAGAGTGATCATTGAAGATGATGCCAGTTTTGATTATTATCAAAATGCTGATTTGGTATTGACAGGAAATACAAGCGTTTGCGAAATTAAAGGAATGCTAAATTTGCAAAACGATGCGACTTTTAGATTTACTTCTTCCAGCTCCCAAAAAGGATACTTAGTTTTCTCTAACACTTCTTTATTTCCTTCTAGAAATATCACTGCTGGTAATAATTGTAGAATTGATTTATGGTCAAATTCATCGAACAACAAAATCTTAGAAATCAACCAAGAAACATTCTATGCTCCGGCAAATCTTGTTCAACTTAGATTAAATTCAGGAAGAGTTGAATTCAATTCTAATTCACGATTGCAAGCTGATGGACTTGCAACAATTATAGATTTTAATAATGTGAGATTTACAAGTAATACTCCTGGTTTGAACAATGGACATCGTGGTGTTCATCTGTATGGTCAATCAAATGTTTCTATTTCTATATGCACTTTTGAATTTGGTAGATATGGAATATATGCTTATCAAACTTATGGTGGCGCTCCTTTAAATTTAGTTGGTTGTACATTTCGGCACAATACATTTGGTATCCGTGCTTACGACAAAGGCTTAGGATTGTACCAATGTAATTTTTTCAATAATGACTGGGGTGTTTCCGCAAATCAAATGTCATTTCCTTCACTTTTCTTTGAAGGCCTAACTGGTGGCGGTGTTGCAAATAGAAATAGAACTGGAATAAAATGGCAAGGAAATTCAACAACAAGTCTTACACTGAATAATCCTTTAATCAATACAAACAATACGGGAGTACGTGTAGAGAATTGTCCACTATATGTGAAATGCGGTTCGATCTCTTATAATAACGACGGGATTGTCTTTGCTTCAGGTGCAAATCTTTTTATGGATGATCATGTTATTACACCTAATACAGCTGCAAATGTAAGCGTTTTCAATAATAATACTTCAATACGAGCCTACAATGGTTGGTATCTCTGGTTGAATAAGGGTGGAAATGAACTTTTGCCGTCAAGTTCCAATAATCAAAAAACAGTTTATGGAAGTTTGCTATCACCTCCTTATGGAATATTAGCAAATTCTAATATGTGGAATTCATCCGGAACACTTTCGTCTCTTGATTATTATCTTGGAACAAGTTATACCATTGTGGACAATAATATTCAAACTTCAATTACTGGTTGTGGTCAAGCAATTCCACCTTGCCCAACCCCACCTTGCCCCAATCAATCTCCAATAGAATATTGTCCGACTTGTGATATAATCAATACCGATGATTTTTCCGGCGTAAAACTTAACATTGCAACTAAAGATGCAATTGCGAAATTGAACTCAACAGATCCTAACAAATACAAGGATGCAGTTTCACTTTTCTATCAAATCTTGAATGAACAATACATCAATCCTGACGATAAAGAAAAATATCTCTTAAGTTTGAATTATGTTAAGATGATGGAAGCGTTAGGAAATGCTTTCAAGTATAATCAGATTGTATGTACAGAAACAGGGTTGCCAGAAATTGTGACTCAAGTTATTTCAATTCAAGATAAGTTAATTGAAATAGCGATTGGTGTAAACAATCATGACACTCGCTTCAAGTATAGTATGGATAAAGCGCAAACACTTCGTCTTGCTTGCAGAAGAGAAGAATGCGTACAACTTCTGAATCAAATACTAGAATGGTGTGTTGGAGATGCAGAAATTAACGCTGTGAATGTGTTTATCTGTCAAGTTGGTATCGAAAACATGGTACTTAATGGTACAATTTTACCGAGCGATGTTGAAGAGCAAATGACAAGTTGTAACCAGGAAACAGCAAGATTGAGAAACGACGATGATGCTCTTGAAATTCTTAATCCTCCTGCAGTTAATCTGTCAGTCGATATTTATAACAATTCGCAATTTAATTTTATTGATGTAAAAACAAATGCTGAAAATGGGCATCTAATTATGCTGAATTCTATAGGCGAAATCGTTCACGAAGAAAACCTTATTTATGATTGTTCAATTGATGTAAACAATTTCAGCAAAGGAATATATATTATCAATGTGACTGATAAAAATACAGGAGAGAGTCTTGGGAATAAACTAGTTTTGAATTGAGCCAAAATATTTTCGCATTATAAAAAGTTAAAAGGAAAGCCGATCAATTTAGACCGGCTTTTCCTTTTTAATGCGCATCCGCAGCAGAAATCTTCGCACTCCTATTAAAACGTTGAAGATAGAGTAGTGGAATACAAGTGATAAAGAACACCCCAATAAACCAAAACGCATCCATATAAGTCATCAAATACGTTTGCTTTACTACTGTAAGGTCAATTGCTTTGTAAGTTAGTTGTTCTGCTTTTGCAGGATCAAATCCTTTCGCAAGAAAGTTGTGGTAGAATGCTTGGAATCGTTCGTTGAATGCAGGATTGTATGGGTTGATGTGCTCGATCAGATCACTGCGATGATGTGCTTGACGTAAATGAATGAATGTTGTGACAAGTGCAACACCGAATGATCCTCCAAGCTGTCGCATCATATTATTCAATCCTGTTCCTTGCGCAATGTTTTCCGGTTTTAATGAACCGAGTGCAAGTGCCGTTAATGGGACAAACAATAAACTCAATCCCATTCCACGAATGATCAAGGGCAGATAGAAGTCACTTTCACCTGACGATAAATTTGATTTCGACATTAGATATGTAAAAATAAAAAAGAGAAGAAATCCTCCCGTTGCCATGATTTGTGGTGGAACTTTTTTCTGAAGTAATTTTCCAACCATTGGCATCATGAAAATTGTTGCTATACCACCCGGAATCAAAAGTTCACCTGTTTGTTGCGCAGTAAAGCCAAGTATGTTCTGACAAAAAATTGGAAATACGAATACTGATCCGAATAGTCCAAAACCAAGAATGAATGTCGTAAACATTCCAATTGACAATTCACGATTCTTTAAAATTCTGAGATTTACAATTGGATGTTCAGCAGTTAATTCGCGCCAGATAAATAAAACAATTCCGATGACAGATAGTGCAGTCAACACAGAAATGTATGGCGTTTGAAACCAATCTTCACCTTCACCTTTTTCCAATACAACTTGAAGTGAACCAACTCCAAGGATTAGAAAAAATATTCCGGCCCAATCGACGGCTCCAATCTTCTGAACGACTTTAGAATCTTTAATGTAAGCCATGCTTAATAGCACAGCAATTACTCCGAGTGGAATATTGATATAGAAAATCCATGGCCATGAAAAATGATCGGTGATGTATCCGCCGAGTGTTGGACCTAACGTGGGACCGACAACTACTCCGAGTCCGAACATTGCAGTAGCCATTCCTAGTTGTTCTTTCGGCCATGTCTCCACTAATATAGATTGCGATGTCCCGAGTAACGCTCCACCACCAATTCCCTGAATGAATCGGAAGACGACAAGTTCCCAGATGTTATCTGCATTTCCACAAAAGAAAGAAGCAGTTGTAAAGAGTATAATTGAAAATATAAAATAATTTTTTCTGCCAAATTTTGCAGAGAGCCAACCTGACATTGGAAGAATGATTACGTTGGCAACTGCATAAGCAGTCACAAGCCAACCAACATCTTCCAGCGTCGCGCCCAAATTCCCCATGATCTGCGGCATAGAAACGTTGACCACAGTTGTATCAATCAACTCCAGCAAAGAAGCCATGATCACTGTGAAAGTGATGATCCATTTATTGAAACCTTGTTCGGCCATTTTTTTTGGTTCTTAATTTCTACTTATTTTGTTTAAGGAGTTTAAGTTGTTTAAGAAGTTTAAGTTGTCCTCAAAATTCGCAGATACGTTTAAACTCATTAAACCTCTTAAACCTCTTAAACCCTTTAAACCCCTTAAACCCCTTAAACCATTTAAACAATCAACTAACCTTCACCGACACTTTCACCGACATCCCCGGTCTAAGTTTATCCTTCAGCGATTCCGAATTTTTCAAAATAATTTTAACGGGAATTCTTTGAATAACCTTCACGAAATTTCCTGTTGCATTGTCGGGTGGTAATAAAGAGAATTTCGCTCCTGTAGCTGCCGAGAAATTATCGATCGTGCCTTCTAGTTTTGTGTTTGGATATGCATCGACAATAACTTCAACAGAATTTCCTTTTTGCATTTGTTCAAGTTGCGTCTCTTTGAAATTTGCAACAACATATACAATGTTGTTAGACACAATTGCAAAAAGATTGGCACCTGCATTTACCAGTTGTCCGGGCTGAATACTTTTTTTAGATGCAAGTCCTGTTGCCGGAGCAATGATCGTTGCATAAGTCAATTGTAAATTTGCATAATCAAGATCTGATTTTTTCGAACTAACATTTGCACTTGCAACTGAAATTTGTTTTTTCGCAGCGACAACCATAGCGCCTGCAGCAGCTTGTTGATGTTGTGTAATTACTTGTTGTGCTTCTGCCGTTTCTTTTTCTGCTTTTGCGGCATCATATTGTTGTTGAGAAACAGCGTTATCTTTCAAAAGATTTCCATAACGTGTAAAATCAGTTGTAGCTTTCCAAACACGAATACGACTCGATTCAGATGTCGACTTTGAAGTTTCAAAATTTGCAATCGCTGAATTTACATTTGCTTCTGCAACTGTTACACCGGCTCTTGCATTTTCCAATGCAGCTTCTGCTTGTTCGACTTTAATTCGTAGATCGCGATCATCCAGTAATACAAGTGTGTCGCCTTTATGTACAAGTTGATTGTCATCAAATCGGATTTGATCGACATATCCAGTAATTCTTGCCATCACAGGATTGATGTCATTATCAATTTGTGCATCATCTGTATCTTCATGATGAAGTGCATAAGTGATCTTGTTAAATGCATAAAATAAAATCAACCCAACAACGAGTACAAGTATGATGGGAACGATTTTCTTTTTTGGTTCTGTATTTTCCATTTCTTTTTGGTAAGTGGTAATTGGTGAGTCGCAATGATTGTTTATTTGATGCTGCTCATAACTATTTATTTTCGCTTTTTTTTCTTTGAATAATTGATTTTGCAAATCACATGCGACCCCTCCGGGGTCGGCGCGGGAAATGGCATTCTTTTTTTTCTACCGATATTTGACCCCTCTGGGGTCGGTATTTTTCATTATTAATTATTACCGACCCCAGAGGGGTCGAATATTTGTAGCACAAATGAATTGCATTAGCCCCGACCCCGGAGGGGTCGTATGTGAATTGGCGTTGGCATTTCATTTTTCATTTTTTATAATTAATTTATTAAATCATATTTGACCTTACATGGGCCGGTGTATTATATAATTAGTTATTTATTTTTCATTCTTAATAAGTAAATACGATTCAAACAACTCAATCAAATACGTTTTCATCCTCGTTTTCATTTCCGGGATTTGAGAAAGATGTTTGCTTTGATCAATATTCAATAAGCTCAAAGACAAGCCCGATGAATTGGCAAATTGCGAAACTGTTCCAAAAAATGTGATGATTAAAAACTCTACATCGACATTACGAAACACTTTTTTCTTTATTCCTGTTTCAATGATGTTCTTTACTTCATTTATATTTTTCATCAGAATCGATTGAATCTGCAAATTCAGTTCAGAAGAGTTCTGCAATGAAATTTGACGGTGCAATATTTTATGGAAACGATGGTTAACAAAAACTTTGTCCACATAACCATCGATCATCATTTCGATCTGTTTCAACGGATCTTCAATTTCTTTTTGAATGTCCTGAAGTTTAAGACGAAATGTCAATGCGCGATATTCTACTAGTTCAGTAAAAAGCAATTCTTTCGAACCGAAATAATAAGAGATCATTGCAATGTTGATGTTCGCCTTTTGTGCAATCATTCGCACAGAAGTTCTGTCGTAACCAAACTCTGCAAATAGCTCTTCGGAAGCCTCTAAAATTTGTTCTTTTTTCGTCATTCTCAATAAATCGGGCGCAAAGTTAAACGTTTGTTTAATTTAAACAAGCGTTTAATCACAATAGTTAATTACATATATATATAAATGGTAAAAAAATGCTACTAAATGCGAATTATACATCTATAAAAAGCATAAATTTGCCCGTTATTCAGCCAAAAACATCTGAATTTCATCAAAAATGGATACTTCTAGTAGCACAGCCGACTTCTTACCGATATTTATTCAATTTTTAGTCGCTGCAGGGTTCGTAGTCACGACCATGGTTGCGACACACATGCTCGGACCAAAGCGGAAATCGAAGGTGAAATTGGAGACATTCGAATGTGGGATCGAACCACAGGGAAATGCTCGTATTCCATTCTCAATCAAATACTTCCTTGTTGCCATTCTCTTCGTTTTGTTCGATGTAGAAGTGATATTTATGTACCCTTGGGCGGTAAATTTCAAAACTCTTGGTGTTCAAGGTTTGTTGGAGATGTTATTATTCATGGCCTTACTTTTAACCGGATTTTTCTACATCATCAGAAAAGGCGCATTGAAGTGGGAATAGTTTTATGAAAGAAAATACAATGAAAGAAATACAAACACCAACTAATGTAAACATCGTTCAAGCTCCGGCCGGATTTGAAGGTCCTGGATTCTTTGCAACGAAGTTGGATCATGTTGTTGGTTTAGCTAGAAAAAATTCCATTTGGCCATTACCATTTGCAACTAGTTGTTGCGGAATTGAATTTATGGCAACAATGGCATCGACATACGATCTTGCACGATTCGGATCAGAGCGTTTAAGTTTCTCTCCTCGTCAAGCGGATTTGTTAATGGTAATGGGAACGATTGCAAAAAAGATGGGACCTGTTCTTCGGCAAGTGTATGAACAAATGGCTGAACCGCGGTGGGTGTTATCGGTTGGTGCATGTGCGTCGAGTGGCGGAATTTTCGATTCGTATTCTGTGCTTCAAGGTATTGATCATATTATTCCAGTCGATGTTTATGTTCCCGGTTGTCCTCCACGTCCTGAACAAATTCTCGAAGGAGTGATGAGCATTCAGACACTGATTCAAAATGAATCGTTGCGTCGCAGAAATTCTCCTGAATATAAACAGTTGTTAGCTTCTTACGGAATAGAATAATTAATTATGGATAAGCCCACAATAGATCAAGTTGTAGAAGCCATCAATGAAAAATTCGGTGATGCAATTTTAAGTAAGGAGCAACAATACGATTTTACAGTTATTACAATTGATAAAAGTATTCTCGTTTCTCTTTTTCGTTTTTTGTATGACGATGAAAGATTTCAATTTCGTTATCTGACTACATCATGCGGAATTCATACTCCTGATCAGCCGAAACCTTTTACTATGATGTATCAATTGCATAGTCTGGTTTTCAATCTTCGTATTCGTTTCAAAGCAAGTACTACATTGAATGATCTTCAATTTGATACATTGATTCCAATTTTCTCTGCAGCGAATTGGATGGAGCGTGAAGCATTTGACTTCTATGGAATTCGTTTCAAAGGTCATCCGAAAATGACTCGCATTTTAAATGTGGTAGACATGGATTATCATCCGATGCGTAAAGAATATCCTGTTGAAGATTTGACACGTTATGACAAAGACGATACAATGTTTGGTCGTGACAAATCAAATTACAAAAAACTTACCTAATAGAATGATGTGTGATCTTATTTGATCAGCACAATCAAAAAATATAAAATGGAATCAAAGCCAACGATACAAGAAGATAACAAGCAATATACAACGCTTAATCTTGGACCGACGCATCCGGCGACTCACGGTATCTTTCAAAACGTGTTGACGATGGATGGTGAGATCATTGTTGATTCTGAACCAACGATCGGATACATTCATCGTGCTTTCGAAAAACTTGCTGAGCACAAACCTTTTTATCAAGTAACGCCACTTACTGATCGGATGAATTATTGTTCATCGCCGATCAATAATATGGGTTGGCACATGACAGTTGAAAAACTGATCGGTGCTGAATTGCCGAAACGTGTAGAGTACATGCGAATCATCATCATGGAACTTGCACGTATTTCTGATCATCTTGTTTGCAATAGTGTGATCGGAGTTGATACCGGAGCAATGACAGGTTTCCTTTATGTGTTTCAATGGCGTGAAGACATCTATGAAATTTACGAAGAAATTTGTGGCGCGCGTTTAACGACAAACATCGGTCGCATTGGAGGATTCGAAAGAGACTTCAATGAAACTGCTTGGCGTAAAATAAAAAAGTTAGTTACTGATCTTCCTGCCGGATTAAAAGAATTCGAAAAACTATTAGTACGTAACAGAATATTTATGGATCGCACTATTGGTTGCGGACCGATATCAGCAGAACGTGCATTGAACTACAGTTTCAGCGGACCAAATCTTCGTGCTGCCGGAGTTGATTACGATGTTCGTGTTATAAATCCGTATTCATCATACCAGGAATTTGATTTTGAAATTCCTATTGGGAAAAATGGTGATACATACGATCGATTCATGGTTCGTGAAGAAGAAATGTATCAGAGTATGTCTATCATCAGACAAGCGATGGAGAAAATAGAAAAGTTGCAAGACAAAACTTCTTTCCATGCTGACATTCCTTCGTTCTATTTACCTCCGAAAGAAGATGTGTACAATAATATGGAAGCTTTGATCTATCATTTCAAAATTGTAATGGGAGAAACAGATGTTCCAAAAGGTGAAGTGTATCATTGTGTAGAAGGTGGTAATGGTGAATTAGGTTTCTATCTGATCAGTGACGGAGGTCGTCAGCCATTCAGGTTGCATTTCCGTCGTCCGTGTTATATATACTATCAGGCGTACAGAGAAATGATCAAAGGTGCATTCTTAAGTGATGCAATTTTGACAATGAGTTCTATGAATGTAATTGCAGGTGAGTTAGACGCTTGATATTAACAAAAAATTGACCGAGTAAAATGAATAACGGTAAAGAAATAAAATTCAGTGACGAATCGCTTGCTCTTGTACAGAGAATGATGAAACGTTATCCTGAAGGAAAACAAAAATCGGCATTGATTCCAATTCTGCATATTGCTCAAGCGGAATTTGATGGATGGTTGAGTAGTGAGACTATGGATTATGTAGCTTCTATCATTGGAATTCTTCCTGTAGAAGTTTATGAAGTAGCATCATTCTATTCGATGTTCAATATGAAACCCGTTGGGAAATGTGTGATCGAAGTATGCAGAACTAGTTCATGTTGGTTGTTAGGTGCAGAAGATGTAATTTCTCATTTGGAGAAAAAACTGAATATAAAGAACGGACAAACAACTTCAGACGGAATGTTCACTCTGAAATCTGTTGAATGTTTAGGATCATGCGGAACAGCGCCAATGATGCAAGTAGGCGCAGACTATTACGAAAATTTAAGTCTTGAGAAAGTAGATACATTGGTAGAAAGATTTCGTGCAGAAGGAAAACGTAAAACGTATACTGATAAAGCGGAGGTCGGAAATTAATTATGGGAAAGAAACTACTTTTAAATAACGATCATATTCCGGGAATCAATACTTATGATGTATATCGTAAGAATGGCGGTTATGCTTCTGTAGAGAAAGCGATCAAGACAATGACTCCTGAAGCCATTGTTGAGGAAGTAAAAAAATCAGGATTGCGTGGGAGAGGTGGAGCAGGATTTCCAACAGGAATGAAATGGAGTTTCCTTGCAAAGCCGGAAGGTGTTGCGCGTTACTTAGTTTGTAATGCCGATGAATCAGAACCTGGAACTTTCAAAGATCGTTATCTGATGGAACGCATTCCTCATCTTTTGATAGAAGGAATGATCACATCTAGTTTTGCACTAGGCGCAAATACATCATACATCTACATTCGCGGAGAATATTTTTATGTTGCAAGAATTTTAGAACAAGCGATCGATGAAGCGTATGCTAATGGATGGCTTGGAAAAAATATATTAGGAAGTAATTACTCGCTCGACTTGTATGTGCAAGTTGGAGCAGGTGCATACATCTGTGGCGAAGAAACAGCTTTGCTGGAATCACTCGAAGGGAAACGTGGTAATCCACGGATCAAACCACCATTTCCGGCAATCGCAGGTTTGTATGGTTGTCCGACTGTTGTAAATAACGTTGAAACAATTGCAGCAGTTGTTCCCATCATCAACGATGGTGGTGAAGAATATGCAAAAGTTGGTATTGGTAAAAGTACCGGTACGAAATTAATTTCTGCAAGTGGTCACATCAATAAGCCCGGTGTATATGAAATCGAAATGGGAATTACCGTTGAAGATTTTATTTACAGCAATGAATGGTGTGGCGGAATAAAAAACGGAAAGAAATTAAAAGCAGTTGTAGCAGGTGGTTCTTCTGTTCCAATTCTTCCGGCTGAATTGATATTGAAAACTGCAAATGGTGAACCAAGATTGATGTCGTACGAATCACTTGCCGATGGCGGATTCGCAACAGGTACAATGTTAGGTTCGGGCGGATTTATCGTAATGGACGAATCCACAAGCATCGTAAAAAATCTATGGAACTTCACTCGTTTCTATCACCACGAAAGCTGCGGACAATGTTCGCCATGTCGCGAAGGAACGGGATGGATGGAAAAAGTGTTGCATAAAATTGTAAACGGTCACGGAACACTGAGTGACATTGATTTGATCTGGGATATACAATCGAAAATAGAAGGGAAAACAATTTGTCCGTTGGGTGATGCAGCAGCATGGCCGGTAGCGAGTGCGATCAGACATTTCCGTGCGGAGTTTGAAGATTATGTTCGAAATCCTAAATCGATTGTGGATGTTAAGCACTACTATCGATTGAAAGAACAAGCAGTGTAAATAAAGCAAAAAGAAAAAAGCAAAAAGAAAAAAAACACAACAAGTAACACACAATAAAAGAACCTCACATTTCAATTTGAATTTATCAATAGATTTTAATCCTTTGATAAATGGAAAAGAAGGGTTCTGAAAATTATGACATTTTACTTAGGACTAGAAAATTAGCATTTTCAATTTTAAGTTTTTGTCAATCTGATGATGGTAAAAAAATAGGATATAACATCAGAGATCAAATAAGTAGAAGCGGCACTTCAATAGGTGCTAACTTACACGAAGCAAAGGGAAGTGGGAGTGATAAAGAGTTTTGCAGGTATTACAGTATTGCTCTTCGTTCTTGTCATGAAACTTTATATTGGCTTGATTTAATAAAAGATCTGTATAAATTGGATCAGATATTTAAATTAAGAGCTGAATTAATAGAGATAATTAAAATAGTATCAACAATAGTTATAAAATTAAAAGCGAAACAGAAAGATGAAAATCTACCCGGTGGTAAATAGTTCGATTTTTTTCTTTTTTCTTTTTTCTTTTAGTTTTTGAAATTAAAATCATGGCAAAAGTAACAATTGATGGAAAGAGTATTGAAGTGCCTGATGGTACAACGATACTTAATGCTGCTCGTTTAATTGGAGGGGAAATTGTTCCGCCCGCGATGTGTTATTACACTTCTCTTAAAACAAGCGGCGGCTATTGCCGTACATGTATAGTGAAAGTCACCAAAGGTTCCGAAAAAGATCCGCGCCCTATGCCAAAACCTGTTGCTTCTTGTCGAACAACTGTAATGGACGGAATGGAAGTGCAAAACATCACGTCACCGGATCTGATGGAAGCGCGTGCCGGTGTTGTTGAATTTTTGTTGATCAATCATCCACTTGATTGTCCTATTTGTGATCAGGCCGGGGAATGTAGTTTACAAGATCTTGCTTACGAACATGGACTAGCAAAAACACGTTATGAATTCTCTCGCCGTACATTTGAAAAAATTGATATCGGTTCGAAAATAAAATTACACATGACACGATGCATATTGTGTTATCGTTGTGTGAAAGTTGCAGATCAAATTACAGACAAACGTGTTCATGGAGTTATGAATCGTGGTGATGTTTCTGAGATCAGTACGTATATTCAGAATGTAGTCGATAATGATTTCTCAGGAAACATGATTGATGTTTGTCCTGTCGGTGCATTAACTGATCGTACATTCCGTTTCAAAAGTCGTGTATGGTTTTCTAATCCTGTCGATGCTCATCGCGATTGTCCAAAGTGTGCAGGAAAGGTTACACTATGGATGAAAGGCGAAGAAGTTTATCGTGTTACAGGAAGAAAAGATAAATACGGCGAAGTGAAAGATTGGATCTGTAACGATTGTCGATTTGAAAAGAAAGCAGCTTCTGATTGGAAGATTGATGGCCCAGCAAATTTAGATCGTCACTCAGTAATTTCACAAAATCATTATACCCTAGAAGAACCGGCTCATAAGCCACTACTAAATGATGTGAAAGTCGTGCAAAATTTGGTGAGTGGTAAGTAGTGAGTGAAAAATGAAAAATGAAGAATGAAGAATGAAATTCGAAGCAGAATGCAAGCTTACCTCTTCGAATCTCGATAAACAAGAGGTTATAATAAAAATATGGCTAAGTAACATTAAATTGAAAAATGAAGTCAGATAACTTTAGCACTGCTACTTACTACTTACCACTTATTACTCACTAAAAATGTCAACATACCTCATAGTAAAAATAATAATTATCGTATCAGTCTTCCTGATCTCGCTTTTGGTTGCAATGTATTCTACCTATGCTGAGCGAAAAGTTGCTGCATTCATGCAAGATCGGCTAGGACCGAATCGTGCAGGCCCCTTTGGACTTTTACAACCACTTGCTGATGGAGTGAAGATGTTTATGAAGGAAGAGATCATTCCTAATGTGTCGAATAAATTTCTTTTTATCCTTGGTCCAAGTTTGTCGATGATGACAGCTTGTATGACAAGCGCTGTTATTCCATGGGGAAAAGGATTAACGATCGGCGGAAGTTTTTATCCAATTCAAGCGACAGACGTAAATATTGGGATACTTTATATTTTCGGTGTTGTATCAATCGGTGTCTATGGAATCATGATCGGCGGCTGGGCATCGAATAATAAATATTCATTGCTTGGAGCATTGCGTGCATCCTCACAAATGATCAGTTATGAAATCGCAATGGGACTTTCTATCATAGCGCTTGTCATGATGACAGGAACATTAAGTGTACGTGAGATCACAGAACAACAAGCCGGCGGACATTGGAATGTTATTTATCAGCCTTTCGGTTGTTTGATCTTTATCATCTGCGCATTTGCAGAAACCAATCGTGCGCCATTCGATCTTCCTGAATGTGAAACGGAGTTGGTTGGTGGTTATCATACAGAATATAGCTCAATGAAACTCGGCTTCTATTTATTCGCTGAGTACATTAACATGTTCATCTCTTCTGCTGTGATCAGTACATTATATTTCGGTGGATACAATATGCCTTTCATTGGTCGTTTCATTACAGATCCAAATTGGCTAAGCATGATTGGTACACTCTTCTTATTCGGAAAAATATTCTTCTTCATCTTCTTCTTCATGTGGATTCGCTGGACACTTCCTCGTTTCCGTTATGATCAATTAATGAATCTAGGATGGAAAATATTATTGCCATTTGCTATTGCTAACATCTTTGTAACGGGGATGGTGATGTGGTGGATGGGAAAACTTTCTTAGTTGATAAGGTCAAAGGTCAAGGGTCAAAGGTTAAGCCTGACCCTTGACCTTTGACCCTTGACCTAAAACAACATTAAACAGATGCAAAGCCTCACCAATAGAAGTAAACAAGTAGTCAAACAAGAACTTACCCTAGCGGAAAAGATCTATTTGCCTGCTATATTAAATGGTATGCGAATTACGTTGCGACATTTCTTCAAGAAGAAAGCGACGATTTCGTATCCGGAAGTGAAACGTGATTTTGCTCCTGTATATCGTGGTCAGCATGTTTTGAAGCGCGATGAGAATGGTGCTGAACGTTGCACTGCTTGCGGACTTTGCGCATTATCGTGCCCGGCAGAAGCAATTACTATGGTTGCTGCAGAACGAAACAAAGGTGAAGAGAAATTATATCGCGAAGAAAAATACGCTTCAACTTATGAGATCAATATGCTTCGTTGTATTTTTTGCGGATTGTGCGAAGAAGCTTGTCCGAAAGAAGCCATCTTTCTTACAGATAGAATTGTTGCAACTTCATTAGACAGAGCAGAGATGATCTACGGAAAAGATAAATTAGTTGAAGGATTGAATGAAAGAATCGACATTAGTGATCGTCAAACTTCGGAAGTGATAGAATTTAAAAAGAATAAAAATCTTCAGCATAACAAATTGTAATCGCTGAAATAATATTAAGTAAATCAAAAATGAATATTTCTCTCTTTTATTTTTTGTCATTCCTAGCAATACTTAGTGCATTGATGGTAGTGATCTCAAAAAATCCTGTACATAGTGTGTTGTACCTGATCATTTGTTTTTTCGCTATCGCCGGACATTATGTATTGATGAATGCACAGTTTCTTGCAGCAGTTCATATTATAGTTTATGCAGGAGCTATCATGGTCTTGTTCTTATATGTGATCATGATGCTCAACTTGAATTCAAATGTTGAGCCTCATAAAAATAAATGGCTGAAACTAGCAGCAACTGCTTCAGGGGGAATGTTAATGGTTGTTTTAGTTGGAGCACTTCGTCAGGCGACAACAACGATTGCCTCAACTCCTAATTCAGATGTTGGACTTATAAAAAATCTCGGATTGGTTTTATTCCGTGAATATACACTTCCCTTTGAAGTGTCGTCAATCTTGCTTCTTGCTGCTATGGTAGGAACAGTTATGTTAGGTAAAAAAGAAATTAATTAAGTTGACAATGGGATCTATCTTTCAAACTATACCGCTAAATAATTATGTAATTCTAAGTACACTTCTGTTTTGTATCGG
>JANOBV010000073.1:0-16850 GCA_031411835.1 Bacteroidota bacterium | reverse complement strand
TTTTGACCGAATCAATGTTATTCTATTCTTCATTTTCTTTTTCCAGTTATTCGGTAAAATAAACTTAGATGACGTCTCCATCATTTGAAGTTTTTCAATTATTCTGTTTTGAATCACTTCATTTAAACTATAAAATTGTCTGTCAATATTAAGAGTATTGTAATCATAACCTTTGAAGTGATGATTGATCGAAATAATTTCACTTTTATAGATAATCGACAATTTTAGTTCAGTCAAAGTCCTGCAAACAATTAGCGGTTCAATAAGGGAATCTTGATCAAAGTCACTAAACTCTAGTTGATCTTCTAACACTATTACATCTTGAACTCCAACAATAAAATCCGGCAAAGCATTTATTTCAAAAGTGCACATTTCAATCAATTCATTATTTTCAATCTTGAAATTAATGACGGTTACTTTAATTGTAGCTGTATCCTTGTTGTCCAACAAGTAGGTTCCTTTATTTTGGCCAATTGTCGTTAGATAAGCCCCTGAAGCATCAGTATATTTATAAGCATTTAGAATCGAATTTTCTAAATTAAATTTTTCTCTGACCGATTTGGTAACCGTTTTTTGCTTTTCTTCTTCTGTCAATTTTATTACACGCGAAGTTTGAGCAAAGAGGGAAATGGTCGTTACTATAAGCAAAGCAAAAAATAAAACTATGCCTTTATTAAATCTCATTTGAAATTATAATTAACTACTGTTGTGCTGATATCATTATAAATAAAACCAAATTTACACCAAAACCAACGCCCCAATTTGTCCAAACTTTATTCGACTTAATTTTCTTTGCTCTCAGGTCATAGCCTCTATGATAATCCGGATTTTTAATTAATTCTCTATCCGGGTAATTCATATTTAATTCCTTCGGCTGAGTAGAAGAGCATGCTATTGCAGGAGCCAATCCAAGTAATGGCGAAAGTAAACTTGCAGCTAACGTCCCTCCTCCTGCACCTGTATACTTGTAATAATATCTAGTTGCATCTTTTTGACCTTTCATGTAATAATCGTTGCTAGACATAGCAGGAGCCGGAGCAGTACTTGGCACGGGATTCGGAAGTGGAGCTATTTCTTTCACAGCCTCAACATTAAATTCATCTTTGGTACCATTCTCATAACGGATCGACAATACATCCGATTTGTAAATAACAAAAAGAGGTCCATTCAAATTATCAAACTTTTTATATTTGACTTCTGATGCAGTAATTTCCACAACCTTTGACTGAATCTCTTCTTTCGTTCGCAATGTAATTGTGTCTTGCGAAAAGCAAGTTGAAACAACACTTAATAAAGCAACGAAAACAAATACAATTTTATTCATAGCATAAAACAATTTAAATTGGTTAGATTTTGCTTAATATTATTTCTTTCATGGCCGTTACTTCGCTTTTCGTAAAACCATGCAATTCGATTTTCCCTTCGCCTGTTGTTTCAATTGTAATCGTTGAATATCCTACGAAGGGACTATCAATGTCTACAGACGAAATTCGACTATAAGGAATTGTCTTTTCATTTCCGCTAAATAATCCGGGAGTTTTTAATGTAACACCAAGATCATCAATAATTATTTTCGAAGGAAAGATTCGATTTCCTCCTGTAAGGCGAGATGCTGTGAATATTTGCATTAAGTATTGGATTACGAAATAGAATGGTGCAATATAATAAAGTTATTTGCTAAAAATAATTTCCCGTATATCATGCAGATTTTTGCAGAATGATCGAAGGTTTTTTTAGAAATTAGAAAGTTGATTGTAGCAAAGCATTACTCCATTACGTGGCCTTTTAGTGTCCCGATAGCTATCGCATATGCGTCAAGCTAAAGTTGTATTATTAACAATTGATTGTACAAAGAATGAGCTATCGTACAGTCTTATGAATTGAAAAAAAGAAGCTGTTTGTAAATCAAAATTTCGACGATTGAAAACAAACAGCCTCAATAGGAATGAATCCTATGACAAAGAAAATGCAATTTTATCAAAGTTAAAAACTAAAACTATTAACAAAATAGCAAGATTCAGCGGTTTTATACAACGTAGCACAGGTAAAATTTCGCCCAAAAATTTGCTAATTGGTTTTATGATAATGATTTCTAAGCAGCGAAATACTTACTGTGATTGGGCCACAGAAATTGGTTTGTTGGAAAAGAAAACCATCAGTAAACAGGCTTTGAATGAACGAATGAAGCCTGAGACCAAACAGTTTGTAAAAAATTACTTGCAGGACCTTCTTAAACAAGGACTTTCAAAAGGTAAAGTGGGCAAAATAAAAGGAGTCTTGAAACAGTTTAATAATATACAAATTGATGATAGTACCACGCTAAGCTTGCCGGATGCTTTAGTGGAAGAATTTCCTGGAAATAATTCAAGAGGAGTTCCAAAGGCACAGGCCAAAATCCATGCAATGTATAACCTATCAGAAAACAACTTTTCATTTCTTAATGTTCATAGTTTTTCAAACAACGATCAAAGTCTCTCAGCAGATGTTTTACCCTACTTGCAAAAAGGTGATTTATGCCTTCGAGATATGGGATTTACAGTCTTAGATGTAGTCTCAAAATTAATTGATAAGGGAGTATATTTTATTGCACGAAAAAAATATTGCACAAAAGTTTTTGATGTTCAATCCAAAATAGAAGTTTCTTTACTTAAAGAGCTACGTAAAACAAAATTCATTGATCGGGAAGTATTAGTCGGATCCAAACAGCAAATCAAAGTTCGACTAGTTGCAATTCCTCTTCCATCCGAACAAGCACAAGAACGTAGGCGAAAGGCTCGTGTAGATAGAGATCGAAGATTAAATCATACTCCTGAGTATTATGAGCTTCTTGGCTATACAATTTATATCACGAATGTCTCCTCTAAGCAATGTAATGCAAAGGAAATTTTTCAGCTCTATAAACTCAGATGGAATATTGAGATCATTTTTAAAAGTTGGAAAAGTTGTTTTTCGATAGAGAAATTAATTCACAATCAGTGTAAAAATCCAATTAGAGTAAATTGCATAATTTATCTTATGTTGGTGTATATCTATTTATTCCATGTAATTTGGTGGCATGAATGTGAAAAGAATATTGGGATACAACCAACAAAAGAACCGCTGAGTATTTTAAAATTAGCGAACTTCTTCAAGAATCACTTCATGGAACTAATTACTTCAAAATCGAACAAAGAAATCATTAAACAAATGAAGGTACATTGCATGTATGAAAAGCGAGGAGACAGGATAAATGCCAAGAAGTTTAAGCTGAAATTTGCCGCTTAGCTTGACGCATATGCGAAAGCTATCGGGACACAAAAGTCCACGGAATTTTATTCTATCGCATTATTTACTTATCTCGCTTCAGTGCGCAACAATAAATTTTCCTGCAAAATTATTTTCTGAATTGTTGAGTTGGTAGAAGTAGATTCCGTTGGGAAGATTGCTGAAATCGAGTTGTGTTTCAAATGAATTTATATTCTTCGAAAAAATTCTTTTTCCAAAAATATCATGAGCAACAAACGTATATCTTTTACTTTCAGAAACAACTAGTGTGGCAAAATCGTGAATTGGGTTCGGATAAAGTGTAGAAAAAAGTTTTCCTAGTTCCGATGTTTTTAATGTTGACGAACAAATAAAAAGTCCAGTGTCATCTGTTGTTGCAGGAAATGTGCGTATTGTATCTATGAGTGTATAAGGAGAAGTTGTAAAGATTATGTTTGTAGAGGAGATTTGGATTGAACTTGTATCGATAATTAATGGTAAATCAAAACAACCGAGTTTTCCTAAAGAATCAGTTTTTCCTAAGAAGCCTTTCGTGCCCAAGATCGAGCCGCCGAATCCATTGGTTGACCCGCACAATGCAAATCCGGAATCTGATGTTACACACATATTATGAACGTATTCATAGGATCCATTATATTTATTTGCCCATTGTATATTTCCTGAAAGGTCAATCTTAAACAAAAATGCAAATTGCCCAAATGATTCATTTATGCTGCCAGTAATAGCGTATCCATTACCAAGGACACTTTTTACTTTTGTTTCAGTTATATTTCCGGGAAGAGGCGTGGTGTATACCTTATTCCATTCTATATTTCCAATTGAGTCAATTTTTAATAAAACGGTCTTATGTGTAATTGAATCTTCAATATCAGAACTTATAATTAAGCCGTCATTAAAAGTCTTATCTACACTAATTCTCCCTCTTGAAATTAGATCATATCGCTTACTCCACAAAATATTTCCGGAAATGTCACATTTGACGACTGTAGTTAGATAGTTCAATGAGGTATTCACATATATGCTTCCAAGTAAATAAAATCCTTCATTTCCAAGACTGACATAATCGTATGTTCCGTGATAATCAGTATTCGTTAAGATTTTGCCTGATATAAAAGTTCCAGCAGTATCTGTTTTGGCAAATGTTATATTGTAATAAGGTGGTGAACTTGAATTGCCTGTCCAAAGTATGGTTGAATCTGTTTTATCAATAAATCCGAGACCTGCTCCTTGAGTTGAAGTAAATGATTTTATTGATTGAGGAGTACCATTAAAGTCGATCTTCGTCATAAAAAGAATCCCTGCATCATCATAACCTAATAAAATATTAGTTCCATTTACAGTGATCATATCATAGATGTAACATGATTCACTTGCAGCAATAATTTTACTGAATTCTATATTTCCAAGTGAATCGGTTTTTGTATAAAAATAATTAGAAGTGACCAAGTTATTACCCATTAAAAAAAAGCCTTTATCTTCAGTTTGTTTCATGAAAATAGCTTGCCCGCCGTATTGCAGATTGAATGTTTCCAAAAAAGTGTCTTGCGAAAAAGCAGGTGCATTCCACAACAAAAAAATAATCAAAAAAATTCTTTTCATCTCAAACGATTTTAATCAAATGTAGTAAAGTAGGTTTTTTAAACTAGCCTTATTTGGTGAATACACAGTACTAATAGGTTAATAGAAATGAGCAATAAAAGTAAGCGTGCACTGCTACTCACTACTTTCCAATCACTACTCACCTCTTCCCCCGAAAAAAATCCTGCATCAACTTCCTACACTCATCCTCCATCACACCACCAATCAATTCCGTTTTCGGATGCAGGATAGAAGAAGAAATATTCTGAAATCCCTTTTTCTCATCTCTTGCACCATAAACAATTTTACTGATCTGCGTCCAGTACGAAGCACCGGCACACATCACACACGGTTCTATCGTTACATAAAGAGTGCAGTCAGTCAGATATTTTCCATTCACAAAATTCGCAGCAGCAGTGAAGGCTTGCATTTCTGCATGTGCAGTTACATCATTCAATCGTTCCGTCAAATTATGTCCGCGACCAATGATCCGATTTCCATGTACGACCACAGCCCCGATCGGAACTTCATCGGCCTCAAAAGCGAGAGCAGCTTCTTTCAATGCTTCGCGCATGAAATGTTCGGGAGAAGATTCGATGATCATTTGGGAATTGGATTTATTTCGGATTTCGCTGTGCGCATAGCGAATTTCGGATTTCGGATTGAATTGGACATTACTTTTTCAAATTTGATTTGATAATTCAAAATAACTGTTTAATTTTTAGACAGATAGATAAAAGAAGTCGCCCTAAGCGGCTAGTCCACTTACCACTCACCACTTACTACTTACTTTTTTCCACTTACCACTCACTTTTTCCCTAAATTCGCGGCTCAATTAAAAACATGCTTCGTACTAACACCTGCGGTGAGCTCAACATACAGCACATCGGACAAAATGTAACTCTTTGCGGTTGGCTTCAGCGATCTCGTAATCTTGGCGGAATGACGTTCATCGATTTACGTGATCGTTATGGAATGACTCAATTGGTCTTCAATATGGAAACCAATGCAGCAATCTGCGAAGAAGCACGTTCGTATGGAAGAGAATTCGTTTTGCAAGTAACAGGAAAAGTTGCTGAACGAAGTAATAAGAATCTCAATATGCCAACTGGCGAGATCGAGATCATCGTCGATAAAGTTGTCGTATTAAATAAAGCACAAACACCTCCTTTTACAATAGAAGAAAATACTGATGGCGGCGACGATATTAGAATGAAATATCGTTATCTCGACATTCGCAGAAATCCGGTGAAAGAAGCTTTGCTTCTTCGCGCAAAAGTTGCTGCTGAAACAAGAAATTATCTCAACCTCCAGGACTTTGTTGAAATAGAAACTCCTGTACTTATCAAATCAACTCCTGAAGGCGCGCGCGATTTTGTTGTGCCATCGCGAATGAATGCAGGAGAGTTCTATGCTTTACCGCAATCACCGCAAACATTCAAGCAATTATTGATGGTTGCCGGAATGGATAAATATTATCAGATCGTAAAATGTTTTCGCGACGAAGATCTTCGCGCCGACCGTCAGCCTGAGTTTACACAGATCGATTGCGAAATGAGTTTTATTGAACAGGAAGATATTCTAAATATGTTCGAAGGAATGACTCGTCATTTGTTTCAACATGTAAAGAAGATTGATATTGGTGAATTGCCGCGCATCACTTATGCGGAGGCAATGCGCGATTATGGAAATGACAAACCGGACATTCGTTTTGAAATGAAATTCGTCGACATCAAATCAGCAACTGCCGATAAAAATTTCAAAGTGTTCGATGATGCAGAAGCTGTTATTGCGATTTGTGCAAAAGGTTGCGCATCATACACACGCAAGCAACTCGACGAACTGACTGATTGGGTGAAACGTCCGCAGATCGGTGCAACAGGTTTAGTGTACTTGCGATACAATGAAGATGGTACATTGAAATCTTCCGTCGATAAATTTTATTCAGAAGCAGACTTAAAAGTCTGGGCAGAAAAATGCAATGCAACTCCGGGCGATTTAATTTTAGTTCTTGCAGGAACAGATTCACGCACGCGAAAAGCGATGAGCGAATTACGTTTAGAAATGGGAAGTCGTTTAGGTCTTCGCGATAAAAATGTTTTCAAACCACTTTGGGTTTTAGATTTTCCATTGTTAGAATATAACGATGATGCAAAACGCTGGCATGCTATG
Organism: Bacteroidota bacterium; assembly: GCA_031411835.1. GTDB lineage: Bacteria > Bacteroidota > Bacteroidia > AKYH767-A > 2013-40CM-41-45 > JADKIH01. The sequence goes on along the minus strand of JANOBV010000073.1, from coordinate 9,836 downwards.
CATCATCCGTTTACTTCGCCGAAACCGGAAGACATTGCTTTACTTGAAACTGATCCCGGAAAAGTTCGCGCAAATGCATATGACATGGTCATCAATGGAGTGGAAGTTGGCGGAGGTTCGATCCGGATCTTCAACAAAGAAATGCAACAGAAAATGTTCGGCATTCTTGGCTTCACACCGGAAGATGCACAAGCTCAGTTCGGATTTTTAATGAATGCCTTTGAATTTGGTGCACCACCACATGGCGGAATTGCATTTGGTTTCGACAGATTGTGTTCGCTTTTTGGCGGCGCAGATTCTATCCGCGATTACATTGCTTTCCCGAAAAACAACTCCGGTCGCGATGTGATGATTGATTCGCCTTCTACTATATCTGATGAGCAGTTGAAAGAGTTGGCAATTCGGGTTGCGAAGTAGTTTAGGAATTTGACGCTTTAAAGTTGTTTAAGAAAAGTACCATCATTTATGCGGTTCCGATTGTCGTAAATAATAAAGTCATTTGACTATTTATTCGGACTGCCTTCAAAAGAAAGACTTGCAAACGGGGAAAAACCCAGGGGTAAACGCAAGACGTCAGTCTATCCTTTTTACTACAAAATTTATTGGTTTATTAATAAGTACGTACAAGTTGGTTGTTGTACGATTTATCTTTGATGGGCATTTTTTTAAAGACATGCCCCAGGGGCAAGCTAATTTTAAAGACTTGCCCCCTGGGGCGAACTATGCCCAAAAAAATGAGATTGAATATTCGATAACCAATTGAACCAACTTTTGCGCAAACTCAAGAGAAATTTTAAATGAAAGAATGAAAGTTCGCCCGAAAAGGAATAAATTACAACCATAAAATTCCGAATCAAAAAATATTTACCGTGAGCAAAAATATGGTCAGAAATCAATCGTTCTTTCCTCAATTTATCATCGTTAAATCTTTGTTGCAATTACCTTGCATTGCCTCTAACAACCAACCACACATATGAAAACCATTTCCAAACTCAGCCTTGCACTTTGCATTGCTTTGCTCTTCTCATGTTCAAGCCATAACAAAATCGAGATCACCAACCGAAATTTCGGTGAAGAAGTCCAGCTCCAGCAAAATTTAGTTTTCACATTCAATAGAGCGATCGTTGCTGATTCATTGTTCGAGATCTGGGATACGATTCCGTATTTAAAATTTACGCCTGAGGTTTCGGGGAAATTCCGTTGGACTTCCGGAACAGAGTTAGTATTTTCTCCGACTGTCGGATTTGCAGCTGCAACAGATTACACTATGCAATTGCAACAGGCGCTTGCTAAAAAAGCCGGAAATAGTTTTGATGTCGACAATACGAAGTTGAGTTTTCATACGCCATATTTACAAATGGCCAATGCAAATGGTTATTGGGCAGCGTCAATTACTCATCCGGGAATGGCGGCTTTGAAGGTTTCAATGGAATTCAATTACAAAGTTGATCCTATAATGCTTTCATCGTTACTGAAAATTACGATGAAAGATGCGCCTGCAATTTATCAGATGGAAACATCTGCGCCTTCAGAAGTGATCACAGTTGTGATTGACAATCTTTCGCCGGCAGTAGCAGAAGAAATGCCAATAAAAGTTGTCATTGAAAAAGGTTTGCGAATGGTGGAAAGCAAATATCAAACGACGTTGGCTTTTGAGAAAAATCTTTCCGTTCCATCGCCTGATAAATTAAAGATAAACGATGCCGTTGCTGAATATGAAAATCTGCAAGCACGTGTTCATATTTTCACAACGCAATCGATCGATCTTTCAACTGCTCAACAATCTATTTCATTTGATCCTTCTATTAAGTTTACTGTTGAAGAAGCGTTCAGCGGATTTTACATCAATGGACCTTTTGTGAGCGGAACAAATTATCGTTTGGAGATCAGCGAAAAATTGAAAGGGTTTCTCGGCGGGAATTTGGAAAGCAAATATAGTACACAAGTTTCCTTTGGTGAAATGGAACCTGCCATTGCATTCGTAAATCAAAAAGGTGTGTACATGACTTCGAAAGGAACTCGCAATCTTGCATTGAATGTTGTGAACATGCCGAAAGTAAATGTGCAGATCTATCGCATTTTTGAAAATAACATTCAGCATTATTTGCGTTCGGGAAGATACTCAGACGGATATTATGATGACGAAGGTGATTATACAAATGGCGGCGTTCAGTACAATACGTATGACATGGACAAATATGCAAACAAGATCCTGGATCGTGTTTATGAAACGAAAGATCTTGCTGTTTTGAATAATGTTCACTTGCTGAACTTGTCATTCGATGATGTTGCAACATATAAAGGAATTTATCTCGTGATTGCATCTTCTGTAAAAGACAATTGGATCCGAACTACAAAATTGGTTTCGGTGTCTGATATCGGATTGATCGTAAAAGCTGTCGATGATGAAGTATTCGTTTTTGCAAATTCAATCAAAACTGCAGAGGCAATGGCTGGTGTTTCTGTGAATTTGATGAGTACGAATAATCAGACAATTGCTACAATTAAAACCAACAACGACGGTATTGCAATTTTCAAAGACATTAAATCGAAAGGAAAAGGATTTATACCTTCAATGGTAACAGCATCAGTCGACAAAGATTTTAATTACGTTTTGTTTTCTGATACACGTGTTGATGCATCGCGTTTTGAAGTGGGTGGAAGAAGAGTGAATGAATCGCAATTGATGGCTTTCGTTTATGGCGACAGAGATATTTATCGTCCGGGCGAAACGATCCATTTGAATACTGTAATCCGTACAGAGCAGTGGCAAGCATTGACAAATGTTCCGATCAAAATTAAATTGATCGCACCTGATGGAAAAGAATTCAAAAGTGTACGTGGACAATTGAATAAAGAAGGTGCTTATACGACAAATATTTTTATTCCTGAAGCTGCGCTTACAGGTTCTTATACTGCAGAAATATTTTCTTCGAATGATGTTCTACTAAATTCTAAACAAATTGCTGTAGAAGAATTCATGCCTGATCGCATCGATGTGAAATTAGAATTATCGAAGAAAGAAATGTTTGCCGGCGATAGTTTGAAGGCGACGATCACTGCAACAAATATGTTTGGTCCGCCTGCAAGCGACAGAAAATACGAATTGCAATTCAGTGTTGATCGCGGTAATTTCTACAGTAAAAATTTCCCTGATTACAATTTCAGTATACAAACAGATAATAAAACTCCATTATCGACAGATGGTATTCGTAAAGGAAAAACAGATGCAAAAGGGAATGCAACAGAGATCTTTACTGCTCCGTCTGAATGGAGAGATCAAGGATTGCTTTCTGTGAAAGCATTTGCAACAGTAACAGATGAAACGGGACGACCGGTAAATCGCGCTGTATCATTCCCAATTTTTACTCAGAAAGAATTTTTCGGAATAAAAATGAATGACTATTATGTGAATCGTGGTGAGAAATTTATTATTCCATTGATCGTAACTGACAAAGACGGAAAAGCAATTGGCTCAGAAGCACATGTTCAAGTTGTTCGGTACGATTGGTATTCATCACTTGAGCGTGATGAATATGGAAACCGTTATCATTACATTTCAAAGAAGAAAGAAGTTTTACTTGCCGATCAAGTTGTAACGGTTACTTCGAAAGGATACAATTTCACTTATGTGCCTCGTGAATCGGGCGAGTATGAAGTTAGAATTCAGAAACCCGGAAGTTCTCGTTTTGTTTCAAGCGATTTCTATGCTTATGGATGGGGATATACGAACAATACTTCTTTCGAAGTGAATACAGAAGGACAAATCGATATTCAAGCCGATAAAGAGTCGTACAATGTTGGCGACAAAGCGAAGTTGATTTTCAAAACACCATTCAATGGAAAAGTTCTGGTCACAATTGAATGTGATAAAGTAATTGAAACACATTATCTGAAAACGGATAACCGATCATGTTTCATGGAATTACCTTTGCGTGATAATTATTTGCCGAATGTTTATGTAACAGCAACATTGTTCCGCCCTGTGGATGATGGTTCAATTCCGTTGACAGTTGCTCATGGATTTTTACCTGTGAAAGTGGAACGTGCAAGCAACAAACTTCCGATTGCAATCAATTGTGTCGACAAATCAAGAAGTAGAACAAAGCAAACGATTACATTGAAGAGTGCGCCGAATACAGAATTCACGGTTTCTGTTGTGGATGAAGGAATTCTTTCATTGCGTCGTTATCAGACTCCTGATCCTTATAATTATTTCTATCAGAAAAAAGCGTTGATGGTTGATGGATATGATGTGTATGCATCTTTACTTCCGGATCTAAAACTTCGTCGCTCATCAACAGGTGGTGATATGGATATGAAAATGAATATGGCAATGGATAAACGTGTAAATCCGTTGACAAATAAAAGAGTGAAGTTGGTTTCGCTTTGGAGTGGCATTATGAAAACGAATGCTGCCGGTGAAGCTTCTTATTCGATCGACGTTCCGCAATTCTCCGGTGATCTTCGCGTGATGGCTTGCGCTTATAAAAGTGGCGCATTTGGAAGCAGCGACAAACATATCAAAGTCGCAGATCCTGTTGTGATCAGTCCATCAATTCCGCGATTCTTATCACCCGGCGATTCATTATTAATGCCTGTCACGTTAACTAATACAACTAACAAACCTGCGAATGCAAGTACAACAGTAAAAGTTTCCGGTTCATTGGTCATCAATGGTCCGAGTAAACAAGATTGTATAATTCCTGCGAATGGCGAGAAGAAAGTAACGTTCTCAATTGTTGCTCCGCCGGCAATGGGACTTGCGAAAATTGTTGTATCAGTAAATGCAATGAATGAAACATTCAACGACAGTACAGATATCACAGTTCGCCCTGCAACAACATTGGTAAAGAAAAGTCTTGACGGAGAAATTTCCGGAACAGGAACAATCTCACTTCAACATGATTTTATTCCTTCATCTGCTTCTGCAATTTTAACGGTAAGTGCAAATCCGATGGTGAAATTGGGCAAATCACTAAGCTACTTGATCGGCTATCCTTATGGTTGTGTTGAGCAAACGACGTCTAGAGCATTTCCGCAAATATATTTCTCGGACCTTGTTAAGAACATGCGCTTTGGAAATAATTCAGGCGAAAGTCCGGTTGAAAATGTACAAGCGGCCATCGTAAAATTACAAGGCATGCAATTGTACAATGGTTCATTGGCATATTGGCCGGGAGGTTCAGAAGAAAGCTGGTGGGGAACTGCTTATGCAACACACTTTCTAGCTGAATCGAAAAAAGCAGGTTATGATGTGAATCAGGAAGTGATCAATAGATGTTTGATGTACATGGGTCAAAAAGTGAAAGAACATGAACTGGAAAGCGATTACTACTATTGGGATTATATGAATCTCATTAAGACTCGCAAGATCTATAAGAAAGAGAACATCTATTCATTGTTCTTGATGGCGCTTTATGGAAAAGCAGATGTTGCATCGATGAATTTCTATAAATCACAGCTTGATATGCTTTCATTGGATTCAAGATATATGCTTGCTTGTACTTATCTTGCAATTGGTGAAAGAAAAACATTCGAACAAGTTTTACCGAAAGCATTTGAAGGCGAGCAAGCGAAACATTGTTTTGGTGGAAGTTTCTATTCTTATCTTAGAGATGAGGCGCTTGCATTGAATGTATTGTTGGATGTTGATCCGGATAATCTTCAAATTCCAATTATGGTTCGACATATTTCTCAGCAATTGAATAAAGCAGATTACCTCAATACACAGGAAGCAGCATTTGCATTCCTTGCATTGGGAAAATTCACTCGTCGAATTGCAAACGATAATGTAACGGCTACAATTTCTGTAGACGGAAAAGTTATTGGTAATTTCAAAGGACAAGAACTTGTTTTGAAAAAAGGAATTGCAGGAAAGAATATAAGTGTGACGGCTTCTGTTCCCGGCAAGCTTTATTATTTTGCAGAGATTAGTGGTATCAATGCAAAAGGCGATGTGAAAGAAGAAGATAAGTTTATCAAAGCAAGAAAATCATTCTACAACAGGTTTGGTCAACCGATCAATCCTTCGAATGTGAAGCAAGGTGATCTGATCGCAGTGAAATTGACATTGCAAAATATTGAAAAGTCAATTGTAGACAATGTTGCACTTGCAGATATTCTTCCGGCCGGATTTGAAATTGAAAATTCCCGTATCGGCGAAGTAGCAGATATGAATTGGATCAAAGATCAGTCGTTTGAAGATTATATGGATGTGCGCGATGATAGAATTACATTCTTTACTCATGCAGAACAAAATCCACGCTCATTCTATTATCTGGTTAGAGCAGTTTCGACCGGTACATTCAAAATGGGACCTGTTTCTGCCGATGCAATGTATAATGGAGAATATCATTCGTATAATGGAGCGCAGACGATTATTGTACGTTAGTGGTTGACCGGTAAATTATTGGGTCAAAGGTCAAGGGTCAAAGGTTAGTAGAGTACGGCTAACCTTTGACCTTTGACCCTTGACCTGAAAACACAGATGATCAAAGAAAATAAGTTGAAAAAAAAACTACTCAGGTATGCAGAGCTCAGTCTCTTCATCGCCTTCGGACTTTTCTTTCTTTTTTTTCTGATGAATATCGTTTTTCCATTGCGAGAAAATATTCCATACTCACAACAGATCGTTGCGGCAGACAAAACGTTGATGTATGCTTTTTTGAGTACTGATGACAAGTGGCGAATGCTAGTTGAACCCGATGAAATCAATCAGCAACTTCGGAAAGCAATCATTTATAAAGAAGATCGATATTTCAAATACCATTTTGGTGTGAACCCAATTGCAATCGCTCGTGCTGCATTCAATAATGCAATTTATCAACGACGAACTTCAGGTGCCAGTACGATTACAATGCAAGTTGCGCGATTGATGTATCCGAAGAAAAGAACATACTTGAATAAGTTCACGGAAATGTTTCGGTCCTTTCAATTAGAATGGAAATATTCTAAAGAAGAAATTCTGAATCTATATTTCAATCTGGTTCCTTATGGTGGAAACATTGAAGGTGTAAAAGCAGCGTCGCTAATTTATTTCGGACGAAAGCCGGATAAGATGTCTTTAGCACAAACTGTAACATTGGCGATCATTCCAAATCGTCCGGGTACATTGCGTCCGGGAGCGAATACAGATGAACTTATGAAAGCACGTAACAAATGGTTGCGGCGAATGAAAGAAGATAAATTATTTTCCGATGGACTCATTGATGATGCTTTGAATGAGCCTATCGATGCAAAACGAGTTGAATTTCCAAAGCTTGCGCCGCATTTTTCATTGCGAATACACAATCAATATCCGGATCTACCAATTGTGCATACGAATATCAATTTGCATCATCAGCAACAGTTGAATGTAATTGCGGGCAAATATTCGAAACGATTGTATGGTTATGGAATTTATAATGCTTCAGTCATGATTCTGAATAATAGGACGCATGCAGTAGAAGCATATCTCGGTTCGGCAGATTTCAACGACATGCTTCACAGCGGACAAGTTGATGGAGTAGTGGCTGTGCGTTCGCCTGGTTCGACGTTAAAACCATTAGTCTATTCAATTGCATTCGACGATGGTTTGCTGACGCCAAAATGTATGATCGCTGATGTGCCGGTAAACTTTGATGGATATTCACCTGAAAATTATAATTCCAAATTCAACGGTAATGTGACAGTTGAATATGCTTTAGCGAATTCCCTAAATATTCCCGCTGTGAAAACATTGAACATGGTTGGCATTCGTTCACTGACTGATAAAATGAAACTTGCAGGCTTCGGTCAGGTTTTGCATTCGGAAGGTTCAATTGGGTTGTCAGTTGTGTTAGGCGGATGCGGAGTAAAGTTGGAAGAGATGACGGCATTATTCAGTTCATTTGCAAATGGCGGAAAGTTTTATCGTCCGCATTATTTACAAGGAGACACAGTCAATGCACCCGTTCAACTAATATCACCAGCGGCTGCATTTATGACGGCAGATATTTTGTCGCAAGTGAATCGGCCGGAGATGCCAGGCGATGTAGCAAGTTCAGCAATGCATATTCCAAAGATCGCATGGAAAACAGGTACATCTTATGGACGAAGAGATGCTTGGAGTATCGGTTTCAATAGTGATTATACAATAGGAGTGTGGCTGGGAAATTTTTCCGGTGAAGGCGTACCTGAATTAACGGGAGCAGAAATGGCAACTCCGCTTTTATTTGAATTGTTCAATGCCATCGATTACAATTCTGCGAAAAGCAGAATGATTGCGCCCGATGATATTGACTTTCGGTTAGTGTGTTCTGAAAGCGGAATGTTGCCGGAGGAAAATTGTGTAAATCGTGTGATCGACTATTACATTCCACAAGTTACATCAATCCGCCGCTGTGATCATTCGAAAAAAGTATTCATCAACTCCGATTCAACATTTTCATATTGCACTTCGTGTTTACCGGCAAATGGATATAAAACAGCAGAGTATCCGAATTTAGAACCTGATATTCTTTCTTATTATGAATCCGAAAAGATCTCCTATCGGGAAATTCCACCTCACAATCCAAAATGCGAACGGCTTTTCACAGAGTACGAACCGCATATCACATCTTTACTGAACAAAAAAGAATACACCGTTGAACGCGACGAAAAACATCCGCCGCAATTATTATTAGCAGCAACAGTTTCCAATGATGTGAGTCAGATCTATTGGTATGTCAACGACCGTTTTTACAAAACAGCATTAGCAGGTGAAGATGTATTTTTCATTCCCGAACGAGGCAAGATCAAAATTTCGTGTAGCGATGATAAGGGAAGGAATAGTAATATTGCTATTACGGTGAAAGATTTTTAATTCTAGTTGTTCCGGAATTTTAATCCGGAACAACCGTCCAGCCGTTCCGGATTTATAATCCGGAACCCCCGTGCTGCGGATTTTTAATCCGCCGGTTGTTGCTCAAATGCCTAAAAGTTTCCTCCTGAATGACAAGCCTTACTTAGTTGTTTAGTATTGGGATGGAGAAAGAAGTTTTTGGCCTTTGGCATAAACTTCTTTCTCCATCCCAAAAAAATGAAAAATTCCGCTCGTCATTCAATAAGAAACTTTTAGGTTATCTAGCGACTCAGTTAATTTATTTTCCATTAAGTTTGCGTAGCAGTCGATTGTCAACTTTCGAAAAACGAAAAACGAAACATGCCCTGGCAATTAAAGAACAAACAAAAAAATGGACATCAGCATCAACACCCCCGCACTTCTTTTCCCGGCAATCAGTTTGATCATGTTAGCATTTGGAAATCGATTTCTTGCCATATCAAATCGCATCCGTAATTTACATGACCGCTACAATGCCAACAGAAATGAACCAAATTTGATTATTCACGGACAGATTAAAAGTTTGCGATATCGTTTACGATTGATCAAGAACATGCAGATCCTCGGCATCTCGAGTTTTTTATTTGCCATCGTGACCATGTATCTTATTTACATCGAGCAAATGGAATTAGCACATTTTGCATTTGCTGTATCTCTGATCCTTTTCACGATATCATTGATCGTTTCATTATTTGAGATCCAAAAAAGTACAAAAGCATTAGAATTAGAACTCAGCGACATCGAAGGATTAGAAGAAACCGGACTTGTGGATTATTTAAAAAAGAAGTTTGATTAATGACTGTTTCGGATCAGTAGCAGTTCCGGATTTATAATCCGGAACAATCGTGCTGCGGATTTTTAATCCGCCCTCGAATTACAATTCACGCTTTTCGAAAAGACAACACTCCTTCAACCTCATCAATCAACCCAAACGGTTCCTCCTTCAACAAAATAAAACTGTCGAGGTCGGCGTAATCAGTCAACGCACATAAAT
>JANOBV010000072.1:0-15741 GCA_031411835.1 Bacteroidota bacterium | reverse complement strand
AGGGCTCGCCTCGCTTAAATTGTTCCAAAGCTTTCTTTTTGAGCGCTTCATACTCTTCGTCTTTCTCTTTCATTGTCTGTGATTATTTAAAGGTAAAAATTTCTTTTACTTTTAAATAGCACAGTTTATTTTACAGTCTCGAAAATAAATATCAAACGTCGCGCCTTCATTTAACTCACTTGTTGCGATGATTATTCCGTTGTGATTCTCCACAATCTTTTTTACAATTGCGAGTCCAATTCCTGTCCCACCATACACTTCTTTTCCATGAAGTTTTTGGAACACTTCAAAAATGCGATCGCTAAAATGTGATTCAAAGCCTATACCATTATCTTTAACCATAATGTGACAATAATTTTTCTCCGGCGAAAGCTTTTCACTAATTAATTTGTTTCCTTTAACAATACTACTTTTTATAATAATATGAGAAGGCAGATTGGGCTGTGAAAATTTTAGCGCATTACTAACAAGATTATATAAAAGTTGGCGAAATTGAAAGGCGATTATGTTATATGTACCAAGTTCTGTAGCTTCAATGGTTGCCCTTTTTTCATAAATGGTATCTTTAAGTTCAGCTTTAACTTCTTCTACAATTCTGTTTAAATCTGTTTTCTCAAATTTCAGTTCAGTAGTAGAAATCCTCGAGAATGCAAGAAGATCATCGATGAGCTGTTGCATCCTTCCTGCAGCCAACTGCATTCTTTGAAAGTTATATTTTCCGCTTTCAGAGAGTGATTCATTTTGCAATAATATCGTTGCAAAGGTTTGAATCTTTCTTAACGGTTCTTGTAGATCGTGACTTGAAATATAAGTGAAAGCAAGTAATTCCTTATTAGCAATGATCAACTCAGCGGCGCGTTTTTCTTTCTCTTCATTTTGATAAGCAAGTTCTTTGTTTGCTATTATTAATTCTGCTGCGCGTTTTTCCTTCTCTTCGTTCTGGAAAGCCAATTCTTTATTTGCTATTCCTAATTCTGCTGCACGTTTTTCCTTTTCTTCATTTTGAAAAGCCAATTCCTTGTTTGCAATTCCTAATTCTGCTGCGCGTTTTTCTTTTTCCTCATTCTGAAAAAGTAGTTCCTTATTTGCAATACCTAGTTCTGCCGCGCGCTTTTCTTTTTCCTCGTTTTGAAAGAGTAGTTCTTTGTTGGCAATACCTAATTCGGCAGCACGATTTTCTTTTTCTTTATTCTGAAAGATAAGTTCTTTGTTAGCTATACTTAGCTCAGCTGCCCGTTTTTCTTTTTCCTTATTCTGAAAGACAAGTTCTTTATTTGCAATACTTAATTCAGCTGCACGTTTTCCTTTCTCCTCATCTTCGAAAACAAGTTCTTTGTTCGCAATTCCTAGTTCTGCAGCACGCTTCCCTTTCTCTTCATCTTGAAATGCAAGTTCAATATTGGCAATACCTAGCTCTGCTGCGCGTTTTCCTTTCTCTTCCTTTTGAAATACAAGTTCTTTTCGAGCAATGATCAAATCAGCTAAAAGTTCATTGTAGGCTACACTTTTAGATGCTAGTTCTTCGCGAACATTTACCAACTCTTCTTCCGGTGTATATTTCATTTTACTCATTTCTTGTTCTATCAAATTATTTGAAAAGTGATATGATTAATTGACTAAACTATTTTCTACAGTAAGTACAAATTTTTCTCTTGACGGTTGCAAAATATTACCGATTTTATTTTCAGGCAATTCATTTGCAATAAGAGCTAATGTTTGCTGAATAATTTTTTTGAAAATTAAAAATTCCGGTGGCTTACGAATAAAATAATGTGCTCCATTTTTATAAAGTTGATTGACGACTTCTTTTTCATAGGAAGTTGAGAACATAATAACCGGAAGGTGTTTCAACTTTTCATTGAGTTTCATTTCTTCTAGACATTCCTTTCCATTCTTGCGCGGCATGTTTATATCAAGAAAAACTACATCGGGGAGAGCCATTGAAATATTTTGTTGATGTACTATATTAGCAAGAAATTGCATTAGCTGTTCACCATCATTTACAGTGGTAAGATGAGTTGGCAAAAGTAATTCGTTAAGCGCTTCTTTAAAAAAAAGACAATCATCTGTATCGTCATCAGCGAGTAAGATATCAAGTTCTCTTATTTTCAAGCGTTAAGCACGTATTTCAGGGGACTGCTTGAAAAGATCTTTTCCGCTGCAATAGGTAGAGCATGATGAATGACCTGTTTAAGTTGAGCAAAATCGTTTGGCTTATGGATATAAACATTTGCACCACTTTTGAAAAGTAGATTGATAGTATCCCATGAATTAGAAGTTGAAAACATAACTACAGGAAGATTTTTCAACTTCTCATTTTGCCTTATCTCAGACAAACATTCCATGCCACTTTTACGTGGCATATTGATATCTAGAAAAAGTACATGAGGAAGATGCTCTGTATTTTCTGCAAGGTACTTCATCAGTTGATCGCCGTCATTAACAGTGACGAGTTTTGAAGCAATTGGCAACTCCTTCAATGCTTGTTGAAAAAACGAACAATCATCAGCATCGTCATCGGCAAGTAGGATATTCAGTTCTTTTGTGTCCATGGTTTTAGTTTTTATTTTTTACTTGTGAAATTACTCTGTCAATAATTTGTTTCAACAGTTCAAAATCCCCTGGCTTCCGAACATATTCTTCAGCACCGATTTTAGTGAGCATTGTAGCCATACCTTGTTCAAAATCTAGTCCTCTTGAAAAAGATGTTGTAAACACAATTACAGAAAGACCTTTGAGTTTTTCGTTTTCCTTTATCTCAGTCAAGCATTCAAATCCTGTTTTACGCGGCATACTCAAATCAAGGAAAAGTACATCAGGTAGGCTCGATGAGTTTTCTTCTAAATAGCTCATTAATTCTTCTCCGTCATGAACTACCATTAAATTCGTTGACAATTGAAGTTCGTCTAAAGCTTTTTTAAAAAAACTGCAGTCGTCAATATCATCATCAGCAAGCAGAACGCTAAATTGTTTTGAAGTCACCAGTTGATTTTTGTATTCGATTAAATTTTTTGGCTTAAAACCAAATTAGGATGTTAACTATGCAATTACCGTCACTTTGAAGGCTTTTTAGTTATATAACTCTTGAAATATGTTACATAATTCATACTATTTTTCAATTGTCTCTACTATATAACATTCCTAAGCCTTTGAGTTATTTCGCATAAATTGGGGCGAAAATAATTTTATACAAATAAATTCGGCTATTATTCATCCCAATCAGTAGAAAAAAGTTCAAACATTCATTTCACAAATATTTCTATCTTTCCTTGAAAATAAAAAAATAAGTTCCCGAATGACCCTCAATTCCACTTTTGAAATTCGAGAAGCAAAACTTTCTACTGACATCGATAGACATTCCCGTTTATCCCGAAGTAGAAATACCGGAAGAGTTTAGGAAGTATTTATTGTTTATGGAAATAGATCTGAACTAATTTACCTTACCAGGAAATTAGTCCGAAAAATAAATGTAAAAAGTATGTTCAGACACAAAGGTAAAACAAGAACTTTAAAACATAATTTAAGAATAGCTTCCTTGTTATCTTTTGTTGCAGGTATAGTAAATGTAGTTGGTTTTTTAGCGGTACAAAGATTAACGACAAATGTCACCGGGCATTTCGCTTTCTTTGTAGATGAAATCTTCAAACTTAATTTCTGGCAAGGGTTTATTTTTTTCCTCTATATCTTTTTCTTTTTCCTAGGTTCATTCATTTCTAACTTCTTGATCGAAATGATGTCAAGAAAAAAACTCAATTATACCTTCGATCTCCCCATTATTATTGAGAGCCTCATACTATTTTCTTTAGCATTTTTCGGGCAATTATTGATATTAGAAAACCCTAATTTAATTGCATTCAGTTTACTTTTCGCTATGGGACTACAAAACTCTTTAGTTACAACCATTTCCAACGCAACCGTTAGAACTACCCACTTGACCGGGCTTTTTACAGACCTAGGAATTGAACTATCGCAATTATTTTTCTATAAACACAAAGAACAACGGCACAAACTTTTTTCATCAATAAAATTACGAATGTCAATTATTAGCTTCTTCTTTTTAGGGGGCATTGTTGGAGGTATTTTTTACTCTTCCTATAAACTTCATGTTTTGGCGTTCGCGGGAGCGATCTTATTCTTTGGATTAATTTACGATACCATAAAATTAAAATTAATTATATTTCGTAGAAATTCGAGAACCGAAAATTAGAGTATTAATACAACTCAGTAAGAAGATAACAAATTCCATATCATCAGCATAAAGCGAAACAATTTTTTTATATCATAAACGGCACTAAAATAAATTACTTGAATGAAACTAATCGTAACCGAACAAAAAGGAATTCACATTTCAGCTGAAACCAAGCATTTTATTGCAAACGAAACCATAGAGCTGCTTGAATTTCTAGATATTTTACAACCGACGACTAATAACATTAGAATTATAATAGCTGAGTAATAATTTTCCAAATTTGGCGGTTGAACTTATTGAAATATTATTAGTTTTGTGTCAATAAAATCAATCCCATGAAAAAAATATTAAAATGGAGTGCAGTCTTCATAGTATTTATACTTGCATTCCTTTTCTACTGGAGATATTACAATACTTTTAGCGAAGGAAATCGTGCCGGAATTTTACAGAAGTTTTCAAAAAAGGGAAACATTTTTAAAACGTATGAAGGCGAATTAATCATGAGTAGTCTTGCGAGCACAAGTAATACTACTATTGCATCAGAGAAATTTGCTTTCTCTGTAAAAAATGACAGCATTGCCAAAACAATGTTTGATCTCGAAGGAAAACATGTTATTGTTCACTATAAACAGAAAAGAAGTAGTCTGCCATGGGGCGGCGAGACGGGATATTTTGTTGATGAAGTTAAGGTTGCTGAATAATTAAAAAGGAAGCTAAGCCCGGTACTTCTACTCATCACCGATCTTGAAGAACAACTAATATTGCTTTATGAGACAACACAACTTCACCCGGATTGCATTCGTTTCACTTTTAATACTATCAGTACTTGCAGCATTTTATCCGACAGTACATCCGAACTTTCCCTTTTCTCGAAGGGAATGGTCAACATGAAAAATATAATTTAACACTGCTGCAGACATTTATTGCATAAGGACTTAATTCAAATTATTGGTCGAATAAACTGCTTCAACCCATATTAATACCCATTCAAGACTATTTCTGATAGCACCAATTTAATTAATAGCATCTTTACCGCATGATCTAAAATTAAATATCATGCAAAAAATAATTACAACTCTAGTGTCCATCGTATTTCTAGTAATATTGAATGCAAATAATTCAAATGCTCAATCTATTCAATGGATCCGAGATGCCGGTTCTACTCCTTTTAGCGCGAATGAAAATGGAACTGCTATTGCATCAGATGAAAATGAAAATGCATACGTCCTTGGTCATTTATCAATAGACAGTTATTTCTCAGGGGTTTTTGTACCGGCTCATGAAGATGGATGTCTGGCAAAATATAATTCAATGGGTAATCTTCAATGGGTAAAAACTTTTGGTGGTCCAGGTTTCGTAGATATTCAAGAGACGTCAATTAAAGTGTCAACCGTTGACAATGCCATTTATGTCTGTGGTTCCTTTAGGACACAATTCGCAAACCCAACTATTACATTTGATACCATTTCATATTCATATTTTGGAAATAGTCGACATGGATTTTTAGCAAAATATGATTTGAATGGAAACATTCAATGGATGAAACATGGAGGCGGTCAAGGCTTAGGTGTAGGTTTCAACGACATCGATATCGATGATCATGGTCGTATTGTGGTAGTAGCAACAGTATCCGGAACAAATTTTTTTGATGCTCAAACTCTAACATTCGATGGCGGAATTTTACTTAGATATCTACCGGATGGAACCCAAATAGATCTTATACAACTGAATGACATTAGTGCCATTCATCAAGAAGCTAGAGAAGTTGAAGTTGCTCCAGGTACAGGAAATATTTACATTGGCGGTGCATTTTTCGATTCGATTACACTAAATGGTTTTACGGCAAATTCATCTGCATTTAACATTTTCGAAATAAAATTAGATAGTAATCTAATTTGCCGTTGGCTTACTACAGGTGGAGGTTCAAATAGTACATTCATTAATGGCTTAGCCCTCGATGCATCAGAGAATAGTTATATGACAGGCGTTGCTAGTGGCGACTCTGTGAAGTTCGGTACACAAATTTTTAACGGATACACCACAACAGATAATGAAATTATTACACTAAAAACAAATTCCTCCGGCACACCAATTTGGCTTCGTCATGGCGGAAGTATAAAAAATGATTTTGCTTTAGATATTGTTACAGATGAAATTGGAAATTCAATCATAACAGGATATCTCGGTGGAAATACTGCAAGCGCATCATTTGATACAATTCAAGTTCTAATTTTCACTCAAAGTGCTCATTGCTTTCTTGCGCGTTATGATGTTTTCGGAAATATAATTTATGCAAGAGTGATGGGTGGTGGTTCAGACGATACAGGTTCCGGTCTTGCAATTGCAAACGATAGTACCTTCTACTTTACCGGTACTGCACAAAGTTCCGCTCCTTGGGATACAATACAATACATTCCATGTTGCTTGAATCCAAATTTAGTTATAGCAAAATTCTCAGACGAATTTAATAGCTTTAGCTCAGGTATCAATGAAATTAAAATTTCAGGATTCTCACTTTTCCCAAATCCATTCCAATCAGAAATAAATTTAGAATTCAACCTTTCAAGTAGTAGTAACATATCTTTTATAATTACCGATCTAACAGGAAGAATTGTTAAAATAATTTCAACACAATTATTTCATCAAGGAAAAAATAATGTAACTATCAATTTAGAAGAATTAAACAAAGGATTTTATTTTTGCCACCTTTTAAGTAAAGGAGAAATGAATACTACAAAAATGTTGAAATAGTATTAGATTTGGACTCATATATCTCATAGTTTGAAGAAATGATCTAAAAAATGATTATTAGAGTTGCAGAAATCGAAGACATAAAGCAGATCCAGATTGTAAGGAATTCAGTAAGAGAAAATATTTTATCCAATCCTGACCTAGTAACCGATAAAGATTGTGAAGAATTTATTTCTGTAAGAGGAAAAGGTTGGGTTTGCGAAATCAATAATGAGATTGTAGGTTTTTCAATCGTAGATTTGAAAGACAAAAATATTTGGGCATTATTTTTAAAACCTGAATTCGAAAAGCAAGGCATAGGTAGAAAGCTTCACGACACGATGCTTGATTGGTATTTTGAGCAGACTACAGATAATGTATGGTTAGGCACTTCACCAAATACCCGTGCAGAAATTTTCTATAGAAAAGCAGGATGGGCGGAAATAGGTAAACACGGAAAGAACGAAATAAAATTTGAAATGACATTTGAATCATGGAATAAAAATAAAAAGTAATATGCCATTTCAATATTTTTCAGAGAATCAGATCATGCCATTTCTATTTAGTGCTTTACTTCTATTACTTTCAATTCTATTTTTTACTAAAGGCAAATTAAAATCCAGTCTTGTACTACTATTTATTGGTTCATTAGGATTAGGATATTTTATTGTTAATCTCGATCCATTTTTGAACCTATGGGATGAACAGTACCATGCACTTGTTGCAAAACATCTCTCTCAAAATTTTCTAAAACCAACATTGTATTCAATACCACTATTAGAATATGATTACAGGAATTGGACAGGCAATCACATATGGCTTCACAAACAACCACTTTTTTTATGGCAAATGGCTTTGAGTATAAAATTATTCGGCACAACCACATTTGCTGTAAGATTACCTAGTATTATTTTACATTCACTCATAACACTGATGATATTTCGAATCGGGAAAATTTCAATTTCCGAAAGAGTTAGATACTATGGTGCTCTTTTCTTTGCAGTTGCTTACTATCCGTTGGAATTAGTTTCGGGTCATTTTTCTACAGATCATAACGATGTTACTTTCCTTTTTTACATTACAGCAAGTATATGGGCTTGGTTCGAATATCAGCATTCACAGAAAAAACATTACTTAATTCTAATCAGATTGTTTTCTGGTTGCGCCATTCTCGTTAAATGGTTGGTTGGATTGTTAATTTATGCAATATGGTTTTTGACAATTGGAATCAGCGATAAACGAAATTGGATAAGATTAAAATTATATTTTCCTATCATAGTATCACTCTCAATTACATTCCTAGTTATTATTCCTTGGCAAGTTTATATCACATCAAATTTCCCTCGTGAATCGAGTTATGAGTTTGCTTATAACACTAAACACTTTTTTGAACCTATAGAAGATCACGGTGGTGGAATATGGTTTCATATTGATGCGTTAAAAGAAATTTATGGTTCGGGAATATTAATTCCTTTTCTTTATTTATTTGGATTGATCATTTTTATTAAAAACACACAATCGAAAATCTACAAGGTTGCCATCGCATCTACGATACTAATAACGTATTTATTTTATTCATTAGCTTCTACAAAGATGGTCTCATTTTGTGTAATAGTTTCTCCATTCTTCTTTCTAGGTATTTCAAGTTTAGTAGAAATAGTAATGCGTTTTGTCAAAGAAAAAATAAAGTCCAATTGTTTTAATTTTTCTTTAAGGTCAATTATTTTAGTTGTAATTTGCT
This sequence comes from Bacteroidota bacterium, assembly GCA_031411835.1. GTDB lineage: Bacteria > Bacteroidota > Bacteroidia > AKYH767-A > 2013-40CM-41-45 > JADKIH01. The sequence continues at coordinate 7,081 of JANOBV010000072.1, read as the reverse complement.
TTTTCATACTCAATTTAAATAAGATTCAAAATCATCACGCTGATTTGAAACAACATGGAAATAGAAATACAGAATTAGCCGAAATGCATTTTATAAGAAAGCTAACATCTCAATTTGGGACTGAAAAATGTGTTATATTTAATGCCAATATCAGGTTGAATGGTCACATCCCAATAATGTTTTTTACTGATTACATAGCTTACGATATTATTCCAACCCTAGAACAAATAGAAAAGATCCAATCTCAAAACTATAAAATTGCTATCTTAGACGATGCAACTTTTCCGGATTATATATTATCCAACCCCGGAATTATTAAAATGACTAGAGAATAAAATTAATGAAATATATAAGGTCACTCTTCCTGTTTTTAATATTTTTTTCCGGTCGCGAGTATCCACTATTGAACCAACCGGTCCCAAATTTTTCAGGAATAACGTTAACAGGAACTAAAATCGATTCGTCATATTTCAAAGACAAAGTAACTGTCGTAAATTTTTGGTCATTAGGTTGCAGGCCATGCATGGAAGAATTGCCGTTCTTAAATCGTCTTGATAGTATCATTCATGATTCGTCCTTTCAAATGCTATCTATTGCTCCGCATTCAAGGGAAAGACTTGCAGCTTACAATTCTGAAAAGAAATCTCAATATTCAAATTTCAGGAAAGCAAGCGGCAGTGAAATTATCAATTTCAATATTCTTCCCGAAAGTGAGGTGACAAAAAAATCACCTGACGATAATGAAAATCATTTAACTCTTGATCATGATGGTAATGCAATTTCTAAAAAATTCGAAGTGGATGGCTATCCAATGACATTTGTAATTGACAAATCCGGAATTATTCGGAAGATTCATTTCGGTTATCCAATGGAAGGTAATGATTCAGCATACAAATCAGTATTGGTTTCTGAAATAAAAACTCTTCTTAAATAATATCCTTCAATTTATTTGCTTGTTATACCAATTTTTTCCATCGAACATGTGAATTATGCAACTTTTTAATTGATTTATGTAAGCTCATTTCCCGGCAAACATATGACCTTTGTCGAATAATTTTTCATTAAAAAAATCTTATGAAAACTGAAAAAGAATTGAATGAGGCTATTCTTGAAATTACAATGACCATTCAGAATAAACATCCGGAGCTTGTTAAGCATCTTGAAGAAATGCCAGTTACAATTCCAAATCAAGAAGATCCTAAAATTAATCTACAAAATCTCGAGAATTATTACAATTCTCTTCTCGAATTAGTAAATGGCTATAATGTTGGGAACAATGAACCTTCATTAAAACCAAAGGAATAAATAAATTAAATTTCAATCTAACTAAAAAAAAGAATTATGAGCACAGGAAAAATAGTATTAGGAACATTGGCAGGACTTGCCATTGGAGCCATTGCAGGAATTTTATTAGCACCGGAAAAAGGTTCTAAGACTCGCAAACAGATCATGGACAAAGGTGATGATTATGTAGATGAGTTAAAAACGAAGTACGATGAATTCGTAAATTCCATGAATGAAAAATTTGATCGTACGAAAAAAGATGCTCAAGAAATGGCAGATAAAGGAAAAGCAAAATTTGACGAAGCTAAAAAGGAAATCAAGAACGGTGCTTCGGAAATTAAACATGGCGTTTCTTAATTATTCATTATTAATTATTAATTAAATTTTTATGAACGACAATGCAACTCCTTTGACCAAGCTTCTTGAAAGAGCGGAAGATTACGGAAATACGACTATTGAACTTTTTAAGTTAAATGCAATAGACAAATCTGCCGATGTAGTTTCTTCTCTTGTATCCCGATTAGCTGTTATTTTCGCAGTTGCATTGTCGCTCTTAATTATAAACATTGGCCTGGCTTTATGGTTGGGAAAAATGCTGGGAGATTCTTTTTATGGATTTTTCATAATTGGCGGGTTCTATGCAATTCTTGCAATACTGCTTCACCTCTATCGCCATCAGTGGATAAAAAATCCGGTGAGTGACTCAATCATTAAACAAATGCTCAAACAAAAAGAAATATGAAAACCGTAAGTGAAACTGATGCATTAAATGAAGCAATATTCAAATTGAAACACAAACGTGTTTATGAATTAGAATTGCTTAAAGAGCAATTTCATACTACTTATGAAAGTTTAAAGCCAATTAATTTGATAAAGAATACATTTAGCGAAGTTTCTTCTTCGCCGGAAGTCAAAAAAAACATACTTGACAATGTAATTGGATTGGGTACAGGATTTATATCTAAGAAATTGTTGATTGGCAATTCCCGAAATCCTTTTAAAAGAATAATCGGTACTATTTTAGAATTTGCAGTCGCCAGTGTTGTTTCTAAGCACGCAGATGGTATTAAATCGACAAGTCAAAATATTTTACATCGATTTCCAAAATCAGAAAAAAATTAAATTTTAAGTTTTGCAGAAGAAATACAAAATTATTATTGGTATAGTGACATTTCTGATAATCATCAGAATCATTTTGCCATATGTAGTTTTACATTTTGCAAATAAGACATTATCGGAGATGAAAGGCTACTCCGGGCACATTGAAGATATTGATCTTTCAATCTATAGAGGGGCATATACGATTAATGACATTTACTTGGATAAAGTTGACACACTATCGAATAAAGCATCCGATTTTTTCAAAGCAAAGACGATTGACCTTTCAATTGAGTGGCCTTCAGTTTTTCAGGGTTCAATCGTTGGAAAATTGAAATTTGATTCGCCGGTTTTGATATTCACTAAAGACAAAGCTGAACTTGGTGATATTAAAAAAGACACGAACGATTTTCGCAAATTATTGAAAGACTTCATGCCTCTCAAAGTAAATCGCTTCGAAATAGACAATGGCGAATTACATTACACCGACAATAATGCCAAACCAAAAGTTGATGTTGCATTACAGCAAGCGCACATATTAGCGCTTAATTTGAGTAATGTTGTTGATCCAAACATTGAACTCCCTTCCACTGTAACTGCAAATGCAACAGTTTATGAAGGAGCTTTGACATTCAATATGAAATTGAATGCTTTGAATAAGGAACCAACATTTGATCTCAATGCAGAATTAAAGCACACCAATCTTGTTTTACTAAATGATTTTTTAAAAGCCTATGGAAACTTCGATGTCAACCGAGGAACTTTCGGTTTATATACAGAGATGGCTTCGAAAGAAGGAAAATTCAAGGGCTATGTAAAACCGATTATAAAAGATCTCGATGTAGTTGGACCACAAGACAAGCACGATAATTTTTTCAATAAAGTCTACGAACAAATTGTTGGCGCAGCCGGAGTTCTTTTGAAAAATCAAAATAAAGATCAGATCGCTACAAAAGTAGAAATTAAAGGTGACTACAAAGATCCGAAAACAAATACGCTTGATGCCATTTGGGAAGTGTTGCTAAATGCTTTTGTGCAAGCACTAATTCCAAGCATTGATCATGAGATCAACCTTAAATCTGTAGATACAGAAATAAAAGGTGATGACAGGAATTTGTTGCAGCGAATTTTTTCAACTGAGAAAAAGAAAGATAAATAACTACTTTTTCTAAGCAATTATTTTTATTGGTTTAAATCAGCTCTCATGTATGGGCTTTGAACTTTTTTTATTATCCTTGTGGGGCAGGTTGAATTTAGTAATAGATTAATGAATAGTCTACTCTCAAAAGCTTTCGGGTCGCCTATTCAATTTTCGAAATGTCTAGTTGTATAAATGGATGGAACAGAGAGATTGATAAACTGGTTGCGTTAATCCAAACGTTAGGCGTCACCAAATTAAAAATGCATTGTAAATTTATCCGAGAAACTTTAAAATTTAACAAATGAAAATCTTTGTATTATTATTTCTTCTTTTTGCAATTGATTATGCAAATGGTCAAGCAAATTATTTTGAACTCAACTATGGTTTAGGAACTGGGGTTTCGATTGAAAAGGCATTGAATGGAAATATTATTATCGGCGCCAACAAGGGAATAGATCCAAACTATCAGGGATATTCTTTACTCATTAATACTGATGGTGATACTTTAAGTACAATTACTTTTCCAAACAACACAATTAAATATATCCGAGAAACCGCTGATAGTAGTTTTGTACTTGTTGGAGACTCTTGTTGTCCAATTATTGCAGGGTTATATAAAACCAATAAATTTGGAAATTTATTATGGAAGACTAATTACCCAACTAATGGGTGGTCGACTTATGGAAATTCAGTGATTGCTGTAGCTAATGGATATTTTGTAACTTATCTGGATGATGCATTTGGATCAGCAAATCCACTTTATGTTGTACAAGCAGATTCACTAGGCTATACTATAGCAAACAGGCCGCTGACAATCCCAATTGGAACTACATCGGATCTTCAGATAACATCTGATAATAACTTGATTATAGCTTCACAAAATTACGCATTAGAGGCAATCTTTCTTACAAAGTTGAATTTAAATGATAGTATTATTTGGTCAAAGCAATTTAGAGATATGACATTTACAATTGGTTGGGGGAGTAATTCTGTTATACAAACTAACGATGGAGGTTACATGGTGGCTGGTTTTTTAGACACATATGGAAGTAATTATCCAACACGAGGACTTTTGCTAAAAACAGATTCATTAGGTGATAGCTTATGGACAAGAGATTATTCCATTCCAAATTCCAATTTAAATTTTATTTCGCTTAAAGAAAATGGAAGCGGTCAATTATATATTGCCGCCTCATTTCAATTAAATTCATCAGCTAACTTGTCTACAGCTTTAATTAAAACAGAAGCAAATGGTGATACAATTTGGATAAAACATTTTTCGGGGCTTGGGCGCTCACTGCCAACAGGAATGATTCTTGATGATAATGAGAATCCAATGATCATTGGGTCAACCTGGGATACACTCACAAATCTTTCCTATATATATTTGATTAAAACAGATACAAGTGGAAATATTACAACATCCAATGTTGAAATTAAAACTGTTAAAGATGATTTATACATTTTTCCTAATCCAGTTCATTCAACCCTACACATAGAGACCAAAAAACCACTTTTGAATGAGTATTCTATTGTCATTCGAAATACATTTGGGCAAATATTATTTAGCATTAAAGAGAAGCGTACCGGTGATAAAATAAATGAAACGATAGACTTTGATTCATTCAAAGAGGGAGTTTATTTTCTTGAGCTCTCGATCGACGGAGTACGAAGTGAAAATAAAATAGTAAAAAATTAAATTTAAAGATCCCGTATTAAAATATTGGCGAACGCCTAACACCGCATTGCCAAAACATTATGGCTGATTATAAAACGACAAAAATGAAACTACTCTATTTGGTATTCTTTATTTTTCTATCGCCATTTTTAAACGGACAAATTACATATGCACCTTTAAATGCATACTGGAACTACAGCTACGCATCACACAATGGCGGTGAAAGATCCAACTTGACATTCCAAGTTACAAAAGACACATTGGTAGCCGGAACATTAATTAAAGAGATTACTGTTGTTGAAGATTTGTATTTTTCCCTTAATCAAAATCGGCCAGTAGGAATTTACACATACCGATACGCAGATATACAGTATAGAAATGATTCTGTTTTTTATGATGATGGTTTCAATATTTATTATTTGTACAACTTTTCAATGCAAATCGGTGACACATTAACAATAATTCCATCTACTCCTAATCTCATTGCAATTGTGGATTCTGTTTACTCAATTGTTGTAAATGGAGACACGCTACAAAATTGGGCGCTTTCAGAATATTGCGAAAATGTATTTTGGAAGAATGCAAATATTGTAGAAGGTATTGGCCCGATCGACGACTTTATTTATTGGAATATTGATGGCTGCGTTATAGGTGGACTATCGTATGATTTCGAATGTTTTCATAGTTCTTCAATTAGCTATAATAGTCCTTGCCTTCCAATTACCTTAAATATAGAATCTGATTTAAATGCCGATAATTTTTTGACCCTTTATCCTTTACCGGCGCAGGAATATATAACAATTCAATTAGACCATACTTGGGAAGATGTTCATGTCCGCATTTTTGATATTTACTCACGACTAATTTTAGAACAATATTTTAAAAAATTGAGCGCCGCACAAATCGATTTATCGTTGATAAAATCCGGATATTATTTTATTTCCGTCGAATCACCCAACACAAAGAAAGTAAATAAATTCTACAGAACGGATTGATGTATGAATTTAGAGAAGGGACAGCAACGCAATCGTATAAATTTATTACTTTAGTCCAGGCCAACTAAAAATCAATATCATGCTGCAACGACTCTACTTACTTTGCATTAGCATTATTTTTGCCTCATGCAATCAACCATCGGAAAATAAAAAAGTAACAGCCAAAGCGCCTAACATCTCTGCACAGTATGGTTGTCAAGTTCCAGAAGTTTTGGATAAGTCATGGTATTCGTCAGGGAAAAAAGCACCATTATTTAGCGGACTGGATGGAATTCACTTTTCTATTTCAACGAAGAATTCAGAAGCACAGGAATATTTTGACCAAGGCTTGATGCTATCTTTTGCTTTTAATCATGCTGAAGCAGGGCGTTCATTTTTTGAAGCTGCACGACAAGATTCAACTTGTGCTATGAGTTATTGGGGATTTGCCTATGTATTAGGGCCCAATTACAATGCCGGCATGGAGAAAGATAATTTTCAACGCGCTTATGATGCAATACAGAAAGCGAAATCACTTTCAGCAACATGCACACAGAAAGAAAAAGATCTGATTGAAGCTTTAACTTATCGCTACTCAAATGATACAACTGTTTCTCGTCCGATGCTTGATTCATCTTATGCAACAGCTATGCGAAAAGTTTATAAAAAATATTCTTCCGATGTAATTGTGGCTTCGCTTTTCGCTGAGTCGCTTATGGATTTACATCCTTGGAATCTTTATATGAAAGATGGAACTATTCAGCCTTGGACTCCTGAAATTTTATCACTACTTGAGAAATGCTTACAGATAGAACCACGCAATCCGGCAGCAAATCATTTTTACATTCATGCAACAGAAATGTCGCAACATGCAGAAAGAGCTTTGGCGAGTGCCGACTTACTTCG
>JANOBV010000071.1:0-20615 GCA_031411835.1 Bacteroidota bacterium | reverse complement strand
CAAGCAGCTTTTAATGTCGGCAATGTGGATGTGATTAGCTACAATATGAAATAGCACAGCTTAACCCAAAGTTGAAGAGTGTCTTCATTGCCGTCAGCTTTAGCTGACGGAAGAGGGATTGTTTCAGTTAAAATAATATTATTTCAGAGACTATAATTTGCCTTAAGCTTTATTTCTTGTAACATTCCGCTAAAGCTGATAGAAATGAAAATGCGGCATGCTGTAAATGAAATTGTTTAAAAATCTTGATAAAATAAACTTTGCCCCTTGTCCCTTGACCTCTAAGAAGCAAGCAAATAAATCACAGCCATCCGTATCGCCACTCCATTCTCCACTTGTTCCAATATGATGGACTGTGAAGAATCGGCAACTTCGCTGGTGATCTCTACTCCGCGGTTGATCGGACCGGGATGCATGACAATGATTTCCTTTGACAATGAATTGAGGATCTCTTTTGTTAATCCGTACTGCATAATGTACTCACGGATTGATGGGAAATACCGGATATCCTGACGTTCTAATTGGATGCGCAGCATATTAGCCACGTCGCACCATTCAAGAGCTTTGCGGAGATCTGTTTCTACTTTGACTCCTAACGATGTAATGTATTTCGGAATCAGCGTAGCCGGTCCGCAGACCATTACCTCCGCTCCTAGCTTTTGCAGACAAAAGATATTTGAAAGAGCAACGCGTGAATGTAGAATATCACCTATGATGGCAACTTTCTTTCCGGCAAGGTCACCCACTTTTTCACGAATAGAAAATGCATCGAGTAAAGCTTGTGTAGGATGTTCGTGAGCACCGTCACCTGCATTTACAATCTTCGATTTAACATGCTTTGAAAGGAAAAGAGCAGCTCCTGCATTTGGATGACGCATGACAACCATGTCGGTTTTCATGGCCAGAATATTATTGACTGTGTCGATTAGCGTTTCGCCTTTGCTTACTGATGAAGATGAAGCTGAAAAGTTGATGATGTCTGCTGACAAACGTTTTTCAGCGAGTTCAAATGATAAACGAGTACGAGTAGAATTTTCAAAAAATAGATTGGCAATTGTGATATCTCGTAATGAAGGAACTTTCTTTATTGGTCGGTTAATGACTTCTTTGAAATTATCGGCAGTAGAAAAAATAAGATCAATATCGGCACGGGTGAGTTCCTTGATTCCAATTAAGTGAGGCGTGCTGAGTAATGACATAGCGTTCTATTTTTGAATATTCTTAGAATCAATTTCCAATAGCCAGACAGAATCTTCGCCGTCGGTTTCTTTCCATTGCACTTTCACTTTTTCACTCGCAATTGTATCCACTTGCAGTCCGGTGTAATCGGGTGCAATTGGTAAATGACGACTGTATCTTCTATCGATTAATGTAAGTAGTTCAACTTTTTGCGGGCGACCCAGATCAAGTAGCGCATCCATTCCGGCACGAATTGTTCGCCCGGTATAAAGTACATCATCGATCAAGACAACCTTCTTATTCTCCACTTCGAAATCGATCTTTGTTTCGCAAGGAGCAACAATTTCACGTCGACGGAAGTCATCGCGATAAAAGGTAATATCGAGATGCCCAAGATGAATGGTATTGATCCCAAGTATGGCAGAAAGGTGATGATGAATCCGGGAAGCGACAAAAACGCCGCGGGGTTGAAGACCGATAAGTGCCGAATTAGCGAAATCGTCGTGATTTTCGATCAATTGATAACAAAGTCGCTTGATCGTGATATCGAAATTTTCGCTGTTTAAAAGCAGTCTTTTTTGCATTCCGGAGGACGAAAGTACGGCAAAAGTGCGGAGTTGGCAAATAAAAGTGAGTGGTAAGTAGTAAGTGGTGAGTAGCACCAGTTTCTTTAAATTTTACTGTCTACCATTTATTGGAAATTAGTAATTGTCATTGCGAATTTGGACAATCTAATCAGTGTCGGCTATTTTCAAGTAGTAAGTGTTGCTACTTACTACTTACTACTTACTACTCACGAAATAAGAGCGAACTGCTTCAAGTGATGCACCTCATGCTTATGCAACAACTGGATCCAATCTTCGAAATTGAGTTCGCCGAAAAATGGGTTGAGTAGAACTGTACCTGAATTTTTTTCGAAATGATCCTTCATTGCATTAATTTCCATTTCATATTCAGCAAGAGCATCATTCATATTACTATGACGTAATGGCTCAGGCTCCTCGCCCATCAATGCATTTTTAGTATTCGGCTTAAATTCTTTTTCACTTCGAACAAATGCAACCATTGCCGGAACTCTTTCTTCAGGAGTCATGAGTGGAAATGATAGTTTTCCATTTGCGATGCGAACGGATTCACTCATGTGTTCTACCATTTGTTGGAGGTTCATTTTTCCCCAGACAGGGGCTTTTGACGCATCAGCATTCCTGACTTTTGAAGGAAATGTTGTTACAAGGAAATCTAGTTTTTCTTGTTGAGTCATTTTGAATTTTATAATTACTTTTAATTTATTCTATTAAAACCCGTATATAAATTTATATATGTAGAATCTCTCAGTAACTTTTCACTGCTTTTGCAAATCGAATTTTCCCATCTTCTTCATAGCTGATCAAATAGAATCCACGTTCAAGAAAAGAAGTGTTTAATTTTGTTTCATTCAATTCAGACTTAATTTCAATACATATCTTCCCCGTAAGATCAAAGACCTTTATTCGACCATGGCTAATTGTCTCCGAAATGACTAGTTCATCTTTGCAAGGAATCGGAAAAACAGTTAATGTGTTAAGAGGAAAATCTTCAATTTTATTTAGAAAGCAAGTTTGGTTAAAATACAATCCAGATGTATCACCCGACAAAGAGATTGGGACGAATTGTACAGATGTGGTGTCTACACTTATAGAATCATCTACTATCGTTACACCAGAAATGGACGTAACAGTCATTGGATAAGGCGTACCAGCGCAACCTGCAAACCCAAGAGAATCCATTTTAAAAAAAACTGTTCCCTGAGTCTTATTACAAATTAATCCATAAGCATTATCAATTGTATTTATTATTTGAAATGGATAAGACACAATATCAGAATAGCTACCTAAAATTTCAGACCAGGCGATATTCCCATTTGAATAAATTTTAACAACTAAGGTTGCCCAACCCGGCATTGCATTTCTGGACCTACCCAAAATTAAACACCCACCATCAGAAGTAGATATTACACTATATGGATTTTCACGGTTGGTCAGTCCAACGAGATCTTCTGACCATAATAAATTCCCAGCCTCATCCAATTTTACCACTCTTATACCATATTGAGTACTGGAAGAAGCCCACGATGAAACAAAAAGCAAGTCACCATTTATTGACTCAGACATTAAAGTGTTTAAATTACTATTTAACACTTTTGCCCATAGAAAATTACCCGCACTATCAGTTTTCATTACACTACAGGTATCAAATGTAGAATGATCATATAGAAACAAAAAACCATTATCATGTGATGAGCTAACCTGAAAAGTAGTTCTTGAATTATTTAGGCCATAAACTTTTCCCCATATATTATTCAATAAAGAATCAATAATTAAAAGTGCAAAACCTGAAGCGGTATTACCGGCAAGGACTATTTTAGTTTCTTTTGCCTCGACAAAACTAAGAACGCCATTATTTTGAATTTGTTTCTGCCAAATTATATTTCCTAACGTATCCAAATTATAAAAATGGCATTTTTGGAGAATCTGATCATAAGCAGCTATCAAATAAGTTCCGTCGAAGAGTTTTGTGCTCGAGTTAATACTTATTCTTGTAGTTGTATCACCAATATTCTTTGTCCATAAAATTCTACCATCTAAATCAGTCTTCATAATAATTCCTACTTGAACATTATTCCCTACGAGTCTTGATCCAGCGATCAAGAAACCGGAAGAATCACTTATAACAGTTCTGAAATTCCCATTACCAATCGAATCAGTATAATCGCATCTGAACGTAGACTGGGCTGAGATTGAATTACCCATTAACATAATGGCAAAACCAATTAAGAAAAATCTGATCATCTTTTTACTTTAGATTGCGCATGACTAATGTAATAAAAATTTCCATTTGAATCTTTCAATAAAAAAGCCGCTCACAAAAATTGTGAACGGCTCTTAAATTTATTTAAATCGAAATTCGAAGTACTAAACTCGCATTTAGGTCTTCAAAAAAGAATTACTCAGCGCTATCGCTTTTTTTCTTCTCTGCAGCTTCCATTTCATTTTTAAGGTTGCTAAGAACGCTTAGATCGCCTAGAGTAGTTTTCTCTTGATTTTCTTTTACTTTCTTAACTGCTTTAACACCTTCTTCACGGTCAGCAGCTTTCGCTGATCCTTCTGCAACACGTGTTTGTTGAGAAACTTCTTCGTGAATACGAGAGTGAGAGACAACGATCTTACGTTGATCTTTGCTGAATTCAATTACTTTGAAATCTGCTTTGTCATCTGCTTTAAGCATTTTGCCATCTTCTTTCACCATATGTTTGCTTGGAGCGAATGCTTCAACTCCATATGATAAAGCTACAGATGCACCTTTTTCTCCAAGTTTAAGAACTGTTCCTTCATGAACTGAATCAACTGTAAAGATTGATTCGAATACATCCCAAGGATTTTCTTCCAATTGCTTGTGACCTAAACTCAAACGACGATTCTCAGGATCAACTTCAAGAACTACAACATCCATTTTCTCACCTACTTTAGTGAATTCAGATGGGTGTTTAATTTTCTTGCTCCAAGATAAATCAGAGATGTGAACTAGTCCATCGATACCTTCTTCCAACTCAACGAATACTCCAAAGTTCTGGAAGTTTTTCACTGTAGCTGTATGTTTAGAACCAACCGGATATTTAGTAGCAACATCAATCCAAGGATCAGCTTTCAATTGTTTTAGTCCAAGAGACATTTTACGCTCTTCACGATCCAAAGTCAATACAACTGCTTCGATCTCGTCACCAACTTTTAAGAATTCATGTGGTGAACGTAAGTGTTGTGACCAAGACATTTCAGAAACGTGAATAAGTCCTTCTACACCCGGAGCAATCTCAACGAAAGCACCGTAGTCAGCGATAACAACAACTTTACCTTTTACTTTATCACCAACGTTAAGGTCAGTGCTAAGCTGCGTCCAAGGATGCGGAGTAAGTTGTTTCAATCCAAGAGCAATACGTTTTTTCTCATCATCGAAGTCAAGAATAACGACATTGATCTTCTGATCAAGTTTAAGAACTTCTTCAGGATGTGTGATACGTCCCCAAGAGATATCAGTAATGTGAAGTAAACCATCAACACCACCAAGATCCATGAACACACCGTATGATGTGATATTTTTAACAGTACCTTCAAGAACTTGACCTTTCTCAAGTTTCTTCATGATCTCTGATTTTTGTTGTTCTAATTCTTCTTCGATTAGAACCTTATGCGATACGACAACGTTTTTGAATTCATTGTTGATTTTAACAACTTTAAATTCCATTGTCTTACCAACGAATTGATCGTAATCACGAATTGGTTTAACATCGATTTGTGAACCCGGTAAGAATGCTTCGATTCCGAATACATCCACGATAAGTCCACCTTTTGTACGACATTTAACAAAGCCTTGAATGACCTCGTCACCTTCAAGAGCCGCATTAACGCGATCCCATGATTTAAGCGCACGAGCTTTCTTGTGAGAAAGGATCAACTGACCATTTTTGTCTTCTTGTGTTTCCACATAAACTTCCACTTTATCCCCAACTTTAATGTCAGGCATGTGGCGGAATTCTGTTAATGCAACTAATCCGTCGGATTTGTAACCAATGTTGATTAGAACATCTTTTGATGAAATAGATACAACTTTACCATCAACGATGTCGTGTTCTACAACGGCACTTAATGTTTGATCGTACTGTTGTTCCATTTTAGTACGCTCTTCCGCTGAGTATTCACCAGCACCTTTGTTGCTAGTAGAATCCCAGTTAAATGGCTCCGGATTATATGCCGGCGCGGGATTAGTGATTTCTTCTGTAATCATTTAATTTTTACTGTTATAAGGGTTTGATTTCGGTTCGATTTTAATGGGACGCAAATGTATCAAAAATAATTAAACGAAGAAAGTCTGTAAGCGAATCTTTTTAACGCGTTTAGCCTAATAAAAATTGAGTTAATTGATTGGTTGTCTGTGTAGGGAATTTAAAATGGGAAAATGCTAAATATGGCTAAAAAACGAACAAAAACTCGCTGAATAAAAATCACGAAACTGCTTCATGCGATTCGACAAAAGCAGCTACTTTTTCCATTAGCCACATTGGGGTCGAAGTTGCGCCACAAATTCCGACACTATTTACGCCTTTGAGCCATTCAAAATCTACTTCTTCATCGGATGAGATGAAATGAGTTTTTGGGTTTTCAGACAAGCAAACTTCATAAAGTGCTTTACCATTTGAGCTTTTTTTACCGCTCACAAAAAGGATAAGATCGTGCTCTTTTGAAAACTTCCTAAGTTGCGGTTCACGATTGGAAACTTGTCGGCAAATGGTGTCGTTTGAGACCATGTATTCGTCAGATATTTCCTGATGAACTGCTTGCTTCGACTTCTCTTCAATGAGTTCTTTCATCTTAGAAAAACCTGCGCTACTCTTTGTGGTTTGAGTGAAAAATGTGATCGGTTTTGTAAAATCGATTTTGTGCAAGTCGTCTTCATTTCGAACAATAATTGCATTTCCATTAGTTTGACCAACTAGTCCATTCACTTCGGCATGTCCGACTTCACCATAAATTACAATTTGCCCATCATTTTCAATAACTGCATCGTAACTCACACGAACGCGGTGTTGAAGTTTTAAAACGACAGGACAAGAAGCATCTATTAGTTCAATGTTATTTTCGAGGGCGATCTGATATGTTTCCGGTGGTTCGCCATGTGCGCGAATCAACACTTTACAATCACGAAGATCTTTCAAATCGTTATGATCAATGATCTTCAGTCCTTTTTTAGTCAATCGTTCCACTTCCATATTATTATGGACAATATCACCCAAACAATAAAGCGAATTGGAAGTTGATAGTTCCTCCTCTGCTTTCTGAATTGCATACACAACTCCAAAACAGAATCCGGAAAATGAATCGATGGTGACTTTCATTGGTCACAAAAGTACAAAATCTAATGAATAATCAACAATGAAAAATGAAAAATGAAGAATGAAAAATGGATTGCTATTGTAGGAATGGTAGCTACGTTAGCACTTCATTTTTCATTCTTCATTTTTCATTTTTTTCAGCAATCAACTTCATCGCAAAATCCAACTGCTGCTCTTCTGTAAGGTTTGAGTTGTCGAGAATGACAGCATCTTCTGCTCTACGCAATGGGCTTTCGGCGCGATGAGTGTCGGTGTGGTCTCGATCTTGGATATTCTTTAAGACTTCATCCATTGTGACCATAAAACCATTATTATTCAATTCATCAAAACGGCGCTTTGCACGCACTTCTTTATTGGCAGTCATAAAAATTTTCAATTCTGCATCGGGAAAAACTTTTGTTCCAATATCGCGGCCGTCCATTACGATTCCTTTGTGATTGCCGTAGCCTTGTTGAAGTGCAACCATGCGATGGCGAATTGCGGGGATAGCACTAACCGGACTTACCCAATCAGATACTTTCATATCGCGGACTTTTTTCTCTACGTTAATTTCATTTAGGTAAACCTCAGACAATCCATTATCAGGGTTGATATGAAAAGCAACATGGATATGATCGATCATTGCTTCCAATTGCGCTTCGCTCATGGCCTGAAGTTCATCCAGGCTTAAACCATGCTGTTGAACAAACAAAGTTACAGCGCGATACATGGCGCCGGAATCGATGTACCGATAGCCCAATCGCTTAGCAATCGCCTTTGCCATGGTACTTTTTCCGCATGAAGAATAACCATCAATTGCGATGATTATTTTCCCCGCATTTGGTCCTGGCGAAAGGTTCATAGTTTTAGAATGTTGTAGGATTGTGGCCACATGGCAAAGAAATGAAAAATTCGGGAAATATGTGGACTTTTTAGGCGATTACTTTACATAAAAAGCAAAAAATTAAAAGAAAAAAGCAAAAAAAACTACATTTCAAGTTCGAAGCTTTTTTCTTTTAGCTTTTTTCTTTTGATTTAGTTTTTACTTCACAAATTCCGCCAAATTAGTCGTGATCGAAAAATGATCGGCTCCACCGGCTAGATGATAGCTTGCTCTTCCGTAGCTGATAATAAATTTGCTGATTTTCATGCTGACTCCGAACGAAAATCCGGCAAGAGCAGGTCGAGTTGAAACTTGAAGCTCTTGTCTGCGCTGAAAATTATAACCTGCATTCAAATGGAAATTTTTTGTGATCAAAATTTCAGAAGCCAGAATAAAATGCCGGGAAAATTTATTCCAGAAACCAATTGTTTTAACTTGAGCTTCACCGGTGATTGGATCTACATCACCTAAATCATACGGATCAATATATGTATAATCAAATTTCTCCAAATGGCGATATGTTAAATTAAATCGTAATGGTGTATGAGCAAGTCGTTTTGAAATCCCGATAAGGGCTTCAGCTGGTAATGGTTCACTTGCGCCATCGATATAATTATTCAGTTGACTTCCGATATTTTTTATTTGAAATGTTGCAGTAATTCTTTTTGTAGTGTCGCAATATGTTGCAGAAAGATCAGCTGCAATTCCAAATGAATTGTAGATATAATAATCGCTATAAAGAAATTTAATTGCAGCCCCGTAACTGAATAATCGATTAAGCTCTTTTCCATACCCTAAAGTCAGTCCATAATCAGATGCTTTAAAAGTCCCGACCACATTTGCAAACTCATCAGTCTCTTTGAACTCTCCATAACTGGCGAAATTCATTGACGCCAAGAAAGTTCCAGCCTTATCATAATGTTTGGCAAAAGCGGCATTACCAAATTTGATTCCGTCGGCATAAGAAACTCCGCTAAACGTGAGCGATTTATCCATTTCACTATTCAACAAGGACGCAGCCTGCATACCGCAATTGATATCATTATCTTTAGCAGTGATGTATGTCCCCCCAAGAGAAGCAACACGTGCCGATGAAGGAATATTGAGGTATTGGTAAACGTAATTTCCGCCAATAGCACCGCTTGATTGAGCAAAGCTAAATTGACCGGCAGATAATAAAAAGATTGCCGTTAGAATTGTGGTAAGTTTCATATGCATGCAAAGAAAGGTATTTTGGAGTTAAACGGGAAGTGCTAAAGAATATTTTGTTTGACAAAATGATAACCCACGAACTTAATTAGGTAAGATAGTTTTACTGAATTACAATTAGCTCAGTGAATTCTTCTCTTGCACTATTGTATCTTACACAATATACTCCTCTACTTAGCCCGCTTATCTCAATTCCATCCGAAATATCCTTTCCTGAAAGTTGGATCTTCCTTATTTCTTTGCCCGATAAGTCATAAATTGAAATGACTCCGTTTTCATTATTTTGATCAGACAAATAAACTTTGAATGTTTCCGTAGAAGGATTAGGGTAAATTCTGATCTGATCGAATTGAGAATCATCATTCACATAATTACAAAGATCATATACAAGCGTGATAGTGTCCATTGCAATACAATTATCACTATTTGTAACTACAACAGAATAATCTATTGTGTCTGCAATTGAAGAATTAACAGAAATAGACTGACTGTTTGTCGAATCCTGCCACAAATAAGAACTATATCCGACACCGGCATCAAGTGTAACGGGGGAATTAATACACACTATTGTGTCAGCACCTAAGTTAATCGTCGGATTATTTAGCACAGTCACACAAACAGTATCGCTGGTTGAAGTACAACCCCAACTGCTGGATGCATGAAAAGAATAACATCCGGGATTTTTCACTGAAACAGAAACAGTAGTATCTCCGGAAGACCAGAAATAATTATATATATTATAATCATTCAGTGCAAATAAAACAACTGAATCACCCTGACAAAAAGTGAGTGAAGAATTATGCAGAACTATACTGTCCGGAGTACGATTAATTAAGGCGATTGGATTAGAATAATTAGACAAGCAGCCCTCAGTCCCCACGTAGCGCACTCTATATATACCACCCTCTTTTACATAGACCGAAGAACCAAAAAAATTATTTAGAAGTAATGTATCCTGGAAATTCCTCCATAGAAATACACTGGCAGGATAATTAACAGTTAACAATACGCTATCACCTTCACAAAAATTAGTACCCGGACTTGCGAATAAAGTTGGTGCCGGATTGAATGGAATATTTACATAAACCATATCAGAATCAATTCCGCAAAAATTTCTCACAACCAATTTAACAATACCTGAATGTGAAATATAGCCAGAACTATAGGATGAAATAAGCGTATCATTCAAAGACCAAGTGTATTGAGTTGTCACATCATTTACTACACTGTCGATCATTGAAAAAGTTGAACATGAAATGATGGAATCAAAACTTGAGATCTCTGCAATGGGTTGGTTAAAAAACGTTACTCCATAAATACCGGTATTAGAACTGATACCTGAACTGTTTGTTACAATTACACTGGCAATATTGCTACTTGTAAGACGAATCGATTGAGTTGTATCGCCTGTTGACCAGAGAAAAGTTGCACCACCGCCTTGAACTGTAAGAATAGCTGTATCTCCATCACAGAAAAAATTTCCATTACCTGAAATTGAATATTGTGGATTAATTTGTCCAAGAGAATTTGTTTTAATTATATATGGGTCATAAAAAGTAGAACCAAAAATGATAATATCGCCGTTATCATATAACTTCAAATTAATTGGCGAAGCATATCCATACCCATAGAATGATCTTGACCAGAGACTGTCGCCACTAGAGTTGGCAGACATTAAGACAATCTTAGATCCTGTTCCAATATCTTGATTTATTAATAGAAAAAAATCCCCGTTTGAGTTTTGCTCAATATCTACAATCCTCGAATTCGAATTAAAAACATAATTCTTATTCCATTGGAAAACGTTTGAAGAATTGAATTTACGCAACTGAATAAACTGACCGTTATTTCCAATTACATATCCTGAATCATTATCCGATTGGATACAAGTAGTATTGAGACCCTGGCCCGCATTTGTTCGTGTTGAGATGTTACTTACAACGGTGGTACCAACTAATTGAGGATATGGAAGAACATCATTAACAGTGCAGGCATAAGTTACATTCGTCGGATTAGCAGAAAGTGAATTGGTACTGTATTCACTTCCATCAAAACCACAAACAGAATCGTAATCGAAGTAATAATAATTTGTCCAGAGATACCCATCTTCATACATAATAAAATGATAACCACCTAAAGGGTTTGTGCAGATTGAGATGCCAAACGTTGACCAACCTTCATCGTGCAGTGGATAAGTTGTCCATTGCACGTTATTACCGATTGAATCTACTTCACCGACCGTTGCCATATTATCGCCATAGTAATATTCTCCGCTGCCTATGAATGCGAAACGACCATTCGTAAGATGGCAAACTCCACTAGAATATTCAGATAAATTTAAAGAGTCATACGTTCGAGACCATTGTAGATTTCCAAGAGAATCTCCTTTAAATAAAAAATAGTCTTCGGTTTGAGTACCAGAAAAAACAAAGCCTTTATCCGATGGTGAAATATCCATTGTCCCCAAATTTGATAGGCTTTGATTTTGATAAATTTTTTCAAAATAATTTTGAGCACTAACTATTTCAGCAAAAAAAAGAAATGTCAAAAGTGCTTTCAATTTCATAGTTTTAAATATTTGGTAATAAAGCAATATACGAATAGATTTCTAAGGACCAATCAACTTTTTGACAAACGAAACCTAAACTTTTCAAACAATTCAAGCTATTCAAAAATGAAAAATCCATACTTTCAGATTCGTTCAAAAACCGTATCTTCGCGTGTCAAAATTTGAGGTAATAAAATATGCAGGAAGAAATAGAGTTGTTGGAGATTTACGGAGCGCGGGTACACAATTTAAAAAACATAGATCTTACTTTTCCACGAAACAAGTTGGTCGTTATAACCGGCTTGAGTGGGAGTGGAAAATCTTCGCTTGCTTTTGACACTATTTATGCTGAAGGTCAACGTAGATATTTGGAAAGTTTTTCTGCTTATGCTCGACAGTTTCTTGGAAATATGGAGCGACCGGAAGTTGATAAGATCAATGGATTGAGTCCGGTTATTGCTATTGAACAAAAGACTACAAATTTAAATCCACGTTCCACTGTTGGAACAATTACGGAAGTGTACGATTTCATGCGATTACTTTTTGCAAGAGCATCGGAAGCATATTCTTATGTGAGTGGTGAAAAAATGATCAAGTTGAGTGATGAGCAGATCATTGAATTGATCATTCAAAAATTTGACGGTAAAAAGATCATGCTACTCGCTCCTTTAGTGAAAGCAAGAAAAGGTCATTACCGTGAACTCTTTGAGCAATTGATGCAACAAGGATATTTGAGAGTTAGAACTGATGGAAAACTAGTTGAATTAAAAAAAGGACTTCAATTAGATCGTTATAAAACCCATGACATTGAATTACTGATCGATCGTTTAGAAATCGGTGCAGGAGTTCAACAAAGACTGAATGAATCATTGACACTTGCCATGAAATTGGGCAAAGGTTCAGTGATGATCATTGAGAATGGAAAAGAGCATGAAAATTATTACAGTCGACATTTGATGTGTCCGACATCAGGAATTTCATACGACGAACCACAACCGAATACGTTTTCTTTCAACTCGCCTTATGGAGCATGTAAACGTTGCAATGGGCTTGGAACAATTACAGAGATTGATATTAAAAGTATCATTCCCGATTTCTCCAAATCAATAAAAGTCGGCGGAATAATTCCATTAGGTCCGCAAAAAGACAATTGGATCTTTAAACAACTTATTGCTCTGGGAAGAAAATATCAATTCACACTCAATACGCCAATAGAAGAAATTCCGGAAGAGTCGTTGAACATTATTCTTTATGGTTCAGACGATGTTTTGAATGTCGCATCAGATCATTCAGGAAGTGCTTATCACCAGCCCTCGACCTACGAGGGAATTGTCAATTTTATCGTCAATCAGGATAACGAACAAGCATCGCCTTCGATGAAAAGATGGATCCAAGGTTTCATGCAACATGTAACATGTCCGGAATGCAATGGAAACAGATTAAAGAAAGAAGCGCTTTTTTTCAAGATCAACAATAAGAACATTGCAGAACTTGCGAATACAGACATTCATTTACTTGGAGAATGGTTCTCAAAATTAGATGATAAACTTTCTGTCAGACAAAAAAAGATTGGAAGTGAAGTAATAAAAGAAATTCGTAAGCGAATTAAATTTTTACTTGATGTTGGATTAGATTATCTAACATTGAATAGAAGTTCGAAGACATTAAGCGGCGGAGAAACACAACGTATTCGTCTTGCAACACAAATCGGTTCGCAATTAGTTGGTGTACTATATATTTTAGATGAGCCAAGTATTGGTTTACATCAACGAGACAATGTACGCTTAATTAAATCGCTACAAGATTTACGTGATGCAGGTAATACAGTGATTGTAGTCGAGCATGATAAAGAAACTATTCTTGCTGCAGATTATATCATCGATCTTGGTCCTGGCGCAGGAGTTCATGGCGGAAATATTGTAGCACAAGGAACGCCGGAAGAAATTCTAAAGCAGCCCGGATTAACGACAGATTATTTGAGTGACAGAAAAACAATTTTTGCTCCAATAAAATATAGAGAAGGCAATGGCAAGTTCATCGAATTGAAAGATGCAACAGGACACAATTTAAAAAACGTAAGCATCAAAATTCCATTGGGGAAATTGATTTGCGTTACCGGAGTTTCAGGAAGTGGAAAGTCATCTTTGATAAATGAAACCCTCTACCCTATTTTGAATCAGCATTTTTATAATTCAATTCAAAAACCATTACCCTATAAATCGATCAAAGGATTACAACACGTTGACAAAGTAATTGAGATCGATCAGTCGCCTATTGGAAGAACACCTCGATCAAATCCGGCGACATATACAGGAGTTTTTACAGACATCAGAAATTTATTTGCACAACTTCCAGAAGCAGCGATCAGAGGTTATCAGCCCGGAAGATTTTCTTTCAATGTAAAAGGTGGAAGATGCGAAACGTGTCAAGGCGGAGGAATGCGAGTGATCGAAATGAATTTCCTGCCTGACGTCTATGTTGAATGTGAAACTTGCAGAGGTAAACGTTACAATCGCGAGACACTTGAAATAAGATATAGAGGAAAATCAATTAGTGATATTCTTGACATGAGTATTGAAGAAGCAGTAAACTTTTTCACAAACATGCCGCAGATTCTTCATAAGATAAAAACATTAGCCGAAGTTGGACTGGGCTACATTACTCTTGGTCAGCAAAGCACAACTTTGAGTGGTGGCGAAGCACAACGTGTTAAGTTAGCATCAGAATTATCGAAACGAGATACAGGAAATACTTTTTACATTTTAGATGAGCCAACCACAGGTTTACATTTTGAAGATGTAAGAATTTTACTCGAAGTATTAAATCGATTAGTTGACAAAGGAAATTCAGTAATGGTCATAGAACACAACATGGACATGATCAAAGCTTCCGATTACATCTTTGATCTTGGTCCGGAAGGTGGCGTGAGAGGCGGAACAATTCTCTGCGAAGGAAGTCCACGTGAAATTATAAAAAACAAAAACAGCATTACCGCAGAATTTTTAAAAACTGAACTTTCAATTGTACAAAAAGCAGGCAACCTTAAGAAGAAGGCTGCGTTAAACTGAGTTCGTTTCTAGTTTTCTTTTTAGATGCTTAAGAGTCTGCAGCATCTAAAAAGAAAACTAGAAACGAAAGACAAAAAACGATAAAGAAATGAATTACGATGAATTAAAAATCCGACGCGCGTTTTCGGATAAAGATTGGCAAGAAATTAAAGCACATGATACATGGCAGATTTTTAAGATCATGTCGGAGTTTGTAGATGGTTTTGAGAAATTGAGCAAGATAGGCCCATGTGTTTCTATTTTTGGATCAGCGAGAACAAGTCCTGATCACAAGTTCTATCACCTAGCAGAAGAGATTGCATTTAAACTAACGAAAGAAGGTTACGGAATTATCACCGGAGGCGGTCCCGGAATTATGGAAGCTGCCAATAAAGGTGCAAAAACAGCGGGTGGCAAATCGGTTGGATTAAACATTGAGTTACCGTTTGAACAGTATTCAAATCCATATATTGATCCGGATAAGTTGATCACTTTCGACTACTTTTTCGTACGTAAGTTGATGTTCATCAAATATGCTCAAGGCTTTGTGGTTTTACCTGGAGGTTTTGGAACAATGGATGAATTATTTGAAGCCTTGACGTTAATTCAGACGAAAAAAATCGGGAAGTTCCCGATCGTTCTCGCCGGAAAAGAATATTGGGGAGGACTTTTAGAGTGGATCAAGACCGTTTTGGTCGAAGAAAAAATGATCAACCCACTTGATCTAGACCTCGTGTTCCTTGCGGATGATGCGGATCATGCCGTTAAACATATCAACGATTTCTATAGTCGTTATCTGCTTAAGCCGAACTTCTGAAAAGCGAGTGGTTATCAACATTTGACATTGGATAACTGAATAGATTTCATTCTGCTAAGTTGCAATTGTTAAGCTAATTTGAGGCCTGAATAAAATTCAAGCCAATGATTAAAATAGTACTCCTCTTTGTTTCGGCAATATCCCTTTTTATTGCCTCGATCTTTGTTTCAAATGATTCTATGATCTATGTAGAACAAGCCTTTCCAACTGAAGTAAAGCCAGGTAGCGAATTCACAGTCACATTGACGGTACACAAAGGAAGTCAAGGTGGTTTTGCTCGTTTGCAACAATATCTGCCTAAAGGTTTTAAAGCAGAAGCGGTCGAAACGAAGAAAGCACAATTCATCAACGATGAAGAAAGTGCTAAATTTATCTGGATCTCTTTGCCAACAGAAGATGTTTTTACAGTTTCATACAAAGTTAAAGTGGATGAAAACATCATTGGAAAACAGGTAGTCAATGGACTCTTCTACTACATTCAAAACGAGAAAACGCAAAAGATCTCATTAGATCCGATTGAAATAAATGTAAGTAATTCTGCACTAACAGAAGAAAGCAAACCGAATGTAGAGCGTAAATTGATCAGTGTGAATCCTGCTATGGGTGAATATCGCGTTGAGTTAACGATTCATCCGAACCAAGAAACAAGTTCAGTTAAATTTATTGATGAAATTCCGGCTAATTTTAATGCCACTGAATTAGAAACGCATGGTTCTATTTTCAGTTTTGAAGGACAGAAAGCAGTCTTTTCTTGGTCAACCTTTCCTAGTGAATCTTCGTTTACCATTTCATATTTGGTTCGTTCCGCTTCTATTAAAACAGCGCCGCAGATAAATGGAATGTTGGTATATAGTGGCGAAGAAAATAAAACTGAAGCAGATAGAACGAAAGAAGTTTTGGCTGACGAAACAACGCCTGATTCAATTATCGATGCATTGATCAGCAATGAAAATGAAAGACAATTGATGGCAGCAAAAGCATTAGAAGAACGGAATTCAACGACTACTAATGCTTCTAGAGATAAAACAGTTAGCATAAATATTCCTGCACCTCAGTCCGGAATTTTCTATAAAGTTCAGATCTGCGCAACTCGTAAGAGTCCATCGAGAAATGGCAAATTCTTCGAACAAAAATACAGACTGAAAGACGATGTAGAACTGACGAATCATGAAGGCTGGAAAAAATACATCATAGGTAGTTTTACAAATTATGCAGATGCAAAAGCATTTGGACAAAAGACAAGATCATTGGTGAAAGATGCATTCATTGTTGCTTATGATAATGGAGAAAGAATTTCAGTCAACCAAGCACAGACAAATAAAAAAATAGATCAATAAATTTATTAGTACATACTTTTGAGTGAATTCAAAAACAAACCCAATGCGCAAATTAATTACCTACTCATTCTCACTTCTACTCTTCTGTTCAAATGCTGCAAATGCACAAGAAGCATCAGCTGCACCGGCTACGGAAAAGAAAAGTACTTTCAAATTGCCTGTGATCAGTATTGCGCAAGGTGTTATGAATTTCAATGGCGACGTAGGGTATAATAGACTGAACCAACCCATTACGGCACATTCAGGTTTGGAAATAAGTATTCAAACTCATACTGAAGGACCGCTTTCATTCGGAATATTTTTTCTTTCAGGAAGAATGACAGGCGAAGAAAATTCTGTTGACAAGCATTCCAATTTTCAAGCCTCAATCTTTTCACAGAGTTTACGTGCGCGATATGAATTTGTAAATAAAAAGAGAAGCGATCAAGTACTATTTCCTTATATAACAGCAGGATTAGAATACGTTTCATTCAGATCAAAAACAGATCTTTTCGATAACAATGGAGATTTCTATTATTATTGGTCAGATGGTTCTGTTAGAAATGTAGCAGAGTCGGGAAATAATTCGACTACACCAAAATCAAGACGTGATTATGCTTACGAAACTAGTTTACGTGATGCCAACATTGATGGCTTTGGAAAATATAGCGAATCAGCATTGAGCATTCCTGTAGGTATTGGTGTTAAATTTAAGATCTCGAGTAAATGTGCATTGGACTTTAGTTCGATCTACCACCCTACTAATACTGATTACATTGACGGCGTAACACCGGATGGAATTGAAGGTCGACAAGGAAATGACAAGTACGATCATTTCTTTTATACATCGGTTGCGTTCCGATTAGATCTAGGAGCTGAGAAAGAACATAAGAACAGTCGTTATACATATGTACCGGATGTACGTGGTGTTAACTTCGACGAATTAGCTGCAGCCGATGCCGATGGCGATGGAATTCCCGATGTAACAGATGATTCATCAGCGACACCGGCATCAAATCAAGTTGATGCAAACGGAAAACCATTAGACAAAGATGACGATGGAATTCCTGATTACAGAGATAAAGAATTGAACAGTGCTGCTTATGCAGTTGTGAATGAAGAAGGAACAACGATCACAGAAGAAATGATTGAAGAGGCTTTTAGAAAAGATTCTTTGGGAGCATTACCGGCAGTAATTGAATACTTGAGAGCGTACGATAAATTAGCAGAACGCAAACCGGATGTAGAACAAAAATGGACTACCGAACATACTTCTGAAAATCCTGAGCAACGTACAAGCATTCCCGGAATTTATCAGCGTCTAGACATCGATTCTAACGGCTACATTACACCGAAAGAAATCTCAGCAGCAATCGACGAATACATGACTCAAAAATCGCCGTATAGTGTACAGCAGTTTTTTGATTTGATTGATTTTTTCTTTGTGCAAAAGTAGATTGGTAAGTGGTAATTGGTAAGTTGCAACAGTTACATTATTGCAGAATATTTACACCGAATCAAATATTAGAGGTTCGAAACTTATAATTTCCGACAAGTAAGTATTGCTATTCACCACTCACTACTTACCACTCACCTTTTGATTAGAATTTAGTAATTGAATAAGTTCTGCATTGCTACTTACCACTCACCAATTACCACTCACCAAAATTGTAAGAAATCCCCCACCTTTTCCATTCCCAAATCAGAAAACGTAATGTTTAAACCCTTTTCCACTTAACGTAATAGCACCATTTGAGTAAAATATTATGCTTAAAAACATGAGCATAAACATAATTTCAAATGGTAGATAGAAAATTACAGATACTTGTTGTCGAGGACGACGAGTTGGATCGGTTGATCATCAAGAAGGCATTAAAAAATTCAAGCATTAATCATGAACTGCATTTCGCAGAAGATCATGAAAGTGGAAAAGCTGCAACACAAAATCAGGAGTACGATTGTATATTTCTCGATTACAACTTACCCGGTGGAACCGGATTAGAATTATTGAAAGAGATCCGCAATGCAGGGAATCAATCTCCGATAATTATTGTGACCAGTCAAGGTGACGAAAAAATTGCTGTAGAAGCAATGAAAAACGGAGCCAACGATTACATCCCAAAAAACTTATTGTCAGGCGACGGTATAGCTCAAAGTGTTCGCTACATGGTGAACATGAAAGAACAATCGAGTCGTCAACGTGAACTTGAATTGCAATTAAGCACTGCACAAAATCAATTGAAAGCAGTTGTTGCCAACTCCCCTA
Source organism: Bacteroidota bacterium (assembly GCA_031411835.1). Lineage (GTDB taxonomy): Bacteria > Bacteroidota > Bacteroidia > AKYH767-A > 2013-40CM-41-45 > JADKIH01. The sequence goes on along the minus strand of JANOBV010000071.1, from coordinate 1,448 downwards.
TCATTTTATTTGCCGTAAACAAAAAAAGCGAGATCACTTTATTTGAAGGAAAAGGACTTGACGAATTAAAGATTGACAAAGAGAAATTCTTAAATAAACCTCTCGCAGAATTTTCAAAAGAAATTCCAATACAACTAGAGTACTTCAATCAGGCATTAGCAGGAGTCGAAGTAAAAATTGTTGAGGGGTGGGAAAATAAATTCTTCGAAATATTTTATACATCAATTCGCGATAATTCAAATGCAATTATTGGAGTAATTGGGATTGCAGCAGACGTAACCGTGCACAAGCGTATTCAGGAACAATTAGAGAATGCAAAACAATTAGCAGAAGAGACAGCAAAAATCAAGGAGAATTTCCTTGCTAATATGAGTCACGAGATACGTACTCCGATGAATGGAATCATTGGCTTGACACGAATTCTATTGAATACTAATTTGAATGAAGAACAAGGTGGTTATTTGAGTTCGATAAAAATGTGTTCTGATAATTTGATGGTGATCATCGATGACATCTTGGATTTCTCAAAAATAGAAGCCGGTAAAATGACATTCGAAGAAGTGTCGTTTAACTTGAATGATTCTATTAAACATGCCATTGAATTGTTCCAAGCAAAGGCCGATGAAAAAGGAATTCAATTGGTATCGGAAGTGGATCCAAAACTGCCTGAAACTATCAGCGGTGATCCGACCCGACTTTCTCAGATCATCAATAACCTGATCAGTAATGCCATCAAGTTTACAGAGAAAGGTGAAGTGAGAATTATTGCCAGAGCCGGCCAAAAAGTAAACAATTTTGTAGATATCCAATTTGAAGTAAAGGATTCAGGAATTGGGATCCCGGAAAAAAGCATAGCGACCATTTTTGACAGTTTCACGCAAGCTAGCTCCGACACAACCAGAAAATTTGGTGGAACAGGATTGGGACTTACGATTGTAAAAAAACTCATTGAACTTCAAAACGGTGAAATTTCTGTTAAGAGTAAATCAGGTACAGGCACAACTTTTTCTTTTCACATCGATTACCGGATCATTGAAACAATCAAAAAGGTAGAAATTAAGAAGGAAAGTGAAATCAGTATTTCGCATCTGAGAATATTGATCGCAGAAGATAACAAGATCAACCAATTGGTAGTGAGGAAGATATTTTCAGATTGGAAAACCACGATTGATTTTGCCGATAATGGAGAAGAAGCTGTCGAACTGGCTAAAAAGATACATTACGACTTGATTTTGATGGATATACAAATGCCCATTATGGATGGATTAACTGCTTCAAAAACAATCAGAACCAATTTACCCGAGCCTTTCTGCTCAGTTCCCATTATGGCAATGACTGCGCACGCCACAGCATCTGAAAAGCAGAAATGCAAGGACCATGGCATGAATGATCATATAAATAAACCATTCGATCCTTTGGACTTAAAGAAAAAGATCATAGCGCTAACC
>JANOBV010000070.1:0-3558 GCA_031411835.1 Bacteroidota bacterium | reverse complement strand
ACATATTTCAAAAGCACACTTACAACTTCAAAGTCCGAATCTAAAATTACGTAATGCAGTGCCACTTACCACTTACCAATTACCAATTACAACTTAACACTCACTAAACAAACAAGTGAATTACGACCAAAACATAACTTATCCTCTCATGGAGGATTTTTACACCATTCAAGGTGAAGGTTTCAACACAGGAAAAGCCGCATACTTTTTACGTCTTGGCGGCTGTGATGTTGGTTGTGTTTGGTGCGATGTGAAAGAATCGTGGAAAGCAGAAGATCATCCGCAAGTTTCAATTGCAGAAATGATCAATCGTGTTGAAAATGCAAAAGCAGATAAAGTTGTTATTACCGGCGGTGAGCCTTGTATGTATGATCTGTTACCATTGACTCATTCTTTGCATGCAAAATTTTTATCGTGTTGGTTAGAAACAAGTGGTGCTCATCCATTAACAGGCGAATGGGAGTGGATCTGCATTTCTCCGAAGAAATTCAAAGCTCCATTGGCAGAGTCCTTGCAGCAAGCCGACGAATTAAAAGTTATCATCTTCAATCAGTCGGATTTTGAATGGGCAGAACAACATGCTGCAAAGGTTCATTCTGATTGTGTTCTCTTCCTTCAACCTGAACATTCAGTTTTCAATAAAGTAATGCCAATGATCGTTGAATATGTGAAGCAGCATCCACAATGGAGAGTTTCAATTCAGACGCATAAAGTGATGCAGATTCCATAATAATTTCATTGATCCAAATTATTGCTTCGAAATAAAATACCTATGTACTACAAAAGAATTCTCGTTTTCATCTTTACTTTAATTTCAATTTCAGTTTTTGGACAAAGAGAATATACTTCTTCAATTCCGAAAGCAACAAGAAGTTTCGATGCAGCATTAAAATTTTATGATGTTCGTCAAAATACAAAAGCGTTAGAATCACTTGAAGAAGCAATCAGTGCAGATCCGAAATTTATTGAAGCTCATATGCTCAAGGCAAATATATATGCCGACATTAGAGATTTCGAAAAATCGATTGCAGCGTTTCGTTCTGCAATTGCGATCAATCCGGATTTTTTCATCAACAATTATTTTGGCCTTGCTACGCAAGAATATCTTGGTGGACATTATTCAGAATCAAAAGCAGATTTTGAAAAATTTATTTCCTATCCAAAAGCATCGAAGTCATTAAGTGCGAAAGCGAAAACAATGATTGAAAATTGCACGTTTGCTGAAAATGCTGTTCAAAATCCTGTGCCTTTCAATCCAATCAATATGGGTGATAGTATCAATACAGCTGATCATGAATATTTCCCTGCTATCACCGGCGATGGAAAAACATTTTTGTTCACACGTAGGATGAAAACTCTTACTGAAGATGGAAGAAAAACAGAACAGGAAGATTTTTACATCAGCACTATGGGAGTAAAAGGGTGGAAAACTGCTCAACCGGTTACTGAAATTAATTCTGATGGCAATGAAGGCGCACCATCATTATCTGCCGATGGCCAATATTTATTTTTTACAGCGTGCGAAGAGTTGTTCAATACAAGTACAACACAGCGCAAGACGAATGGAAGTTGCGATCTTTTCATTGCAAAAAAAGTAGGCGATAAATATATGAATCCACGCAACCTAGAATTTCCAATTAACCTAGGTTCATGGGAAAGTCAGCCATCGTTTTCATCAGACGGCCGCACATTATATTTTACTAGAGAAGTTAAAGGTGCAAATAATGTTAGTCAGCGCGATATTTATGTAAGTAGAATTGGAGATGATGCTCGTTGGTCAGATCCGGTTTCAATTAGTAGTAAGATCAATACAACCGGTGACGAAGGTGCGCCATTTATACATCCTGACGATCAAACGATCTATTTCACATCGAATGGACATCCTGGAATGGGCGGCGAAGATATTTATTACAGCAAGCGCCAACCGAATGGGGAATGGGGCGAAGCAGTAAACATTGGTTATCCTATCAACACTCCGAATGATGAATCGTCTTTGCTTGTTAGCCCTGATGGTGGGATAGGATATTTTTCTTCTGATCGTCCCGGAGGAAAAGGTGGAGACGACATCTATCAATTCAATTTATATGAAAAAGCGCGTCCACAACCTGTCACTTACATGAAAGGAAAAGTTTATGATGTCGATACGAAAAAACCACTGTTTGCAAATTTTGAATTGATCGACCTTGCAACAGGAAAAGTTGTAGTTCGTTCAACATCAAATTCAGTAAGTGGACAATTCATTGTGTGTTTGCCAGCTGGGAAAAGTTATGCATTGAATGTTTCCAAAGACGGCTACATATTTTACTCAGACAACTTCGAATTGAAAGATTCCAAGTCGTCAAAAGATCCGGTGTTGAAAGATGTCCCAATGAAACCCATCAAAGCCGGACAATCGATCGTCTTGAAAAACATTTTCTATGAGACAGATAAATTTGATTTGAAAGAAGAATCTAAAACAGAGCTCACCAAACTCATAGACTTCTTAAATAAAAACCCGAAAGTGCATTTTGAAATTAGTGGTCATACAGATAATGTTGGTAGCAAACCATACAATCAAACCCTCTCAGAGAAACGTGCGAAGACTGTTTACGATTATCTGATTACTGCAGGCATTACTTCAACACGATTGACATCGAAAGGTTATGGCGACACGAAACCAATTTCTGATAATACAACAGATACCGGCCGTTCACAGAATAGGAGAACGGAATTTTTGATTACGAGTGTGGATTTGTAAGTCAAAAATTCTAATTCAAAAGAATTTTTTTTAAGTAGGCTATTGACGGACTTTCAGGATGATTTTTCCATTTAAACATAAGAGATATTAATATTTTAATCTCCTGTTTCAGAATGTGGAGCATCTACAGGTTTTGATTGCGGCGATCCAATTTGTCTTAAGTAAATGGATAGAAATATAATAGCAAAGATTGATAAAAATTCACTCTGCCAATTTTGAAATGATTCAAACCAGAATCTGCTATTGCTTAAATAGGAAATTAAAGTCTGTACCTGCTTGCCTTCTAAAATTTGTTCTTCATTAAAATCTTTGTTGCTTCCATACCAATGCAATATAAATGAAATAATGAAGAAGAGGGTGAGGGAAAGTGAAAGGGAGTGTTTATAAATAGATAGAATAATTCCACCTTTTTTTACCGGCCAAGGAGCCTTAGGATGATCTTCCGGTTGCCTGTCCACATCTTCTTTTCCTGAAAGTTTTTTCGATTCAGAAGAACCTTTCTGCCGCAAAAAAACAGTGAGCCATACAAACAATGCCATTTGAAGAAATTCGCTTTCCCAGTTCTCAAATGTAGATTGTAAAAAATGTCCGGAAGTAAGGTATTGACTTAATGTCAACAGCTTCCCCCCTTCCTCTTCAAGCTCGCTGTTATGCTCCCGCAAACCTGTAAATATCTGCCCTGCAAGACAAAATACGAACAGTAAAAAAAAGACTATGGACAATCCATTGTTACGAAAAATTTTCTTCATGTTGTAAGGGCTTTCATTTAAACATGAAAAAACTATTCCACACCGTTGAGTAATATACTTCCATGGCTTCAC
>JANOBV010000069.1:0-4186 GCA_031411835.1 Bacteroidota bacterium | reverse complement strand
ATAAAAATAAATTTTGAACAAATTTTCCTGTTGAATTAGTTGTAATGATAATTGAATCCGGTAATACTAAAAGTCGTTGATAATTTAAACCGGACTCAGTAGAATCAAAAACTGCATTCGAATCTGCATCATGAAAAACTTGTCCGATTACTCGTTGAGAAGTAGGGACGGGATTGTCATACTGAATTCCATCAGGATTGAAAATTGTGAGGCCTTCGTATATATCGCAGATAAATAAATTATCGTACTTGTCGAATTTCATAGGACCATAACGGAGGAGTGGCAAAGGAGAATTTTCAGGAGTAATCATCGTCCATGAATTTCCATCGAATTTCCCTAAGCCAAGCTCATTAAAGCTCGCCCACATATTATTATTGTGATCAAATGCCACTGTGTTTATATCATGACTTGGAAAGCCTACCGGAGGATTAAATGGAGTCCATGTTGATCCATCATATTTAGCCATGACTGTTTGACGTGATCCATATCTAGCCCATGTCCATACATTCCCAAATTTATCTTCTGTTAAGCCGACAGGAACTTCAATTGGAAAATTAAAAGCAGAAGTATACCAAGTTGTCCAAGTTGTTCCATCAAATTTCTGCAAAGTGTAATATGAAAAAATCCACACATTCTCCTTGCTATCACAGAACAAATAATAAATATCATTTGAGGCAAGAGGAGAATTGGATGGCGTATAAATAGTTTCAACAGTATCTGTGAATTTGATAAGACCATAATCAGAACTACCAATCCATTTTACATTATTTCTATCGCATGCAACTACAGATGTACCATTAACATAATTGGGTGCTGAATTTTGCCAAATGCTACCATCGAAATATGAAAAAGCAGGGCCGCCGGTAGGGTAGTTGTAATCTCGAGTAGTCCATGGAAATCCATTTGTGTCTACGGCAAGATCAAAACAAAATAGTCCAAGATTATTGAAAGTTGTATCTGTTTTTTGGTAAAATCTGCCTCCACCATTTATCCATAGACCGTTATTTTTATCGAACTCAACGTCCCTTATGTACGATCTTAAAAATGATGAATTACCGGCATCATAGTGCAACCAGTTTGATCCATTCAATTCATAAATGCCATTAAAGGTGATGAACCAAGGATTACCATTCGGTGCGATTTCAATTTTTAGAATGCCATCATTAATCAATGGTGCAGAAATTGAATCGTAAATATTCCAATTGGCCCCATCGAAATTAACTAAGAAGTTGGTGTGATCCTGACGTGAACATGTCGCCCAAAAACTTCCATTTGCTCCGCACTTAAAGCAATTATTTCCGGTAATATTATCCAATCCAAAACTTGTTGAGTCGTAATAGACCCATCCTGTAGAAGTAAGATTAGCAAATCGTGTGGGAGAATCAATCATTGCCCAAACTGAACTATCAGTTGAAATGTCATAACTAGACATATACCTACCACTAATTAATGATGAATCAATAAAATCAAAACCATTTCCATTCTCTTTGAAAATACAATTTTTGTAAACAACCCATGCATTTTCATCAAAGTCAGAAATTATTTGCAATGCCCCACTATTGATATACATTCCTCCTATTGAATCTGAAGATGAAATTGTATTTCCATCTGTTCTATAGAGCTTCAATTGCCGTGGTGTAGTAGATGAATCATCAGCGAAATAAATAAGTTCATCATTTCTATTGATAGCCATTTCCCAAAAACCAACGTCATAGGGAATTTTATTCCACTTTGAAGGATCCGTCATATCGTAATCTTTCACATGGTAAAGTGCTTTTTCATTAAATGGAGTAAACCACAATCCGTGGTTTCTTGAACAAGCAATTTTATTATTATAATTTGCCGTCAACTCCGAATTAAGAGTGTTAAAGTTTTGTATTAATCCTGTTCCTGAAACTAAAGCCGAAATTCCACCTTCACTTGTGACCCACGCTGTGTCTCCAAGAAATGCAATGTCCATTACCAAATTTCTCGAAGTGTAATTCTGCCAAAACGGATTTCCATTCTGAGCAGTTGAAAATAAAACAACAGATTGAAAAATAAGAAAGAGTAGGCTTTTTTTCATGGTCAAAATATTATTTACTGAATAAGAATGCAAAAGACTACACTAAAGTAAAAAAATCTTTCAATATATTAACTATTCATCCCCCGCAATCAACTTCAAATTAATCTCATTCTTTATAAGTCGCTTACTAGGGTACCATGCAGCCAAAAGTCCGATGACAGCAACAGAGGCAAATACATATAGAAAATCAGTAATTATCATTTTCACCGGATATGCATCAATCACAAATGATCCCGAGCCGCCCAGACTTATCAAGCCAAATTTCTGCTGGAGTAAACAGATCACAAAACCAATAGCCAGTCCGCTAAGTGCACCTGTTAGTGTGATCAGCAATCCATCGAATAAAAATATTCTGCGAAGCATCGTAACTTCAGCGCCGAATGATTGCAACACTGCAATGTCTTTCTTTTTATCGATGACTAACATGGTGAGAGAAGAGATCACATTGAATGCAGCAACAACAAGTATGAATGTTAGAATTAAAAACACAGCCCACTTTTCCGATTTCATAATTCTGTAAATGAGTTCGTGTTGCTGATAGCGATTCTTTACGATGAATTTACTGCCGAGTTTTTTTTGAATGTTAGATTGCAATTCTTCAACATCAGTTCCCGGATTAGTTGCGATTTCAATTGCAGTGAGATGATTATCGTATTCGAAAATTTCATTTGCAAAACGAAGTGGAACAATGATGTACTTCGAGTCGAATTCCTGTTGAATGGCAAAAATTCCGGTCGGAGAAACGTATCGCTTGTAAAATGCTTCTTCCGGATTAGTGAATGATGTCGCTGTTCTTCTTGGCGCGTAAATTTCAAGTTGAGTGAATGGATCATTCATACTCATTTGTAAATTGTAAGCAATCACTCCTCCCACAACTGCATAATCTGTATCGCCACGTTGCAACAACATTTTACCATCAACGATCATGGAATCAATTCCTGTAGCATTCGAGTAATTATCACTCACGCCTTTTATAGTAGCCGTAACTTGTTTATCGCGATATTTAACGAGAACATTTTCTTCAACAACACTTACAACATATTTTACGCCGTTGATTTTTTTTAAATCATCAACTTTCACATCTTGATTCGTAAACGATTTCCCTTCGTTAATAGTAATGCGCAAATCAGAATCAAAAGAATTATAAAGTTGTTTGATCAGTCCTTCGAAGCCATTGAAAACAGAAAGCACAATGATCAATGCAGCAGTTCCTATGGAAACACCGATGATAGAGATGAGAGAAATGATATTGATTACCCGTTGTGACTTCCGACTGAAAAAGTATCTGCTTGCAATTTGCGTTGTGATTGACATTTTTGGGACGTGTTGGATTAAGGTCAAGGGTCAAAGGTCAAGGGTTATGGCGACCTGGTAATTAACAGCCTATATTTCTTTCTCGGTTCAATATGCAATTGTCAAAGATAACGAAGCAGATCAAACCGGATCCAAGAAACCAATCTGGATTTCAATTTGCTTCAAGGTTCAACTGTCAAAGTTAACGAGGCCGGTATGACCTTTGACCCTTGACCTTTGACCTCAATACCTAATCCTTCCAAGCTTTAACTACTAGTCCGGTTCCTGTAGAATGTCGAGTATAAGTATCAAAATAATTCAACACAAACGAAATCGGATAAGCAACGATGTAGTAGAATGGAAGTATGATGAAAAACAATTTCGTTTTGCCCAGCATAACGATTGGATATTTCATCGACAGTCGCCATGAAATTTTTCCCGGCGCGCCATATTGATAACGTGCTTCAATTTTATTGAAACCTGCAGAGCGTAGTTTGTCTTGAATTTCATTGATGTTATATCCATCGCGCACATGTTCTTCGATAAAAGAAGATTCATCATCGCCATGCACATCGCTACCACCTTGATCAGACGGAGTAGAGATCAAAACCATTCCGCCCGATTTCATTGATGCGAAATAATTTTTGAAAACTTGTACATCTTCGAGAATGTGTTCCATTACGTCCACACACACGACAAGATCGTATGCATTTGGTTTTACATATTTCGTAAGGTCGCCCACTTCGAAGCGAACATTTTTAGAACCGATTGCTTGAAAAAAATTATTCAGTCAGCCACTTGTTCATCCTTCACATCGATAGAAGTGAT
>JANOBV010000068.1:0-2770 GCA_031411835.1 Bacteroidota bacterium | reverse complement strand
GGAAAAATAGTTGCGCTTAAAATGTTTCCCGCAGATTCCGCAGAACTCGCAGATAAAGCGCAGATATTAATCTCGCCACTCAATTCGATTCCACATACTTCTTGAAACTATCAAGAATCGCCTGCCACCCACCTTTTTGCATCTCAAGTGGATTAACACTCTCCGCATCAAAAGTTTCGCTAACATGTGTTTCATTGCCATTTGAAGTGAAAGAAATTTCGGCTCTTCTTCCATCATCCATTGTATAAGAAATAAATTCATTGTTGCGTACTTCGTCATAGACTCCGCCAAAATCAAATCCCATTTTGCCGTCTTTGCTTTCCATTCTCGAAAGAAATTTTCCGCCTTTCTTCAAGTCGTTCTCCGCTCGAGGAGTGTGCCATTCTTCAGATGCACTGCACCATTTAGTGATATGTTTGGGATCACTCCAATATGTCCATACTTTCTCAATGCCAGATTTTACATTGCATTCAACTGTAATCTTTGGGGCCGTTTTCGTTTCCATGGATTTAAATTTATTTGGTTAAAATTCACGCCTGTTTTAAGGACGTAATTTAGTAAATAAATAATTCCATTGAATTTTTCTTACATTTGAAATGATGAAAAGATTGTTACTATTCATTTTAATATTCACCTACAGTTCTTGCTCAAAGGAAAAGCTTCAGCAAACCATTGTTCGTCCACCCAATTGCGACAGTGTTCGTTTTACTTTTGATGAACAAATTCTCCCCATCCTAAATGCCAATTGCAATTTTACCGAATGCCATGCACCAGGAGGTAGAGGCGCATACGACTATACAAATTACGCAACTGTTGCAAATAGAATAAAAGCCGGAACATTCGAATACCGTATCGAATTACCTGCTTCAGATCCTCAACATATGCCTGAGAATTTTAGCTTAAGTCAATGTGATTATTTTCAAATTAAAACTTGGATACAACAAGGGTATCCCGAAAAATGATGAAAAATATTTTACTCGCTTTTACAATTCTTTGCTCAGTACCTTATGTTCGTGCACAGGAATTATTCTCCGTTAACAAAGGTCTTGTCACATTCTATTCACATGCTCTTATTGAAGACATTACCGCAGAAAATAAACAACCCGGGAGTATGATCAATATGACGACACGTGACATAGCTGTTATTATTCCGATCCGAAATTTCAAATTTGCAAAAGAACTGATGCAGGAACATTTCAACGAAAAGTATATGGAGTCGGAGAAATTTCCTATGGCTTCATTCAAAGGATCAATTGATGCAAGTGTTGACATGACAAAGGAAGGCGAATATCCCGCTACTGCTAAGGGAACAATGTCAATTCATGGAATAGAAAAAGAAATGACATTAGTCGGGACAATGAAACGAAAAGGCGATTCAATTTCACTTACATCAGATTTTAAAATTGCAATCAAGGATTATAATATCACCGTACCTAAATTACTATTCGACAATATTGCTGAAGTTGTTGATGTTCATGTTTCACTAGAGTATAAACCATTTCAGAAACCAAATTCATCTAAATGAAAATCATTACTGTTCTGCTCCTGTTTTTTTTTACGGCTTCATCGATGATCTATGCACAAGAAGATCTTTTGAAAATGTTGGAGAATGATTCTCATGCTAAAAGAGAACCTGTGATTGCAATGTTCAAGACGAACAAGTTGATCAACATTCATACTAATGAAACCGTTCGGAAAAATAATTTAGATGTTAGAATAAGTCACCTTTTTGGAAATATGGGATTAGAAAGCGGTGGCGGAATTCACAATCTTTATGGTATTGATCAGTCAGCTGATATTCGAATCGGTTTTCATTATGGAATTACTGATCGCCTTATGGTTGGTGTGAGTCGGGCTAAAAGAAATGAAGACTTGGAAGGTTTGCTCAAATGCAGAATTCTTGATCAAACTACTGATAATGGAATCCCTGTTTCAGTATCTGCATTTACCAATATCGCATACTCATTAAAAGAATCGCCCGACTTTAAAAGTAATACCTATCGTTTTACATATTGTTCTCAGTTAATATTTGCAAGAAAATTTACTTCTAGTTTTTCAGTCGTTGCTATTCCGACTTTCATTCACAGAAATTTTGTCGGTGCTGATGACGAAAATAATACATTCAGTCTTTCAGGTGGTTTTCGTTTAAAATTTACTCCCAGTGCTTCTGTGATTGTTGATTATTCGCATACTTTCAGCCGACCCGATCTTGTAATACCACATTATGATGTTCTTGGAATTGGTGTCGAAGTTGAAACCGGCGGACATGTTTTTACAATCATGTTTACAAACGCTTCCGGAATTATCGAGAATGACTATTTGGTCAATACCTTGGATGCATGGTCAAAAGGAGGATTCAAATTGAGTTTCAATATTTCGAGGATGTTTAAGATCGGTGGAGCAGATAACGAAGCCGGGAAATAATTTTTGTTTGGCTCAAATATAAAACACTAGGCGCACTAACTTTTTAGCACTTAAATTTCAGCCACGAATTCACGAATAAATTATTTTCATATTCGTGAATTCGTGGCGGAAATTTAAGTGAGCTTAGTGTTAAATTCACAGCAACATTTTACAGCAGCACCCGTACAACGAAACCGCATATTTCCTACTCATGCCGGTCGATTCATTAAATCTTGTAAGCACAACTTCTCCAGATACTACGGCAATCCGTGTTTCTCATGTTTTGCTTTCCGATACATCCGGCAAATTGGTACTCGACGTCGATAGCGCTCTACATACGTATTGGAAAACAGATTCTGTTGTCTAT
>JANOBV010000067.1:0-1407 GCA_031411835.1 Bacteroidota bacterium | reverse complement strand
CGCCGGTAAAAAACCGTGGGAAGTAAAACATCTTGACACAATGGAGCTCTGGAAATTTGGTGACTACAAATCGTACACATCGCTCGATCTTCTTGCGGCCGTATTCGGAATCACAACACCGAAAGACGATATCGACGGAAGCATGGTTGGTGAAACTTACTGGAAAAAAGATGACCTCGAACGAATAGTTACGTATTGCAAAAAAGATGTACGAACATTATGCGAGATCTATATGCGAATTGCACAAGTAGAAAAAGTTAGTTTTCCATTGGTGAATCGGGAGCTATTGATTTAGGTCAGGGGCTGATTCTAATTTAAATAAGGTCAGTGGTTATAGGTCATAGGTCACACAGGAATCTCTACTATACTACTTTGTTGCCTCGTGGTATAAATCTTTTATAAAAAACACCTGTTCCTTTAGCATCTAGTCGTCCTACAACTACTTCGTTAGAGCTGTTAGATAGTTCCAAATTGGGTCTTAAATGATAATGTTCTCTTGCGCCAATTGGGAGATATTTTTCATTTACCTCCTCTTGATTTAAGTCTGCAATATCAATTAATAGTTTCGCAAGTGATCGAAGTCCTTTGGGATCTCCATGAATTAAGATCTCATCCCATTTCGACACTTCTCCATCAAATTCTTCTTCGTTGTGTGATATAAAAACATCTAAATGTCCTTCAATTTTACCCACTTTGGCATGTCTATATTTCATAGCTGTTTCTATTGTTAATTCGTTCTAGAATATCACAAATAACATTAAACAATTTAAACATATTAAACCAAACCTACGAATACTTCCCACAACTTTGAAAAATCTATCGAATCATTACCCCCGTCTTATTAATCACTGGCACTATAGTAAAGTAATGCTCACGGATACTCTCCGGCAAAAAGATGTATTTTTTGTCATACATGTGTCCATTCAAATGAAAGCTAACCCAGAATTCATTGCTCAATCCAAACAGGTCTTCAATGATTGGTTCTATTTTTCCGTAATCGTTTGAGTCAATGTCGCCAATCAAATGTCGTAGTACACTGGTCTTCACTTCGCGCCCATCAAATTGTCCATACCCAACAGAACTTACGATAACACCTGTTATTGCTTTGTCGTATAAATTGATAATGTAAACGTTCCATACATCTTCCCCTTCTTCCTGTTCACGGATGACTGCGACGATTACATTTTCTACGATTAATTGCGGAATGTCTTTTAGCATATAGGTCAAAGATAATAATTTTGGAAATACATTTAAAGTAGAGTTTTTTCGGGCAAAAAGGGTTTTAAAAGTTTAATAAAGCAAAAGGCCAACCACGAACCGCATTATTAGTTATTAGTTTATAAAATGTTTCCCGCAGATTCCGCAGATGAAGGCGCAGATAAATTCGCAGATTAAATCGCAGAAATC
>JANOBV010000066.1:0-10871 GCA_031411835.1 Bacteroidota bacterium | reverse complement strand
GCGAAATCTGCGGGAAATATCCTATGTGTATATTTCCCGCAGATTTCGCAGATAAAAGCGCAGATAAAGGCGCAGATTTGTATCGCTTTGTATCGACAAAACGATTAGGATACACTTTAACCAATTTTTAATTATTAATTATTAATTATTAGTTAAGTTAATCTTCGTCTGCAGAATAACTTTCGACTTAATAGAATTCGAAATTAAACAAGCCGCTTCAGATTTTTGAAGAACACGTTCAGCTTTGTCTTTATCAGCTTCGTTTTTTATTGTGAGTTCAGGATTGAGAGTTATTTCTGTCATCAAGTATTTACCTTCGACTTGCTCAAGCTTTCCGGCTGAATTACAACTGAAATTTGAAAATTCAAGTTTGAAGTTTTCAGCTATTGCAAGAAATGTTGTCATGAAGCAACTCACAACAGAAGCAGTGAGCAAATGCTCTGGCGACCAAATACCTTCCACTCCTTTGGGAAACGGAAGTGGTGTAGCTACTTCAAATTTCGTATTCAGTTCAGAAGACGATAATTCACCTTTTCTCTCTGAAGTCCATTTTAGATCCACTGTGTAATAATGAGCGTCCATTTATGTTATGCTTTGCGTTTGCAATTATTGATTACCTTCAACAATTAATAGTACAAAGGTCAGACATAAAAAACCAACTCATTGTGACAATTGTCACACAGGAGAAAATAAATATTTATTTAAATTGAGCCTTAAATCTTTTCTAACGTGAGATAATCAATTCCTCCATTTCCACCACTTATATCTTCTAGTTTGATCATTGTAGAACTTTGTTGGGTAACATGCCAATCGCTATTCAATTCCTGAAAAGGAGCCGTTGTTCCAAAATTCAAAATCAATTTCAACTGACTATCGTCATTTCCACTAGACCATGTGCCATTTACAGTACTACCTGTTTTAACTGCTGAAACAACTCCCCCTGTTTGAAATGTAAAGACATATCCGGTGTAATGATTTGTTTCATCGGTACCACTATCAATATAAGAAGTGACTTTCCAACTACCTTGTTGGACAGTAGAGTTCAAGACTGATGTATTACTTGTACTTGAAGAAGTATCATCTTTCTTACAAGAGGATAAGGTAGCTAACATAATCAGAATAATCGGAAGCACTCTGATTGCTTTGAACGTCGTGAAGGAGATCAATTTTTTCATTTGAGATTTTTTTAGCGATTGAACCAATAAGATCAAGGAATGAATATAAAGTCTTCCTTAATCATACTTCAAATGACCACATAAATCACACACTTTACAAAAACATATTGCTGAGTGGGAGATAAAAGCTACTGAAACAATTAATGCCAGTACTTAAAGCCCTTTTGAAGGAGAATGCCTGATTTATATCATAGAATTCTCAGAGGCTTAAAATTGAATCACTAACTCTCTTGCGCCATTTCACAATTTCAAACCAAATCACAGAGGCAAATCCCGTTATGAGACTGATAAACAATTGGAATGAATTCAATTGAGTAAATTCAAAAAACAATGTAAGTGGTTTTATGAAAAGCAATAATGTACAAATGACAATTGTAATTCCAATAATTAGCGGGATAAGATTGTTCCTATATTTAATTGTAGTAAAAATTGAATAATAAAATGATCGATTAATTAATGTAAGAAAAATATTGGCTGAGACAAGGACAATAAAAACCATCGTTCTTGTAACCGATTCAGTAAATCCTAGATGAACTGAATATCTATAGACAATTAGCGATCCGACAGTAATTAGTAGCCCTTGCATAATACTAGTCGCAAGTTCTTTCCAATTAAAAAATGTATCACTAAATAATCTAGGTTTTTGGATCATCGAATTTTTTTCCATAGGCTCATTTTCATAAATAATCGAACAGGTTGGACCCATGATCAATTCTAGAAAAATAATATGAATAGGAGAAAATATATTCGGATAGATCCAACCTAAAGCTAATGGGATAAATACAGTTAAGATTATCGGTATATGAATCGAAATAATATATTGAATTGCTTTCTTCAAATTTGCATAGATCTTTCTACCCATTGCAATGGCATCAACCATTTTTGAAAGATCATCTTCTACCAGAATCAATGATGCTGCTTGCTTGGCGATCTCCGTTCCCTTCTTACCCATCGCTATTCCAATATGCGAAGCTTTCAATGCCGGTCCATCATTCACTCCATCTCCCGTCATTGCGACGATCTGATTGTTTGCTTTCAGAGCATTTATCACTTTCAATTTAGCTTCAGGAAACATCCGCGTAAAAATAGTCGTACCGGTAACTTTAAGGCGTAATTCTTCATCGGATAATCCAACAAGCTCATCACCTGACATTGTTTGATCATAGCCTGCAAAGTTAATTTGCTTGGCAATTGCGAGTGTTGTTTCTGCATTATCACCGGTAATGATCTTTACTGCAATTCCGGCTGAATAAAAATTCTTAAGTACATTTTCAATATTATTTTTAGGTGGGTCATAGAAAGCTACAATTCCCTTGAATTCGAATTTTAATTCTTGCTGTGTTTTTGGATAATCTGTTCCGGCAAATTTTGATTCTGCAACACCGAGCAATCTATATCCAACTTTTGCGAGAGTTTTTATCACATCATTGATCGCTACCTTTTCCGAATCATTCAAATTGGAAACACCCATGATCGCTTCCGGCGCACCTTTGGCAGAAACAATTCTACTTCCATCTTTGCTTTCAAAAAAGTGTGTCATCATTGGAGGCTTTCCACTCAATGGATACTCATGAAACATACTGAAATTCGCTCTTTCATCTATATTTGCTGAAGCGATATAAGCAGAATGCAAAGCAATTTCCATGGGATCAAAAGGAATTGGTTCACTGGCAAACATTGCTAGCCGTACCAATTCAATCTCCGCCGGATCCATACTTTTACGCGGTTCGGTCATTTTTCCGGAACTAAAAACAAAAAGCTTTACTAAAGTCATTCTATTCTCCGTGATCGTACCGGTTTTATCGACACAAATAACAGTTGCGCTTCCAAGTGTCTCAACTGTTTTCATTTGTTTGACAACTATTCCCATTTTCATGAGTCGCCAAGCTCCAAGAGCCATGAATGTAGAGAATGCAACAGGAATTTCCTCGGGAAGAATACTCATTGCTAAAGTCAGAGCTTTGAGCAAACTGTCGAGCACATTTTTTGACTGAAAATAATTTATTGTCCAAACAATCAGAAAAACAATGGCGCCAACGAAAACCATTTTCTTAACGAAATTAGATATCTGAATTTCTAAAGGAGTCTTTTCCTCAGCGATACTTTCTAGACTTTTTCCAATTTTACCAAGTTTTGTTTCATTTCCAATAGCAGTTACTTGTACAACTGCTAAGCCACTTGCAACTGTACTGCCAAGAAAAATGGTATTGTCAGGTGATCCTTTATCTTTGAAAACTGCAAACGACTCTCCTGTCAGAATAGATTCATTAACAGAAAAATCATTTGAATGAACGATCATACCGTCGGCAGAAATAATTGTCCCCTCTTCTACCATTAAAAAATCACCAATAACAACTTCCTCGCTGCTGATCTCTACAACATTTCCATTTCGAATAACCTTGCATCCCGGTTTAATAAATGTTTTTAATTTCTCTAAAGCATTTCTGCTTCTTGAATCCTGATACAATGAAATAGTGGCAACTAAAACAATTGCTACAGAAAGAAAAATACCATCGCCAATTTTTCCACTTATGAAATAAATAAAAGCAGCTACGAACAAGAGCAACACCATTGGCTCTTTCACAACACTTTTTATTGCATCAAAAAAAGTGTTTTCTTTTTTATATTCTAATCTGTTTGAACCATACTTTTCTCTAGAAGCTTTTACTTCAGAATCGGTGAGGCCGGTAAGGTTGAAATTGTTTTGGGACATGAATTCGCAATAAAGAAGATTTTCTTAAATATAATGCAAAATATTTTGGAAATAGAGAGTAAAAGTTTAACTTGGCAATGATTAATGTCAGTTTCAAATTTTTAAAATCAATATAAATGCCACTTGAAAATCGAAACGAATTAGTATAAAAACAACAATCCCGCACATGCGAGCATGGCGGGACTCCTGTAAATGTTTTCACAACGGAATAATCCTTATTGTGATTTGTTTTCAAAACGTAGAACAAATATAAATAAATAAATCATATGACCAAAACAATTCTTGGACTCGACTTAGGAACAAACTCAATTGGGTGGGCTCTAGTATCGCAAAATGATGAAATTAATTCAAGTAAGATAATAGATATTGGAAGTAGAATTATTCCCATTTCCCAAGACGTTCTTGGAATCTTTGATAGTGGACAATCATATTCCCAAACGGCAGAAAGAACAGGATTCAGAAGCGCACGAAGATTAAGAGAAAGACACCTGCTTAGAAGAGAACGATTACATAGGGTCCTAAACATTTTAAACTTTCTACCTAAACATTATTCTGATGAAATTGATTTTGATAAAAAATTGGGCCAATTTAAAAATGCAACCGAATCTAAATTAGCATATAAAAAATCTACGGTTTCTAATCAATTTGAATTCCTCTTCAACAATTCATTCAATGAAATGTTGCAAGATTTTATTAAAAAGCAACCTAGGCTTGTTTCTAATGATAAAAAAGTACCTTATGATTGGACAATTTATTACTTAAGACAAAAAGCTTTAAATGAAAAAATTGAAAAAGAAGAATTAGCGTGGCTTTTACTACACTTTAATCAAAAAAGGGGCTATTTCCAATTAAGAGGAGAAGATGAGGATGACAACCAAAATAAATTAGTTGAGTTTCATTCCCTACTAGTTACAAAAGTTGAAGACAGTGGAGATAAAAAAGGAGTAGATGAAATATGGTATAATGTTCATTTAGAAAATGGATGGATATATAGACGGACTAGCAAAGTTATGCTGGACTGGGAAGGCAAACTAAAAGAATTTATTGTAACAACTGAAATTAATGAGGACGGAACAATAAAAAAAGGGAAAGATGGAAATGAAAAAAGATCTTTCCGGGCTCCAGGAGAAGATGACTGGACTTTATTGAAAAAGAGAACCGAGTTTGACATAGAAAAAAGTAATCAAACTGTTGGACAATACATTTATAGCGCCTTATTAAGTAATCCAAATCAAAAAATTAAAGGGAAGTTAATAAGAACTATAGAGCGCAAATTCTACAAAGAAGAACTAAAACAAATTCTAACGAAACAAACTCAGTTCCATGATGAATTAAAAGACCATCAATTATATCACGATTGTATCCAGGAACTATACGAAAACAATTCAATTCATAATTCTATTCTCGCAAACAAAAACTTTATTCACATATTTTTAAACGATATCATATTTTACCAAAGACCACTAAAAAGTAAAAAATCTTTAATCAGCAATTGCAATTTTGAAAGTAAAATGTTTATTGTCAACGGTGAAAATAAATCAGAGCCGCTCAAATGTATTGCAAAATCCCATCCACTATTTCAAGAATTCAGGCTGTTGCAATTTCTTCAGAATCTCAAAATATACGAACGAGAAAAAGAAGTAAATGGAAAACTTACTACAGATGTAAATGTCACTGAAGAATTTCTAAAGTCAGAGGAAGATTGGATAAAACTTTACATTTGGCTGAACGAACGAAAAGAAATAGATCAAAAGACTTTCTTAAAATATCCTGCTTTCAACTTAAAAAAAACAGCTGACAAATATCGGTGGAATTTCATTGATGACAATGGAAAGAAGTACCCTTGTAATGAAACTCATTACCAAATAAAATCAAGATTAGAAAAGGTTGAAAATATTTCTCTTGGATTTTTAACTTCTGAAATAGAAGAATCTATTTGGCACATTCTTTATTCTGTCGAAAGCAAAGAAGAAATAGGAAAAGCACTGAGCACTTTTGCAACTAAATATAACTTAGATAGCAGCTTCATTGAAATTTTTAAAAAGTTCCCGCCATTTAAAAAAGAATACGGTTCTTACTCTTCAAAAGCTATTAAAAAAATGTTAGGGCTCATGCGCTTCGGAAATTTTTGGAACGAAACAAACATTGATGCTAAAACAAAAGATAGGATAGATAAGATAATAAGCGGAGAATTTGATGAAAACATCAGAAACCGCGTTCGAGAAAAGGCAATTTTACTTACTAAAATTGGTGACTTTAAAAATTTACCTCTTTGGCTTACCAGTTACATAGTTTATGATCGACATTCAGAAAGTAGTGACACAAAATCATGGAAAAACCCCAATGACATAGAACTCTTTTTAAAGGAAGAATTTAAACAACATTCATTAAGAAATCCTATTGTAGAACAAATTATTGCAGAGACACTAAGAGTTGTTAAAGAAATTTGGAAAAGCTACGGAAATAGCACTGAAAATTATTTCGATGAAATACATATCGAACTTGGCCGAGAGATGAAAAATCCTGCGGAAAAGCGTAAAAAAATGTCCGAACAAATTAATAACAACGAAAATACAAATTTGAGGATAAAGTTCCTTTTAACTGAATTTTCAAACCCAGAATATAAAATTGACAATGTTCGTCCATACTCTCCGAGTCAACAAGAAATTCTGAAAATTTATGAAGAAGGCGCATTAAACTCGGAATCAATTATCCCTGATGAAATTTTAAAAATAAGTAAATCTTCTCAACCTAGTAAAACAGAAGTAACAAAGTACAAACTTTGGCTTGACCAAAAATACCGTTCACCTTATACAGGCGAAATGATTCCATTAAATAAGTTGTTCACTACGTCATATCAAATTGAACATATAATTCCTCAATCTAGATTTTTTGACGATTCATTCAGCAACAAGGTAATTTGCGAAGCAGAAATCAATAAAGATAAAGACAATAGTACCGCTTATGTATACATCAAGAATAATTCCGGTAAAAAAATTGAATTAAGCGGCAAAAAAGAAACAACATTATTCAGGCTAGAAGAATATGAATTGTTTGTAAAAGATAGCTTCTCTAAAAACCGATCAAAAATGAAGAAATTGTTAATGGAAGATATTCCAGAAACTTTTATTCAACGGCAATTAAACGATACTCGTTATATTAGCAAAGTAGTAAAGACTTTATTATCAAAATTAGTCCGAGAAAATGGCGAACAAGAAGCTACTTCTAAGAACGTAATAACTTGTAATGGAACTATAACTTCGATCCTTAAACAAGATTGGGGATTAAATGATATTTGGAATGATATTATCACTCCTAGATTTGAGCGATTAAACGAAATTACAAAGACTCAACATTTTGGCGAATGGACAAATAAAGAAGGAAAAAATATTTTTCAAACTCAAGTTCCACTTGAACTACAAAAAGGTTTCAACAAAAAGCGAATTGATCATCGTCATCACGCGTTAGACGCTTTAATTATTGCATGTGCCTCAAGAAATCATATTAATTATTTGAATAATGATTTTGCCAAATCAGACAAAAGTGAATTAAGATTTGATTTGCGAAATAAATTATGTTTAAAAAAATACAATAACGAAAGTAAAGAAAACTACAAATGGGTTTTCAAAAAGCCATGGGATACATTTTCTCAGGATTCAAAAGAAAAGCTACTCACTACTTTAGTTAGCTTCAAACAAAACTTAAGGGTAATTAATAAGACAGTCAACTATTACCAAAAATTCGATAATGGAAAAAAAGTATTTGTAAAACAAGTAAAAGGGGAAAGTTGGGCAATTCGTAAACCGCTTCATAAAGATACTGTCTATGGATCGGTAACATTGCAAACTAAAAAAATTACACAACTATCTGCTGCAATCGACAATCACAATACAATTGTAAATAAATCTTTACGAAATAAAATTAACGAACTAATTGAAAAAGAATTCGATAAAAAGAATATTGTAAAATTCTTCAAAGATCTAGAAAACAAATGGAATGAAATTGATATTTCTAAAGTAGAAATCTATCATATAGACAAAAGCAATATTGCATCACGAAATAAAATAGATGAATCTTTTAACTCAAGTAAAATTGAAAACATAACTGATTCGGGAATTAAAAAAATCTTGACAAAACATTTAGCAAAATACAATACGCAAAATGCAAACGGTGAAAGTGAAGAACATCCTGAGCTTGCTTTTTCTCCTGATGGAATTGACGACTTAAATAAAAATATTTTAGAACTAAATAACGGAAATTTTCATCATCCGATATATAAAATAAGGCTTAAAGAGCCTATGGGGAATAAATTTAATGTTGGATATGTTGGAAATAAAAAAACCAAATTTGTTGAAGCCGCAAAAGGGACAAATTTATTTTTTGCAGTTTATCAGGATGGTAAAGGGAAAAGAAGTTACGAAACCATACCATTGAACATTATCATCGAAAATCAAAAACAAGGTGCACTAGAAAATATCAACCCTAAAGATTGTTCGGTACCAAAATCGAATGTCAATGGAGATAAGTTACTTTTTTACTTATGCCCAAATGACTTAGTCTATGTATCTCCAAGTGAAGATTTTCTTGACCCAAGTATATTAAAAAGCAATGGCTTTCAAAATGCTAATTTTAACAATGTATATAAAGTGGTTAGCTTTTCTGGGACACAGTGCTTTTTCATTCGAAACGATATTTCAACATCAATCGTAAATAAATTAGAATTTTCGGCACTTAATAAAACTGAAAAATCTATTGGAGGAATTATGATAAAGGAATTTTGCTTTAAACTTGAAATCAGTAGACTTGGAAAAATTTTGAATATTTATCCATGATTAAACGCACCCTCTACTTCGGCAATCCCTCCTACCTCAGCTTGCAAAATGCTCAGCTAGTTTTGCGTTTACCTGAAGTTGAGAAGAATGATACTCTTCCGGAATTTTTCAAAAAGGAAGCGACCGCTAGTATTGCTATTGAAGATATTGGAATTGTAATTTTAGATCATAAACAAATTACTTTGACACAAGCATTGATAGAAGCATTGCTTGAGAATAATGTTGCTTTGGTCACATGTGATTCAACACATCATCCTACTGGATTAATGCTTCCATTGTGCGGCAACACGATTCAGAATGAAAGGTTCAGAGCGCAATTGGATGCAAAGGAACCTTTGAAAAAACAATTGTGGTCACAAACGGTGGAGCAGAAAATTCGAAATCAGTCGGACATGCTGGCTTCTAAAAAAATAAAGAATGCTTACCTCCTTCCATTATACAAAAACGTAAAGAGCGGAGATGGAGATAACAGAGAAGCAGCTGCAGCTTCATATTACTGGAGCACCATTTTTACTTGCATACAATTAAATGATGGTCGCACAATTGAGTTCAAAAGATTTAGGGAAGGATTACCGCCAAACAATTATCTTAATTATGGCTATGCAATTTTAAGAGCTACGATGGCAAGAAGTATTGTTTCTGCCGGACTACTTCCTACTCTGGGGATCTTTCATCACAATCGATATAATGCTTATTGCCTTGCTGATGATTTGATGGAACCTTACCGACCGTTTGTAGATAAAGTAGTTTACTCGATTATTGAAACACATGGAATTTCAGAAGACATTTCGAAAGAAATTAAAATAGAACTCCTAAAGATTCCGGCAATGGATGTACTATTGAACGGCGAAAAAAGTCCATTGATGAATGCTACACATAGAACTGCTGTTAGCTTGGTAAAATGTTTTACCGGCGAACAACGAAAATTGCTTTACCCTGAATTTTGTTAATTTTTTTTTAATTAGTTAAACATCGATAAAATGAGCATTTCAACCGATCGATTAAATGCCTACCGCATCATGTGGACACTCGTAATGTATGACCTACCTACTGAATCAAAAAAGGAAAGAAGGATCGCAGCACGCTTCCGTAAAGATCTTTTGATTGATGGATTCAGCATGTTTCAATTTAGCATGTATGTGCGACATAGTTCAAGTTCAGAAAATGCAGACGTTCATGCAAAGCGCGTGAAAAGCAGATTGCCGGAACTTGGAAAGATCGGCATCTTGCAAATTACCGATAAGCAATTTGGACAAATGGAAATTTTTTACGGGAAGAAACAGATCGAAAGACAGGAAATTCCGCAGCAATTAGAGCTTTTTTAAATTCCTAGAAACAAAAAATCCCGCCAGCGGCAGGATCATTGTTTGAAAAACATCTTCTTTTTTTGTCGTGCAATACTTTGTAATTTATTGATAACGAGCAAGATAATCGACATCTGATGTTTATCAATAAATCAAAGATACGTTTTGAAAGCAAATCGTAACAAAGCAACCAATGTGATCTAAAGCACAACCTAAAATAGCAATAAGTCCAACTTAGAATCTAACTTGTCCTGTCAAAACACAGTCACAAGTTAAAAAAACAATAGGCTCGAAATTACATCTTGAAATCTGCTATCGAGTTTCGACAAAGTAATTTCATTAAAGTTTAAGATGAAGTTACTTTCTACCTAAATATAATTATGTTCTTAGCATAAACCTTTTCTTGATTATATAATTGTAAATGAAAGATTCCATTTTGAAGCTGCTTCAAATCAATGTTTCGATTTAACAACTCACCTGACTGAACTTCTCTTCCAAGATGATCTGTTAGCACATATTTCCAAATTGACTTGTTCATTTTTTGATCAATGAAAGAAACAAAGATCTTATCATAAGCCGGATTTGGATAAATGTTTAAGTCATTGAATTCAGCTTGAACCGGATTTTCAATAAGGCCGGTAAGAATACTGTCTTCACTGTTTGCCAAATTTGCTGCTTGATAATAAACCAAAATTGCGCTTTCGTTTTGTGGAGTTGCATTTCCCCACGGAGTAACATTTGTTATAGGAATATCATTTCCATTTGCAAGCCCTGCTGAGTCTGCAGTTTGCCTTCCAACACAAACAACTCCAAGTGAGGTTTTGTAAACTCCATACAAATCTGTATT
>JANOBV010000065.1:0-18937 GCA_031411835.1 Bacteroidota bacterium | reverse complement strand
ACCAACAATTTCGACATTCTGGAAGATCTTCAAAGAAGTAACGCAGTCGATCAGAATTCCATTTTCCGGTGAGCCATTGAAAGGACTTCAAGTAATGGGCTTCTTGGAAACACGTGTCTTGGATTTTGAAAATGTGATCTTGCTTTCGGTGAATGAAGATGTTCTTCCGGCTGCAGGAAATTCACCATCTTTCATTCCATTCAACATTAGAAAAGCATTTGGATTGCCAACATTTGAAGAGCAACATGCTGTTTCTGCCTTTCACTTTTATAGATTGTTGCAAAGAGCGAAAAATATTTTTCTGCTTTACAATACTGAGCCTAGAGCATTAACAGCTGGTGAGCGTTCGCGATTTTTATTGCAGATCGAACATGAATTAAAATCAAAATATCCGGAATCAATTTCAATTACAAAAAAAGTAATTACAACTCCTATCATAAAGGAAAAAGTTTCCGAAATTATAATTGAAAAATCAGAAGCTGTTCTCAAAGAATTGGAACGCTATTCTTCTGATGTGGGAACAGAACCCAAAGCAAAACTTAGTGCTTCAGGACTGCAATCATATATGGCTTGTTCGTTACGATTTTACTTTCGATACATAGCTGGCCTTTCTGAGATCGAAGAGCAGGAGGAAAGTATGGAAGCTGCAACATTCGGAAAGGTATTACATAAAGCTATGCAACTTATCTATTCTAATTTGCATGGTATTGATGAAGCAATTCTAAAAGGCCTTCATTCGAAGATCGATGATCTGGTTGATCAAGCAATTCATGAAGAGTTTCTGGCAATCGACCAATTAGAAGGGAAGAATATTCTTCTTCGAAATGTAATTCGAAAACTTATTGCAAGAATTTTAGAAGTCGATCAAACCTATTTACCATTTACAATTCTTCAATTGGAAAAAGATGTTACAAATCTTTTTCAATTTGAAAAAGGAAAGATGGTCAAGCTTTATGGAATTATTGATAGAGTCGATGAAAAAGATCAATTACTCCGTATCGTTGATTATAAGACCGGCAAAGTAGAGAAGCGTAAACCGGCAGCAATTGAAGATTACTTTAGCGACGTTGTATACAAAGAGCAATTTCAAGCTATGTATTACGCTTACTTGACAAACCTAACCATTCCCGGACGAAAGATCAGTTCAGGATTGATGGCTTTGAAATCGATGAAGGAAGGTATTTGGATGTTAAATAACGGTGGACCATTTTCATCAGAACAATTCGGACAATTTGAATATAATTTGAAAGAATTAATTCAGAAAATTTTTGATCCTAAAATTCCTTTTACACAAACCGAAGATGAAACTCGATGTACATACTGTTCCTATAAAGAAATGTGTCATAGAGGAGAATAATAAAAAGGGCGACAATTATTATTGTCGCCCTTTAAAGTGGGTAAAAATGTGATTTTATTTTATTCGATTACTAGTTTCTTAGTTTCAAAATTTCCATTTTCATTTGAAACACTTACTATGTAAATTCCTTTTGCAACTTTGTCAAGATTGACTTCATAAGAATTGAAACCAACGACTGATGTCAGGATCTGATTAGAAATTAAGTTCCCAAGCATGTCGGTCACTTTAATCTCATATTTTTCATTACCTGTAGCATCGAATGTGATATTCACATTTCCTTTTGTAGGATTTGGAAATAAATTGAACTCACTTTCTTGATTGTTTGAATTGTTTTCAATCTCATTTCTACAACCTAAGTTTACTGCTACTATTTTCTGTGCAGGTTGCCCGGAGCCACAAACGTTATTTGCATTTGCTTTTACAGTTGCTGAGTTACTTGTCGCTGAAGTGTAATTCACAATAGCCGTTGAGCCTGAAGGAACAATTGTAGCTCCACCTGTTACTGTCCAGTTCCATGAAGTAACACTTGATGAAGTTGTTGCAGAATATGGTATTGCAGAATTCGATTTACATACTGCATCCAAACCGGTAATTGTCGGAATGGCAGGACGGGAAGTAACTGTGAAACAACGTTGAGGACTTGACCCACAAGAATTCAATGCAGAGACGCAAATATTACCCGCAGCAGATGTAAACGCAGGAGTAAAGTTGACATTGATTGATAAACCGGTTGTGCTGTTAATGGTTACTCCTGATGGAACAGTCCATTGATAACTTGTTGCACCTGGAATTGCCGCTATAGAGTATGTTTGATTTGTCAATCCACACAATCCGGTTCCTAAACCTGAAATTGATCCTGGTTGTGTTGGAGTTGAAAATACTGTAAACGTTCTTGATGAACTACCACATGAGTTAGATCCTGTTACTGTCACCACTCCTGAAGTCCACCCGGCACCAAAGTTAATTACTTGCGTTGCAAGAGTGCTAGTCATCGAATTTGCACCCAATGTTGCATTACCTGTCACTGACCAACTATAAGATGTAGCTCCTGTAACTACAGGTGTTGTATAGGTAGCTGATGTATTTGCACAAACATAATTTGAACCGGTAACAGCACCCAAGATTGGATTTCCTGTAATTGTCATTCCTCTTACTGCACTGTTAGAATAACAATTTGAAGAATAAACTTGAATTGTACCTTGACCAAATCCTACCGGTAAACTTACAGAAATGGAATTTGTCCCTTGTCCTGAAAGAATAGTGATTCCACCGGTAACTGTCCATGTAAATCCTAGTGAATTACTTGCAGTTGTAGAGTAGGTGAGTGTTTGTGGTCCACATGCTATTGCTGGACCAACAATTACGGAAGGTTGTGTTGGATATGTTGTGATGACAGGAATATTTTTAAATACTTGCGGACCGGTTCCACATATATTCAACGCTGCAACACTAATAAAGCCTCCATTATAAGTGGAACTAAAAGAAACGGTAATTGAATTAGTTGATGATGTTCCGCTAGCACCAAGTGGCAAAGTCCATTGATAAGATGTTGCATTAAGTACAGGTGATACACTAAAGACTATTCCTATAGTGTTTCTACATGCTGAAGTTGGCCCTGCAATTGGTCCAGGAGCTGAAGGAAGTACAACTGTAGAATTACCTACTGTTGCATTTGCAGATCCTGTGCAACCATTCGCATCTGTGATAATTACAGAATAATTTCCGGGGGATAATCCGGTCGCTGTTGCAGTAGTTTGTGATCCGGCGGAGGCTGACCATAAGTATGAATAACTTCCTGTTCCTCCAATGGCAATCACAGAAGCTATTCCATCAATTCCTGAACAACCCGGTGAAATTGTTGTAGTCGAACCTTCAACTTTTGAAGGTTGAGCAACAGTAAATGTAGCTGATCCTGTGCAGCTATTAATATCCGTAATATAAACCGAGTATGAGCCACTTGAAATGTTCGTCAAATTGGGACTAACAGCGCCATTATTCCAAGAATAACTAAAAGGAGAAGATCCACCATTTATTGATGTGAATATAGTTCCATTGCTTTGTCCGTAACATGTAGGAATTGTTATTGTAGATGATACAACAATTGGCAAACTTTCTATAACATCAATAGTGTCTGCAGCATAGTTGATAATTCCATCTGTTACAACTACCCACCATCTACCCGGTGTTAATCCAACACGAACAGGGCCGATAAAGCCATCGTTCCAACGTACAAATGGAGGTGGGATTGGAATATAATTCATATTCACTGTTGCATTTATCCAACCGGAAACACTTCCCGGACAAACGACATGGTCACCTCCAAGATCGACTGAAACAACAGGAGGTGCAAGTGGAACACAGCGTTGCAATGAAATATTGTCAATGCCATATTCTCCGCCAGTGTTATTTTGTATGATGTCAACTATTATATCACCTGTTGTATCTGCTGTCCAACAAAAAGTGTGCTCGACCCAAACTCTATCTGTAGCACTTACTGTGTCATTACCGCCTACAATATATCCATTAAATCGAATGCTTAGTACTGGTCGAATTGAGTTAGCATCAAGTTTATTAAAAGTATAACTATTGAAAACATATTTTGTTCCGGCTTGAACATTTACGGTTTCCTTCCATACTCTTTTGTTTGGAACAGTTGAATGACCTTCAACAATCATATATTTTCCAATGCCATTTGGAGAAGCTAGAACTGAATTGAAATTTGCACATTTTAAATTTGCATCAGTGCTAACACAATATGTACCTGATTGGCACGTGCAATTATATGCAAGATCAGAAGACCCAATTGGTGGGGCAACAGTCATTGTATCAAATTGCACATCGAATATCACAATATTCGTAGATCCCGGTTCGCAACAATGTGTAATGCAATCAACATTCGATAACATATATGTTTGAGAATTTGTACATCCATTATTATCTACTACTGAAACAGTATAATTTCCTGCAATCAAATTATTTGGATTACTAGTTGCACTTCCATTATTCCATGAATATGAGTAAGGTGAAATTCCACCTGCAACATTTAATTGAATATTACCATCAGAATTATTCAAACACTCATTGTAAAGTGAAGCTGTAACAATAATTGGAGTTGGTTCTGTGATCACATATGATCCCGATGAAGTACCTCCTAAACTATCCGTTACAGTCAAAGAATAATTTCCCGGTGACAATCCAACATTAGTGGGTGTGGTCACTCCATTACTCCATGCATAAGTATAAGGAGGTGTACCACCATACACGGGAACTGTAATATTTCCATTGTTTGTTCCTGCGCACGAAACATTGTTTACAGTAGGAGTTCCAACTTGTGGTTGGTTTTGAACATTAAGATCAATTGGTCCTGGAACAA
Organism: Bacteroidota bacterium; assembly: GCA_031411835.1. Classification (GTDB taxonomy): domain Bacteria; phylum Bacteroidota; class Bacteroidia; order AKYH767-A; family 2013-40CM-41-45; genus JADKIH01. Next base: position 14,207 of record JANOBV010000065.1, on the reverse strand, counting down.
TTGGTTTTATACCATCGCATTCACCCCATTTCATTAGGAAGTCTGATTGAATTGTTCCGGAAATACTGAGTCCCATTGCAACAGAATGCAAATTTCTAACTGCTGCTCTGATGCAATGCTGACCGGCAGGTAAGAATTTTTGATATTGAATATGGTTAGAAGTTGACCACGAACTAACACTTCCGAAAATTGTCCCCGGATTTTCCTTCAGATAAAATTCAGCATAATCATCTGCTAATGCATTGAAATCAAATTTTACTGTATCCGCTTTACATAAACAGAAACAATATTCAAATTCATATGCAGAATCAGGAGCAAGATTATTATATTCATCTCTATAATGATTGTAAGCTGAAATCCATTGACCATTACCTAAAGCGTTTGGCCATGAAGGATGTTTGTCGATTGTCCACGCAGAATAAGGTTTTGGAACAGTAACGTCAGGTGTAGTATGAACTACTGACCAACCTCCGTCTGAAACGTTTGTTCCATACGTACTATTTGCAATGTGGTCGTAACCTGTGCTCATTACAAGTGATGCAGTAAGAATAGAATCCGGACAATCTGCTTGACAACCCCTGAACGAAATGTCATCTATACCATAATCAAAGCCTCCATATCCCCATGTTGATTGGAATAAATACAATTCTGCTGAAGCGATGTCTGATGTTGGTGTCCAAGTGCCTAAGTATTGGGTCCATTGATTTGGAATATTTGTGCCATTTACACTATGTAATGTAAAAGTTGAAGTTATGTTATTTGCATTTCGAACTCTAAGTGAAATGTCGGGACTTGGCGGCGAGTTCGAAACTCTTGGCTGAATCCAATAGCTAAAGACATACGTTTTATTGGCATACACTGCACCAATATTTTGCTTCCAAATTATTGCAGGAGCAGCATCATTCCCATCAACAATTAAATAATTGAATGGAGGAATTGTTCCGCTTACTGTATTTGAATGATCTAATACATTTAAAAATCCACCACATTTTGATCGTGCATTTGGCCCGATGCAGTATGAATTGACTAAGCACGTACATGATAAAGGCAGACTGCTTCCTGTAGCTGCAGTTGGATTTCTGAAATCTCCATTTACAATCAATTCTTTTCCTAACGGATTGAGTGAATCGCAACAGATGATTTCTGTTATTGTAAAATTATTTGTTGCAGTGCATCCGTTTGCATCTGTAAGTGTAAACGAATAATTACCTGCACCTAGCGTTGCAAAAGTAGATATTGATGATCCATTTGACATATTACCTATCAATGAGCCCGGTTGTATGATGTAATTGTAATTTCCTGTGCCGCCGAAAGCCGATATATTTAGTGAGCCTTGTTCACCAATACAAAGTTCGCTTGGTGGTGTCACAGTAACCGATAATGGTAATGGTTCTGAAATTGTAAATGGTTCAGTATATGTACAACCATTTCCATCTACTCCTGTTATTTCATAAATGCCTTGAGGTAAATTATCAAAACTGAAATTTTCATTCAATATTGGATTCACATTGTTAGGATCAGGATTGATAACCGCTGTATATCCCGGATCTCCCCCAATTACTTGACCCCAAATTCTACCGGTTGATTGTCCATTGCAAAGTACGTCTTCAACTGTAGCCGTTACTAACACTGAAATTAATTCAACACAAACAGTGTCGGTATAAACGCAACCGGTTACCGGATCAATCACTGTTAGTATGTAACATGCATTTCCACTTACAGATGGATCTGCAGTGCCTTGACCTGATGAGATTATTCCACCGTTTGTAGAACTCCAAATCATTGGAGCCCCTGTTATATTTGTTGTGCCATGGAGTGGGATAGAAGCACCAGTGTTGCATACTCGAATATCAGAGCCTGCATCAACAAATAAAAATGAATTTTTACAACTGCCATGTTTCAAGAGATGATTACCGGAAATAGTTCCGCTAATATCAAAACCAAGCGGCCCGCCGTAGTTTCTAAGATCTGCTTTCAGCCTATGTGTTCCTTTAGGCAAGAAAATAGTATATAAATAATTTTGTTGCCCTGCTTGTTGTCCTGTGAGTGTAAAGGACTGATAATATAGTGTATTCGAATAATTATTTACATATACTACTAATGAATCATCAACAAGACTATGTAAGTCAAATGTTACTGAATCGTCTTCGCACAAACAAAATTCGTAATCAAATGTGAATGGTAAATCAGAATACAAATTACTTCCTGCATAACCTGATGGATTAACAGAAATCCACTGACTAGTTGGGAAAGGGAAAAAGTTTGGATTGCTGAATGGGTTGTAATAGATCGTACTTGCAATTGCAGGGAGCGTTAATGCAGACCAACTTGGCTGCTGAGTAATTGACCAGTTAAGTTCATTTGCTCCAATGCCTAATGCTGAATTTGTATTCTCGTTGTATCCGGTATTAATCGTTACAGATGGAGTTGCATTTAAACTATTACATGTAAAACAATCTTCTCTCGAACCTTGAATTGCAAAATCATAATCTGATTCGTCACAATCATTGCTATTGATATGTATTGTTGCAGTCTTTAATCCAATTGTAGTTGGAGAAAAAGTAACATAAAAAGTTGCAGAATTGCCCGGCAAAATTGGCGAAGAAGGAGTGAGGCTGCTTACTGTAAAATCACTTCCTGTTACAGTTAATCCGCTTATAACTAATGGTGCATTTCCGTTATTTTTTATCGTGAACGTCCGAACAATTGTATTAGTCAAATTAGTTAATCCGAATTCAGTATGATCAGTAAAATCAGGAATTGCATCTCCATCCGTAATTATTAAATTGTTCCCTCTGATTTCAATTTCAGCTTGATAAATTGTTCCTGTACAACTGCTCCCAACTGTTACTGCACCCGGTGCGATCCAGTTTGAAGTTGGACCGGTAAGAGAGAAATTCTGTAGATCACCAAGAAGTGAGTTTGTTTTAGAATCAAAAGTTTGCATAACCGAAGGATTTGGTTGTGCATCTAATCCTTGATTGAATTTGTAATATGCAAGCAATCCGGATTCTGTTCCTGAAAGCTCACAGTTTTTAGTAAGAGAAATCTCTCCGCAATCTCTTGCATAATTCCAGATTCTCACTTCATCAAATTTACCTTCACAATAGGAGTTTGGATCCGGTTGTGATCCGCCGGTAGTTTCAGCACCTATTAATGTTAAACTTGTGGAATAAGCAATTGGATAAGTAGCACCGGCATCATTACTTGCAACCATATTCCCGTCCACGAATAATTTATTATATCGACCATCAAATGTCATAGCTAAATGATGCCAGCCTGAAGTTAGTCCTGAACAATTGTACTGTGCAATACCATAACTTCCGCCTCTAAATAGCCATGAACTTAATAAATTTCCGAGATCAAATTCAATTGAATATCCACCTGCTTCTGTATTGCCAATAATTGTTTTGTTAAGTACAGCAGCCCAATTTGCCTGGTATAACCAGACTTCAACTGTAAGAGCATTTGTGGGTCTGATCAAAGAATTAGAACCTAAATTTACATAGTCATCAATACCATCAAAATCCAATGCTTCAGCCGGACATGCTGTTATGCCAACACAAACAATATCTGTTGCAGTACATCCTGTAATTGGATCTGTTACGCTGAGTTGATAACAACCTTCTCCTATTACAATCGCATCAGCTGTGCCTTGTCCACCGGAAATTGATCCGGGACCAAGTGGTGTCCATATCTTTGGAGCACCGATTATGTTTGTTGTTCCATGAAGGTTTATTAAAGATCCGATTGTGCAAAAAGTTTGATCCGGACCGGCATCAACAGTTATTTGATCAACAGTTATTGAAGTTGTTGCAATTTCACCTAAACTATTTTCAACAGTTAGAATGTAAGTAGTGCCTCCAATTAAATTAGTGATAGTAGATTCATTGACCAATGTACCACCTGACCAACTATAGGTGTAGGGACCACAACATCCGGTTACTGAAGCGCTAATTATATCGCAACTAGTACGAGTTAACGTGACAGAAATTCCTGTTGAATTGAAACACACATTATCAAAACCTCTTACTTCTCCTGCATTTCCAAATTGATCTGCTTCAAATAAAATTGCATCTATATGATTTGTTAAAAAGTCCCAGTCATTTGCATTTGTTCCTGCAATCGGTTCCCAAACTCCCGTTGCTGATATTGGCATCGGATTACAATTTGTAATCGGTGCGCAAATTCGTTGCCAGCCATCTGTTTCATGTACATAAGTATTTGCAGTATACTTGAAGCCTTTGCTACCACGCATTATGTAAAAAATTGGTTGAGCAGATAATACTGCTGTCGGATCTGCATCGTCAAATAATTTAATGTCATAGCAGAATTCTCCACAGCACCATCGACCAATAAAGTCTGTTCCGGTTTCGAATTTTGAAGGGCCATCAATATCCAATGCACTAGCATAGTAGTCGCTTGCTCCAAGTTGTGATCCTGTATTCGATAAAGATAAAGTTACATTTGGTGAAGCTGCACTTGCATCCCATCCATGTAGATTATTGTCATTGAAGTCACGACACAATGTTCCTATACAAGGGCAATCAATTACTAAAATGCTATTATTTATTGTTTCGTTTTGTTGTGTTGCAGGATTGAAATAAGTGTATGTTAAAATTTGTAAACCGATACCTGCCGGATGAATAGGATGGAAGACTCCATTTGCATCAACTCCGAAACCGGAATATGTACCACCTGTTGGAGTTGCGCCACTAAGTTGTATAGGGCCGTCACCGCTACATAAAACATCGTAAGTTGTAGGCCAGCTGAGTACAGAATTGCTATTTGTACATCCGGGACAAGGTGGGATTGCTCCCGGGTAATTGCATGAAATCGAAGTTTGACTGTATTGATCTATAAGGATGAAATCAGAGGCATCAACAAATCCATCGCCATTAATATCTGAACAGAGATATCCAAATAAGGAGTTTGCAGCGTCAGCCGAAACAATATTTGCATCGGCTCCATTTATTATACAATTATGATCGAGATCTCCTGTATACAAAGCATAAATTCCAGATTCAACTTCAACCTGATTGTCACCATATGCATTGCTAGCAGAAGTGCTAAAATCATATGTAGTAATATTTGAAAGTATTACCTGTGTAGAGCTCATGGTTTGTAAAGAACTACGGTGGCAAATATCAATAAAGTAGCTACTACCAATTGGTGTGGCTATTGGTACACTACAACTTCCATCAGATTTTAAAATCCCTTTTACACTTTCAACAATTGCAAAACTCGTCGGATCTAATAATTTTATGGTAATGGTATCTACATCCATTTGGTCCATACTTAAACCGGAATTAAACAATGAAACACTCATTGTTCCACCTTGAAGATAGTATCCTTGTAGGTAGAGCTTAAGGTTTAAAGTAGCTGCATTTCCTACTTGAAGAAGGCAAATAACGAGTGCAATAGTTGCAAAAATTGCTTTTTTTAGAGATGTAAATTTTGTTTTCATGTTAGGTAGTTTGTGTATTTAGCTTGTGCGATGCTTTAAATTACTACCTAAATAAAATCAGAATTAAGTTATGGCCGGATGCAATTTATTCAACGGTCATTTTTGTAAACGAATGGTTGATTTGTTCCTTTTAAAGGAAAAATTAGTATTGGAAAGAAAGGTTCTATTGCTAGTTGAAGTAGGGACTTGCTGAAAATGAAACTTGAATTTAAGAAAGATGTTACCGTAAAGTCATAGCTTCAACGAACTCATCCTTTTTCCTTCTGGAAATTTCTACATTGGAACCATCACTCATTTGAACAAAATACCCGTCAACACGGCTAAATTGTTTTACATGTTTTAAATTGATCAAATGCGATTTGTGAATTCGAAAAAAATGATGGTCGTTCAGGAGAGATTCATATTCTTTTATATTTTTAGAAGCTGTATACTTTTCGCCATTGCTATAAATGTATGTGTAATTTATATCTGCTTCAAGTCTTATTATATCTTCTGTTGAGAGAAATAATAATCCATTTTGAATTGGAACAGCTAATTTGTGTGACTTTCCGGTTTTTAAATTCTCGACGAAGCCTCGATACTGATTTTGATGATTAAAATTAATTTCAGAGATAGCTTTAGTAACTGCGTCAATTAAATCTGATGCCTCTACTGGTTTAAGTAAATAATCAATTGCTGAAAATTTAATTGCTTTAATTGCATAATGTGAATGCGCTGTCACAAAAATTATTTTAAACTTGACCTCATCGAATTTTGAAAGTAAATCAAATGCACTTTGGTCTGATAGCTCAATATCAAGAAAGACTATTTGTGGAGAATTGTTTTTAATTAATTGATAAGCCTCAGGAAGGGACCCTGCTTCATCATCTATTTGAATTGTCGGGCAATTTTCTCGCAATAATTTTTTTAGCGAATTGCGGTTTGCTTTTTCATCGTCTACTATTATTGCTGAAATCATAAAATATTTAGAAACTTATATTTCAAATATAATGAAAATTTAGGATAACACAATCTCAACTCTTGTTCCTAGTGACTTTTTATTATCATCCATTAAATCAATGATTTTCGCGCTTATTTGCTTATTATATGCTTTATTAAATGCTTCAATACGTTCAAATGTAAGTCTTGATCCGAAAGAAGTATGCTTGCCACGATTTTCTGTATTCCATGATGCTGAATCAGTCCTCCCAATTCCATTGTCTTCTATTGTGATTAAAAAAGATTCGCCCTTTTTATAAATCGATATAATTATTTTTCCTTTTCCGGATATCTTATCAATTCCATGTTTAATTGCATTCTCAACAAATGGTTGTAAAAGCAATGATGGAACCATGATTTCTTCTGTATCAATTTCAGCGTCCGGATTTATTTCGAAATCGAAGCCATGTTCGAATCGCTGCATTTCAAGTGTTGCATAACTTTTTAACGCTTGCAATTCTTCTTCCAATGAAACTTCCTGAATAGATGAATTATCTAGTGTATAACGAACCAGTTTTGCAAACGAAGTGAGATATTTTTCTGCAGATGCTAAGTCATTTTCCTGCATGTAATTTCGGATAGAACTCATTACATTAAAAATAAAATGTGGATTCATTTGTGCTCGCATTGCTGTTAACTGTAGGGATGCCTGTTTTTTTTCAATGTCAAATTTTTCCTTTAAAGATAAAATGCGTTGCTTATAAAGTGTATAGCTTGCAAAGATTAATAAAATAAAAATAACTAATCTAAACCATTTTGTTTTCCACCAAGGTGAAAGAATTTCAAAATTCAATTTCGCAGGTTGGTCACTCCAGATACCGGAATTATTCTTAGCTCTTACAGATAATGAATATATACCTGGATCAAGTGATAAAAAATCTACTTTTCGATTTGTCGTATTGCCTTGGATAGAGTCATCATCATTTGTAAGTACATATTGATAGAATTGCCTTCCTTCGCTTTTAAACAGAGGCGATTCAAATCCAATACTGAATGTGTTTATTGAATAAGGAAAAATATAGTCGCCTTGGATTGTTGTGTCTTTATTGCCAACTTGGAAGCTTGTAAAATGAACAATAGGGTAGGAGTAATTTGTAAAATCAGAACCTACGTGGAAAAACGAAATCCCTTTTTTTGATGCTACCCATACTGTATCATTTAATAATGCAATGTCATTTATTTCGTTGTCGATCAATCCTTCATTTATCTGGATATTTCTTATCCGATAAATAGATTTTGATAAATCAAGAATTTCAATCTCACTGATACCGTTATATGAGGCACACCAAATCTTATTATTCCCGACAGTTATTTTACGGATTGTATTACTGCAGAGCCCATGTGATTCATCAATGTATTTGATGCTGCTGTCCTTTAACATTATTACAATGCCTTTACCAACTGTGGCAAAACACATATTGCCATTGTAAGAATCTATATCGTCAACTCTGATATCTTTTAATTGATCACATATTGGATGAAATTTACTGTCTTTATCTTCAAAAATGTATGCTCCATCAAGACAACCGACCAATAATTTGTCGTTACTATTCGCAAAAATGCAGTTCAATTTCGTATCTATTTTTACTATTTCTTGTGTTGAATCTGCAGTTATACGGATTAATGTCTTGTAACAACCTGAGTAAAGACCATTTTTATTTTTTGCAAATCCAATATTGGCCACATTGATTCTGGAATTTAATTTATAAAATATATCATTTTGATAATACCCGAAATTGTTATTCCCAAGGTACAAATATGAATTTGATGTATCATAGTACAAGCTTGTTATAAATGGGTTTTTAAAGTTGCCCTCGAAAAAATTTATTTCTTTAGTATTTATTTTCGAAAGTGCTGGTGGAAAATAGCCGGAATAGATATGTGTCTTGTCTTGTGTAAACACTTGCGGTATTAGTAATTTTGAATCAGAATAATAATTTTGAATCGAGTTATTTACTAAGTAATAAATACCGTCATTTATTGTTGTGATCCAATATCCGCCTTCTTTGTCTTTCGTTATGTTGCTGATGTATACATCTTTTAAATAAGACTTAACTAATGTGATTTCTTTCGAATTGCTAAGCAGGTGCAAGCCATTTAGTGTGCAAGCCCAGATTTTTTGATCCGGGTCTTCTACCAATTGTACTATTCCATAAGGTACTTCTGCAATTTGTCTAATTGTTCTATTTTTTAATTCATAAATTGATGTGCCAATCGCAACTATTAATCGATCGTTCTTGAGACGTAGCGTAACAACTCGGCCAATACTATTGCTTTTAAATCGAGTAAAATAAAACCTTTTTTCATTTAGATGAAGCAAATCAAGTACTTGACCTTTCTTTATCCCTGAACCAAATCCATCTGCAGGTCGCAAATTAACTCTCTCATCAATTGCAATAATGGGATTATTTCTGATTAATGGAAATTTGAATCTTTCAGTAACTACACCTACAGAATTGATCAAGTATAAACCAAAGGTGCTACCGATAAAAACATTTTCCGTACTATCCACAAACAATGAGATTTGAAAGCCCCCTTTTATCAAATCTTTTATTTTGTTGTTATAACGGTACGGCTCTATTTTTCCGTAACTATATATAAATAGACGTCCGGAATAAGTAATCATCCAAATTCGTTTTTTGTTATCCTGAAATAATCTAAATACTACATTGTCTAATAAACCATCCTTTGTTCCAAATGTTTTAAATTCATAGCCATTATATCTAACAACACCTCGATCAGTTGCAAACCACATATATCCATCCTTATCCTGAATCGCTTCATAGATCTGCGAAGTAGGTAAGCCATCATTTGTTGTATAATGTCTAAAGCATGGTTGGGGACTTAGCTCGGTGCTATAAGCCGAACAACAGAGTATTAAAAGAGCAAAAGAAATGTATATTCTTAAAAACATATATCCTTTAAAAATAGAACATATTTCGTATGAAACAAATATTAATTGGAATATTGGAAATTACAATCTTTTTGGGCAAAAAAAAACACCGGAGCTCTCGGTGTTTTTTTTTGCTTTTCATTCTCAATTAATCAATAATGACTTTCAGCGATCTCTTTTCAGAGTCACTTGTCAGATATCCAAAGTATATACCTTTCTGATATTCTGATACGTTCATTTCTATATGGTTCAATCCGATTTCAGACTGAATAGATTTCGTGTAAACAACTCTTCCTTGTATGTCAAGAAGTGTGATCGTATAAATTGTTTGAACTTGAGTGTTAAAATCAATATTCAACAGATCATGAACAGGATTTGGATAAACACTCATTTCCACTGAAGGAGTTAATGGTTCTTCTATTGTATTGTTTGCTTCACGAACTGCAATAACTACAATTGTAGTATTTAGCGATGTTGAGAAACAACCACCTGCATTGTATGCACGCACTGAATATGTCCCGGCAGCAGAAACTGTTATAGAACGAGTAGTTGCTCCGGTTGACCAAAGGTAACCACCAGCTGTTGTTGATGTCAATGTTACAGTACTTCCTGATGTGATCACATTTGAACCACTTAAAGAGATGACAGGAATTGCAGGAGGCGTGCAACCATTTGCACTCACTATTGCTGCAGTTGATGTTGCTTGACATCCGTTACTACCAGTAACAGTAACACGGTAAGAACCCTGAGTATTTACAACAACTGATCTTGTACTAGCTCCGCTAGACCATTCATATGCATTCGCAGTAGTAGATGTAAGTGTTACAGTTGTATGAGAAGAGCTTAGTGATAAAGAACCATTTGCCGAAATTGAAGGAGTAGTTGGTGCAGTAAGAAGAGTAACAGTTTGGTTCGTCGATTGAGCTGAACAGTTTGGACCACTATATGCTTTTACCCAATAAGTTCCTGCTGCTGCAACCGTAATAGAACGTGTTGTTGCACCTGTTGACCATAAGTAACCATTCGAAGCAGAAGAAGATAAAGTAAGTGTGGTTCCCGGACAAACATTCAAAGAACTGCTTGCTGTTACAGTTGGAGTAGTAGGACCACTATTTGCATTAACAACCGTGATTGCTGATGTACCACCGCAACCACCGGAATTAGAAGTTACTGAATAATTTCCGGAAGCGGTTACTGTTATTGATTGTGTAGTTGCTCCATTACTCCACAAATATGTACTTGCGGCACTAGAAGTTAAAACTACACTTCCACCTGCACAAAATGATACTGGTCCATTCGCTGATATAGTTGGAGTAGAACCAGTAGTTGTAATCGATACAATAGCCGGCGATGATGTTGCATTCGTACCACTGGAATTTGTTACTCTAACAGTATATGATCCTGCAGTTGAAACAGTGATTGTTCTAGTTGTTTGGCCACCCGGACTCCATAAATATTGAGAACCTGAATTAGAAGTCAACGTAACACTTCCGCCTGAGCAGAAACTCAATGGACCACTAGCACTAATTGTTGCCGTTGCAACAGTTGTCTTTGGCATGTAAGTGTAGTGAAACCATGCGTAACCTTGAAGGTTAATGTATTGTTTCCATGTACCTGTTTCTGCTACATAGTTATTGCTATAAGTTTGATATGCTTTTGTTTGTGGATTCGACTGAAGCCAAGGTCCCATGAACGAAGACTCGCTGCTGAAAAGAGGGATGATCTTTACTGATGTGTTCATACTTGCTGCATCGATCAAACGATTTCTTGAGTAAGCATATACATCTACATCTGTCGGACGATAAGCATGCATTAAAATCCGGTCTGCTCTTGAAACTAATTGTTGAAGTTGTCCTTTTGCAGGCCATCCTAAATAGATTTCTGAAATAAGTCCTTTTTGAAGTGCAAGGTCATCTATCTTCTTAAATTCACTCCAAGCAAATCGCCAAGCACCTGCAGTATCACAGCTATAACCGTTTGGAGATAAATAACGGCTGCAATACAAAGATGTAATACTTGATTGATTCCAGAATTCAAATTCAAAATTCAAGATATCAAAACGTTCGTTAGCACTTGTTCTAGAATTGTTATAAGGAATAATTGAATTTGTGAAAAAAGAATAAATCTCACCTGATGCTCCATATTGAGTAATCCCAAAATTCGCACGGCCTCTACTTAAAAATGATGCTAAATTGTTTTGTACTGTTGTACTAGACCAATTCAATGATCCTAGATCATAAAAAATGATGTAGTTGAATGCATTTCCTTGTGCATAATTTAGGACAGCATTTTCAGATGTTGTATTTCCTAACCAACTTCCAATATCTTTTAGGTAGAAGGCTCTTATATTGGTCGACTGACCAAACGAAGTCAAACAAATCAGGAAAAATCCTGCCAATAATTTAATGACCTTGTTGTTATTCATCCTTTGAGTATTTGTATTAGTTTAAATAAACACTTATAAATGAGTTAGGCTTGATCGCATCAATTCATTAGAAGTCCACTCCTGTTCAGGACACCCCCTAAATTAAAACTTTGATTTTGTTTCTGCCTTCCCTAAACAAGCTCCGGTTTCCAAACGGTTTGTTTATTCCTTCCCCTCATCTAACTGGTTGCGAAGATATGTGTAATTGTCTTACATAATTCACATTAATACTTGCATCTAATCAATATCTATGAAAAAAACTTCATTATCTCGCCAAATTTCAACTTTCCTTGCGGTCATGTGCCCTTCATCTTTGAAAATCAAATACACTTTGTATTGTACATGAAGATTGTACTCCAAAATTAAATGTTAAAGTTTTCAACAATTAGCATAGGTTATCCACATATGCAGTAATCCCGGGGGTTACCCGGGATTTACTGTGTGATTATTAGCTTTTATGTCGAATTTAAATCTCTTATTTCTCTATAATAAGTCGTTTAGTTTCATTCTGAAATGGAGTGATTAGCCTTAAGAAATAGATGCCATTCGGGAGTACTTGTGTATCAATAATGATCTCATTGTCTCCATCAATGAATGTTGTATTTATCAATTTCACTTCTCTGCCATTCATGTCAAGGAATTGAATAGTTGACTCTGTTTCTTCTTTTGAAAAGAATGTAAGTGAAATATTTTCACGTGCCGGATTTGGATAAATTGAAAGCGCTTCGTCTTCAATTACTTCAATACCCATTGACTTCATAGCTGTTGTTGATGGAGTAAAGATTGCTGTATTTCCAATTGTAGTAAATAGTTTTTTGGGAGTATACGAACCAGATGTTGCACCGCAAACAGTTTTTAGTCTCCATTGATATTTTGTATTCGGTATTAATCCTGAAAGAATTAAACTTGTTTGTCCAACATTCACCATTCTGATATAACTATAAACTGAAGAGTTTTCCGGTTTGTATCTGATCACAATCGAATCGCTAGTAGCAAATGCATTCCAGATTAATTTTTCTGTACTTGCATTTTCAGCAGAAGCAGCTAAGCCGCCGGGAACGCTTACAACACATGTTGACTGTGTTGGAATCACAACATTTTCTGAAGAAGAAGATGCTGAACATCCAGCACTGTTTGTAACTTCAACGTTATAATCACCCGTTGCAGTTGCTGTATAATCTGATGATGTTGCTCCGGAGATCGTAGAGTTATTCAACTTCCATTGATAACCTGTTAAGGTACCTGTTGAAGGCTCTGCTACTGATGAAACGGTAATTGCATTATTACTTAATGCTCCTTGCGAAATGGTTACTGTCGGTAAGTTATTCACTACTACTGTAACTGTTGAAGTGGTTTGGGTAACACCATTTTTTGTAACTTGACAAGAATAGGTTCCCGGTGTACTTACAGTTATGGATGAAGTGATGGCATTGTTCGACCAAAGATACGATGTACCGCCACCGGCTGTAATCGTAACACTTCCTCCTGCGCAAAATGTTGTGGCACCCGAAGCATTAATAGTAGCAGTGAATGAGGTATTACCTGATCCGGGTATTGGCTTTGGCATGTAACCATAATCAAACCATTGATAGCCTAACAAATTTATGTACTGAACATAAGCAGAATTGTCTAACTGAAAATCTGCTTTGTATTTGTTGAACGATTCGATTTGCGCATGAGAATCTAGCCATGGCCCCATAAAAATTGGCTCTGAAGAAAAGATCGGGGCTACATTTACTGTTGTATTATTTGACGCTAAATATTGTAATCTTGTTTTACTATACCCATATACGGATGTTGGATTAACTCTATATGCATGTAATAGAATTCGATCAACGTTTCTTTGGATCTGTGAACCTTGTCCTTGATTGAACCAACCCAAATAGGTTTCTGAAATTGCTCCTTGAACCGCAGCAAGTGAATCGATCAAGTGCATATTGCTAATGAAAAATTTAAATCCACCGCTCGAATCGCACGAACATCCATTTGGTTGTAAATATTGTGTGCAATAATATCCGCCCGGATTTACTGATGCAGCTGTCCAGAATTCAAACTCTAGATTAAATACATCAAACTTTTCATTCACATTAGTTCTGTTCGCATTATATGGTGCGATCTTATTAAGAAACGTATTATAATTTTCTCCTACAGCTCCAATACTTGCAATCCCATACGTCTCTTTTGCTTTTCTAATGAATGAAGCAAGCGTGTTTACTTGTGTAGAATTACTGAAGTTGATCGTTTGAAGATCATACAATGCAAGATAGTTATATGAACTATCAGCTGCATATTGAAGAAGACTATCTTCCTTCACTGTATTTCCTAAGATATTATCGAAACTATCGATATAGATACCACGGAATGGAGGAGTCTGTTGTGCTTCTACTCTGAAGGAGAACAGATAGAAAGTCAGAAGTGCGATTAAGTATTTGTGTTTCATTTGC